>CP082962.1:613333-920000 GCA_021730285.1 Desulfovibrio sp. JY
ACCAGCGCCTCGCCGGCCGGAGTCAGAAAAATGCGCTGGCTGCGACGGTCCCGGCTGTCGCGGCGGCGCACGAGCAGCTTTTTCGCCTCCAGGCGGTCCAGGATCCGGGTAATGGTGGTCTTGTCCTTGACCGAGCGTTCGCCCAGGCCGCACTGGGTCAGGCCCTGGGTCTCGAACAGGCGGTAGAGCACCACCCACTGCTCCGGGGTCACGTCGCAGCCGGCAGCCACAAACCGCCGCCGCAGCCCTATCTTGAGCCTGGCGGCGGCATGGCCGATGGCGTAGCCCACGGCGTTGTCCATATCGAAAAAGAACGTGTCATCCATGGCGGCGGTCCATATAGTTGTCGCGCTGACAATATTCATGACAACCATTGCCGTCAAGAAAAACTCCCGCCCATTCTTGCCCCCGCCTGCCGCTTCTGTCAGAGTTTGCCGTGGATTTTACCGCCATGGGGAGACGTAACAATGCATCCGCTTAGGCAACTTACCCGGGCCATCGGCGACATGGCCCATTTTCGCGACCGGGTACGCCCGAGGCTCACGGCCCTCGAGATCTTCAAGTACGTGGGGCCGGGGCTGCTCGTCACGGTCGGCTTCATCGACCCGGGCAACTGGGCCTCCAACGTGGCCGCCGGCTCGGAGTTCGGCTACCATCTGCTGTGGATGGTGACGCTATCGACCATCATGCTGATCGTGCTCCAGCACAACGCCGCCCACCTCGGCATCGCGACCGGCCTTTGCCTGTCCGAAGCGGCGGTCAAGCACATGCCGCGCCCGGTCGCGGTCTCGGCCCTGGGCACGGCCGTGGCCGCCGCCGTATCCACGGCCCTGGCCGAGCTTTTGGGCGGGGCCATCGCGCTGCGCATGCTCTTCGGCCTGCCGCTTGCCGTCGGCACGCTGCTGACCCTCGTCGTGGTGCTGTGGATGCTTTTTTCCAAGTCCTACCGCCGGCTCGAGCGCTACATCATCGGCTTCGTGTCGCTGATCGGGCTGTCGTTTATCTTCGAGCTGTCGCTGGTGCACCTCGACTGGGGCGCGGCGGTTACGGGCTGGGTGGTGCCCACCCTGCCGGCCGGGTCGTTGCCCATCGTCATGAGCGTGCTCGGCGCGGTGGTCATGCCGCACAACCTCTTTTTGCACTCGGAAATCATCCAGAGCCGGCAGTGGAACCTGGACAAGCCGGAAATGATCCGCCGTCAGCTCAAATACGAGTACCTGGACACGCTTTTTTCCATGCTGATCGGTTTTTGCATCAACAGCGCCATGATCCTGCTCGCGGCGGCCGTGTTTTTCACCCATGGCACCGCAGTCGGCGAACTGGAGCAGGCCCAGTCCCTGCTCACGCCGCTTTTGGGCCCGTCGGCCGGGATCATCTTCGCCGTAAGCCTGCTGCTGGCCGGCGTGGCCTCGTCGGTGACGGCCGGCATGGCCGGGGGCAGCATCTTCGCCGGCATCTTCGGCGAGCCCTACGACATCCGCGACAGCCACTCGCGCCTGGGCGTGGTCATCACCCTTGTCGGCGCGGCCGTGGCCATCCTGTTCGTGGGCGACCCGTTAAAGGGGCTCATCTGGTCCCAGATCGCCCTGTCCATCCAACTGCCCATCACCATCCTGCTGCAAATCGGCCTGACCTCGCGCAAAGCGGTCATGGGCGAATACGCCAACCGGCCCTTCACCAACGCCGTCCTGATCCTGGTGGCGGCGGTGGTTATAGCGCTCAACATCATGCTGCTCATCGACATCCTGGGCTAAACGGCCCGCAACGCAAAGCGCCGCCGGCCGGACGCGTCTGATGCATCCGGCCGGCGGCGCTTTCCCCTCACACAAAAGCAGCCGCGCTTACTTCTTGGCTTTCTTGGCCTTCTTGTGGGCCTTCTTGGCCTTGACCGGGGCGGCCTTGTCCGGGCCGGGGTAGTTGGCGACCATGCCGCCGAGCTTCATGCACTCGCCAACCGAAGCCGTCATCATGGTCTGACCGCCGACGTTGCATTCCCAGGACTTGGGAGCGACCTTTTTGTGGGACTTGCCCTTTTTGGCGAAAGCCGGAGCGGCGGACAGGGCCAGGGTGAGCGCGGCAACCAAAACGATGATCTTTTTCATGGGAACCCTCCTCGAACGGATCATTTTTCGCGTAACTATAACGCCCCGTGTGGGAGTGCAAGCAAGGCGGCCGTATCCGAAGGACACCATGCTGCACGTCCGGGAAAAATAGAGCCAGGAAGACATATGGTACGCAAACAACATGGGAAAGCATCGTCTGTTGCAGATAAAATTCCCCGGAAAATTCGAACAACCCTTATGTTTTTCCAAAACAATAGCCTGGAATAATCTAAAATGTCACAGATATCCTACGGAAATAAATTCAATCCGAGCCATCCATGCGAGAAATCCATCACATTTTTTTTGTTTCCACCCGGAATACTGTGGCGAGAGGACGGGATGCAGAAGGCCCTTGCCGCAACGGAAAGGGCAGCGGAAAAAATAGGGGTTTCCCGGCAGCGGACGCGGCCGCCGGACGCCCCCCGGCCCAAAACCTGGACCCCAAACGCGCCGGCCCAAGGATAAAGCCGTCGCCGCAGCCGAAATCGGGCGGCCTGGGCCGCGTCCAGGCCTTGCCCTTCGCCCAAAAATCCGTAAACGATGCGGGCCGCGCTTGCGAAAGGGCCTTTCGACCCGTCGCCCTTCGCGAAACGTTGCGAGCCGGGTTTGGCGAACGCGCTGCCGCCCGGAATGTTGCCGCAAAGCCATGGTCCCGCCCGCCGCAAGACACCGTCCGTGTCGTTTTCATGGCGGTGCGGCCCGCTTTTTTATAAGACGCTGTAAAATTACGGCGGAATTCCCCAGCCGCCATCCACCCCCAACCGAGGAGTGCGCCATGCCCGTCACCATCGTCGATCATCCCCTGGTGCGCCACAAACTTGGCCTGTTGCGTGAAAACGGCATCAGCACCAAGGATTTCCGCGAACTGGCCGGAGAAATCGCCCGGCTTCTCACCTACGAAGCCACCAAGTCCCTGCCCACGGAAAAAGTCACCATCAACGGCTGGGCCGGCCCGGTCGAGGTGGACCGCATCGCCGGCAAGAAAATCACCGTGGTGCCCGTGCTGCGGGCCGGCGTCGGCATGATGGACGGCGTGCTCGACATGATCCCCGGCGCCAAGGTCAGCGTGGTCGGCATGTACCGCAACGAGGACACCCTGGAACCCGTGCGCTACTACGTCAAACTGGCCAAGAAGATCCACAAGCGCCGGGCCATGATCCTCGACCCCATGCTGGCCACCGGCGGCACGCTCATCGCCACCATCAACCTGCTCAAGGAAGCCGGCTGCCGCAGCATCCTGGGGCTGTTTCTGGTCTGCGCCCCGGAAGGCCTGGCCAAGCTCGAACGTGAACACCCGGACGTGGCCGTCTACACCGCCGCCATCGACGAGCGCTTAAACGAGCACGGCTACATCCTGCCCGGCCTCGGCGACGCCGGGGACAAGATTTTCGGCACCAAATAGCGGCCCCACGGCCAAAAGGAGAAGGTCATGGCCCCGATTCGGCCGGGTAGTGATTACAACTTGCGGGCGCGGGACATCCCCGTGGGCGCGCAGATGCTGTTCGTGGCCTTCGGCGCCCTGGTGCTGGTGCCGCTTCTGACCGGGCTCAACCCCAACGTGGCCCTTTTCTGCGCCGGCGTGGGCACGCTCATCTACCAGGTCCTGACCAAGGGCCGCATTCCCATCTTCCTGGGCTCTTCCTTCGCCTTTATCGCGCCCATCATGTTTTGCGTCAAAACCTACGGCGTGTCGGCGACCATGGGGGCGCTCGCCGCCGTGGGCGCGGTCTACGCCGTGGTGGCCGTACTCATCCGCCTGCGCGGCGTGGGCATCCTGTCGCGCCTTTTGCCGACCATCGTCACCGGCCCGGTCATCATGGTCATCGGGCTGATCCTGGCCCCGGTCGGCGTCTACATGGCCATGGGCAAGACCGGCGACGGCGCGGCGGCGCTCTTCCCCGAACCGACCGCTATGACCGTGTCCTTCTTCTCCCTGGCCGTCACCGTGCTCGTGGCCATCTACGGCCGGGGCATGATACGGCTGGTGCCGATCCTGTGCGGCATCGCCGCCGGCTACCTCCTCAGCCTCATCCTCGGCATCGTGGACTTCACCCCGGTCATAAACGCCCCCTGGTTCGCCGTGCCGCACTTCGTCGGCCCCACCTTCAGCCTCGACGCCATGGTCATCGTGGTGCCCGTGGCCATCGCCCCCATCATCGAACACTTCGGCGGCATCCTGGCCATCGGCCAGGTGACGGGCCGCAACTACCTGGAAAACCCGGGCGTGCACCGCTCGCTCATGGGCGACGGCGTGGCCACCGCCCTGGCCGGGTTTCTCGGCGGGCCGCCGCTGACCACCTACGCCGAGGTCACCGGGGCCGTGGCCCTGACCAAGATCTACAACCCGGCGCTCATGACCTGGGCCGCCCTGACCGCCATCTGCCTGGCCTTTGTCGGCAAGCTCGGGGCCCTGCTCCAGACCATCCCCACCCCGGTCATGGGCGGCATCATGCTACTGTTGTTCGGCACCATCATGGTGGTCGGCCTCAATTCCCTGGTGCGCGAGGGCGCCGATCTGATGGAGCCCCGCAACATGGTCATCGTGGCGCTCATCATCGTCCTCGGCATGGGCAAGATGACGTTTTCCTTCGGCGGCATGCACCTGGAAGGGATCGGCCTGGCCGGCGTCGCCGGCGTGCTGCTCAATTTCGCGCTGCCCCATCCCAAACGCCGGGAGGCTCCGGACCGCGACAGCGCCTAGACCCCGCATGGCACGGCGAATGCAAGGCATAAGGGCAATCGGAGGTTGCCATTATGTTCATCGATAAAGTCATCCTTGCATCGACCGTGGTTGCCTGCTGTTTGGCCCTTTCCTGGCTGGCCGACATGTTCATGAATAACAAACACGCCGATTAACGGACTTATACATTCCCTCCCCAAGCCGTGACCGGACGGACGGGCCCCCCGTCCGGTCACGACCACTCCTCCCCCCCATCCTCTCCGCCTTCCCCCCCGACTCCACGACTTCGTGACGCCGGTTTCGGTTTGCGTCCGCTTCGTCCGAAAACGCCTTCTCCAAAGCCCGAGCTTGGCCCAGCCATTGCACATAACATGAAAAATTGGTTATACGTGGCAACATTTGGACGATGGCAGCCTTTTATCGGGAAAGGCGCCGAACATGGCCAAGCAATTGGAATTTATTACTAACAAACCGATATGTAAGACTATTTTACCATAGCTTACGAGTATGAAAAGCGGACATCTTGCAGGGCGAAGGCCCGACCGATCGGCAGCGCGGCGAGAGGCCCCGTGAATAAAAAATTAAAAAAATAAAACGCCAGGCCGGCCCATACCGCCAGAGACGGCCGGCAGCCCAGCATTCGATCCAGGGAGTAAGCAAATGCCGCAAGTGGAAGTGTTTCCTCGAGAAAAACCCGACAGGCGCTTTCTGCCGGATATTCCCACCAAAAGCGCTTCCCGAAGAAGTTCCGACACCCGCTATTTCTCCGAGGGAAAGGTCGACGTCTACTCCAGCAACGGCAAGTACCGCTATTGCTCGGGCCGCATCATCAACCTGTCCGAAAGCGGCATGCTCATCGAGCCCGACCGCAAGCTGCGCGTGGGCGACAAGGTGGTGCTGCGCTTCTTCCTGGCCGCCGGGACCATGCCCGAAGGCTACGAGTCCTTCGTCAAGCTGCCGGCCCGGGTGGTGCGTCTCGACGCTTCCCTGGGAGGCGCGGCCTTCACCTTCGAAAAAAACCTCACCGAATACCTGCGCCGCCGCCGCTGGCGCTACTTCGAAGCGGCCTCGCTGCTCGGCATTATGCTCACCCTTGTCGGGGTGTGGTTCATCAAAAAGGAAAGCATCTTCTACTTCTGGTTCGACGTGCCGATCTTTCTCTACGGCCTGTGCGCGCTTTTCTACCTGCTCTCGCGGTTTTTCTTCGCCGCCCTGTACCGGCCCTACCCCGTGGACCCGCAGTTCACCCCCTCGGTCACCATCGTCATTCCCTGCTTCAACGAGGAGGAATGGATCGAAAAGACCGTGCGCGGCTGCCTCAACCAGCAGTATCCCGAGGACCGTTTGCAGTTGATCGTGGTCGACGACGGCAGTTCGGATGGCACCCTGGCCGTGCTCAAAGAGGTCCGGGACAAGATCTACGACGAGGTCGGCGAACGCTTCACCATCCACGCCTTCCCCAAAAACCGGGGCAAGCGCCACGCCATGGCCGCCGGCGCGCGCATGGCCACCGGCGACATGGTGGTCTTCGTCGACTCCGACAGCTTCCTGCAGCCCCTGTCCATCTTAAACGTGGTCCAGCCCCTCAAGAACCCCAAAGTGGGGGCATCCACCGGCCGCTGCGAAGTGGAAAACAAGTGGACCAACCTGCTGACCAAGATGCAGGCCGTGCGCTACTTCGTGGGCTTTCGCATCTTCAAGGCCGCCGAAAGCATCTTCGACACCGTCACCTGCCTGTCCGGCCCCCTGGCCTGCTACCGGCGCGACGTGCTCATGCGCTACCTCGACGCCTGGGAGCACCAGACCTACCTGGGCCAGCCGGCCACCTTCGGCGACGACCGCAGCCTCACCAATTTCGTGCTGACCAGCCATTACGCCGTCTACCAGCACTCGGCCGTGACCCACACCATCGTGCCTTCCACCTACCACACGTTTTACACCCAGCAGATGCGCTGGAAACGCTCCTGGCTGCGCGAGAGCCTCAAGGCGAGCCTGTTCATGTGGCGCAAGGAACCTTTCATGGCCATCTCCTTCTACCTGGGCCTGCTGTTGCCGGTGTTGGCCCCGTTCGTGGTGCTGCGGGCCTTCATCTTCGTGCCCGCCGCCTACGGCGTGTGGCCCATCACCTACATCGCGGGCGTTTTTTTCATGAGCATGCTCATGTGCACCTCGTACCTTTTTCTCAAGCGCTCGAACCTGTGGCTCTACGGCGTGCCGTTCTGCTTTTTCTACCTCACGGTGCTGTTGTGGCAGATCCTGTGGGCCCTGCTCACCTTCTGGCAATCCAACTGGGGCACCCGGCCTTCCTCCCATGACACCCATGACGCGGGGGAGATGTCATGAGAAAGTTCCTGCGCTACCTCTTCCAGTACGCCATCCTGGCCGTCGCCGGCTTCCTCATCTACCAGACGGCCTTCAAGCGGGACACGCCGCCGCAGCACCACCGCGACCAATGGACCCAGCGCGAGGGCTTCATGGCCATCTCCTACGGGGGCCTGAGCCTCGACGAGAAGTCCAAAACGCTCACCAGCAAAAAACGGCTGCGCGAGCAGCTTTCCGCCCTGGCCAAGGCCGGCTACCAGACCGTCACCACAAAGGACGTAAAGAACTTCTACGACGCCGACGGGCCGTTGCCCGACAAGGCCCTCTACCTGATGTTCGAGGGCGGCCGCAAAGACAGCGTCCTTTTCAGCCAGCCCATCCTGGTGCAAACGGGCTATAACGCCTCGCTCTATCTTTCCGGCGACGTGGTGACGGGGTGGAACCGCTTTTTCGTGCGCTCCGACGAACTGCGCAAGGTTGCGGCCAATCCCTTCTGGGACGTGAACTCCATGGGTTTCCATTCGAAGCTCATCAACGAAACGCCCGAGGGCGGGTACGCCTACTACCTGACCGCCCGCCTCGACGCCCGGGACGGCAAGCCCGGGGAGACGCCGGAAGCCTTCGCCGCCCGGGTGGCCGCCGATTACAAGCAGGCCTACGCCACCATCACCGACGAAACGGGCAAGCCGCCCCTCGGCTATCTCTTCATGCCGGCCAACACGCTCGGCGTGAGCCTGCCGCCGGCCATCGCCGCCCCCAACGACGCAGGCCTCGACCGGTATTTTCCGGTCGCCTTCACCCGGGTGGGCGAATCGTACAATTCCCGGCAGGCCGATCCCCGCCGGCTGGCCCGGTTGCAGATCGACCCGACCTGGAGCCCCGACCGCCTGTTGCTCGAGATCGAATCGCGCCTGCCCAGAAGCAGCTTCCTGGATTTTTCCAACTCGGTCCTGCGCGGCCTGTGGCAGGTCGGCACCGGTGCCATTACGGCGAACGGCCAGGGGCTGACGCTGGCCAATCCGGCCGGCAAGGACGGCTTCGCCCTGCTTCGCGGCACCGAAGGGTTCGAGAATTTCCTGTGCCGGGTCAAGGTCGTGCCCGCCCGGGGCGGCGCGGCGCTCATCTATCTGCGCTACCGCAACAGCGGCTCCTACGTCCGCATCCAGGTCACCGAGGACCAGGTCATCGTGCGCGAGAAAAACGAGCATGCCCTAAACACCCTCGTCAACTACGTCCTGCCCGTGGACCAGACCGGCCCGGTGGACCTCGACTGCTGCGTGAAAAATAACCGCCTGCTCATGCGCGTCGGCGGCAAGGACATAAGCCCCTACCCCATCCCCCTGACCGCCGGCACCGAGCGGGGCAGCTTCGCCCTGGGCGCGCTCGGCGAGAAGGGCGAGCACAAGGCGGCCTTCAGCGACCTGCGCCTGACCACCTTCCCGCCACGTTGGCTTGCGGCCCCGTCCCTGGCCGACGCGTCCCTGGACAACGTGCGCACCCTGACCGCCATGGTGCTGCCGGCGACGACCCTGACCGCCGATCCGGTGACCAATGCCGCCGCCCTGGTGACCGTGGCCGCCAATGGCGTGATTCCGTTTCTGGATCTGCACGAAGCCGACCCGGCCAAGGTCGAAGCCGTCGCCACCTCCGTGGCCTCGGCCCCGGCCTCTTTGATCATCGCCAAGCTGCTGGGCGGGTTCGTGTTGTCCCTGGAGGATTTTCCGGATGACGCCGTGCTGACGCGCCTGGAAAAGCGGCTGCGCGAAAAGGGCTTTGCCGTGGCCCTGCGCGTGACGCCTCCGGCCAGGGAGCGCCTGTTTGCCGCCGAGAATCTGCCGCGGCCGGACTGGCTGCTCTTCGATATGCCGCCGCTTGCCGACGCCGAAGACATGACCAGGCTCGCCAACCGCTTCGACAAATCGCGGATGCTTTTTCGAACCCCCGGTCCGGATCCGAAAGGGGCCGTCTATTACGATGTGAAGGAATAAGGCCATGCATATCCGGTTTCTCCTCCTCCTGGCGTTGCTTCTTTCCGCCCCGACCCTGACCCTGGCCGCCGACGCTTCGGTGGTGACCCTGCTGCAGCAATCCCAGCAGGCCCAGGCCCGTGGACAGTACGACCAGGCCTTGCAGCTCGTGGAAAAGGCCTTATCCCAGGACCCGGCCTATCCGCCCCTGTGGACCCAGAAAGCCTCGTTGCAGATCACCAGGAAGGACTATGCCGGGGCCGTCGACACCCTGGCCGTGGCGCGCAAGGTGGAGCCGGACAACGTCATGGCCAACACCCTGACGCTGACGGCGCTTCTGCGCCTGGACGAGCAGTCCGGGGGCAAGGACCCGGACCTGGCCCGCTACCTGGCCGGCGTCAGTGAAAAGACCAGCGGCGTGCTCATCCTCGACCTGCTCTCCAGGCCCAATGCCAAGGCCGACCTGACGCGCTTTCTCGCCGCCTGGAAACCGACCACGAACCGGGACAGGCAGGTGGCGCGCCTCGCCGCCGGCTACGCCGCCGGGGACGCGACGGCCATGGGCGAACTGGCTGCTGCCGACGATGCGGGGCCGCGCAAGGACGTTCTGGCCGCGCTCCAGTTTTACGCCGGCAAGCGGATGCTCGGGGAAAACAACCTCGCCCTGGCCCAGACCCTGCTCGAAAAGGCCCTGGCCGGCGGCTACGACGAGGTGGCCGTTACCGGCGAACTGGGCTGGGTGTTTCTCGACCGGGGCGAACCGGCCAAGGCCGCCGACCTGTGGGAGAAGGACTGGCGCAACGCCCCGGACGTGGGCCGGTGGGCCAGCTGGATCGCCGACGCCCGGCTGACGGCCAAGGAGTATAAGAAAGCCAGCGAGTTTCTGGCCACGAGCCTCCAGTTCGACCCCAAAAATCCCGTGCTCCAGGGCCGCTACATCATGGCCCTGCGCGCCTCGGACCAGGCGGATGCCGCCGCCGCCTTCGAGGACAAGCTGCGGGGCGAGCCCGACCAGGACGGACTCCATTTCGGCCTGGCCCTGACCGCCTGGAACAAGGGCGACCTCGCCGTGGCCTCCGGGGAGATGCGCCGCATCAAGAATCGCCGGCCCTTCCGCGGCCAGTTCATCGACCTGGCCGACGCCATGACCGCCACCATCGGCAAGACCGGCGACGCGGAAAAGACCGTCAAGGAAGTCGAGGCCTTAACCGAGGGACTCGACACCCGGGCCTCCATCCTGCGCGACGTGGGCTGGCGGCTGTGGGCCGCCAACCGCCCCGACGCGGCCCTCGGCATCTGGAAAGTCTCCCTGAAGGAAGGCCTGCCCGCCGGCGATCCGCTCCTGGCCCGGGTGGTGCCGCTGCTGCTCGAAAGCGGCAAGCAGGGCGCCACCATGGCGCTGCTTAAGACCTATGCGCCCGAGGTTTCGCCCCTGGGCCTGGCCTGGACGCTCGGCGCGGTCAACCGCTGGGATCTGGTCGGCAACGTGCTTCAGGGTCAAAACTACGGTCCGTACGGCGAATTGCTCACGGCGCTTGCCGCCCTGCGCAACGGCCAGGAGAACCTGGCCCTCGAAAAACTCCACGCCCTGGCCGTGCTGCCGGCGGACGGACTCGGCCAGTCCGCCGTGACCGGGTTCAATGCCGACGGCAAGCTCGTGCGCGTGGCGTTCTCCCCCCAGCTTGCCGGCAAGCTCTATCTGCGCATCGGCCGCGCCCTGGTCGACGCCCAACTCGGGGACGGCTTTTTCTTCCTGACGCCCCCGGCCTGGGCCAAAAACCTGCCGCCCAAAGCCATGGGCGCCATTCTGGCCGACGCCGGCAAGGTGATGTGGGACGTGGGCCGCATCGCGGAGGCCGCCAACTTCCTGGAAGCCGCCCTGGCCGACGATCCGGAGCAGAACGAGGCCCGGCTCTACCTGGCCCTGGCCCGCAAGCGCCAGGGGCGCTCCGACGACGCCGACCGTCTCCTGGCCGAGGCCATCGCCAAGGCCTCGCCCTTCGACCGGGAATACGCCCTGGGCGAATTCGCCTTCCTCGACGGCAAGGAACAGGAGGCCCTGGGCCATTTCCGCAAGGCCCTGACCCTGGCCCCGAACGACGACCGCATGCGCCTGCGCGTCATCTCCCTGCTCGCCGCCGGGAACAATTTCACCGCCGCCCGGGAGTATGCCGCCTGGTACGAGGCCAGACTGGCCAAGGGCGACCGCGCCGTCTTCGGCACGGCGGCCGTGGTGCGCCTGGAGATGGGCGATCCGGCCGGGTCCGAATCGCTGTATCGCGATCTGCTCGCCCGCGAGCCCAAGTCCTCGGACTATCTGGCCGGCCTCGGCCGGGCGCTCAACCGACAGACCCGCTACCAGGAAACCGTGGACGCCCTGGGCAAGGCCTACGCCGCCAGCAAGTCCCCGGTGCTCGGGGCCATCGTGTGCGAAGCGCTCATGGGCCTTGGCCGCTACGAGGATGTGGTGACCGAAGCGGCCCTCGGTCTTGCCGCCCATCCCAAGGACCGGGAGCTTTTACGCTATGCCGCCGAGGCCACGGAATTCACCCGGGACCTGCCGGCCTGCGAGGACTATGCCCGCCGCGGCCTGGCCCTCGACCCGGATTCCCTGAACCTGCAAAACCTGCTCGGCCGGGTGCTCCTCGACCAGGAAAAATTCCCCGAGGCCAAGGAACAGTTCGAGGCCATGCTGGCCAAGAATCCCGACCACCTCTCGTCGCTTCGCGGTCTTCTCAGCGTCTACCAGCTGACCGGCAAGGAAGCCGAGGCCTACAAGGTGGCCAAGCGGCTCCACGCCGCCGCGCCGGACGACGCCGCCGCCAACATGAAGTTCGCCATCGCCGCCGCCGCCGACCACCGCTTTCGCCCGGCCTATCCCACGCTGGAAAAGCTGCGCGAGTTCGGCCCGGGCAGCGGCGTGTTGTGTCTCTATTACAGCGACGTGCGCGACGCCGACGCGCCGGGCAAGGTGCGCCTGTCCCAGATGGCCGCGCATCTGCGCGCCCTGGCTGAACAAAAAGGGCAGTTCCTGAGCCTGGCGGAGCTGGCCGAGCGCCCGACGGGACAGGCCGCCCGCGACCACAAGGACACGGACACCGCGCCCCAGGTGCTCCTTCTCGTCGACCGCACCGACACGGCCGTGCTGGACAAGATCGACATCCTGCTGGCCGAGGTCGGCGGCAAGGCCGTACTCGTGGTCGGCGGCGAATCCCTGGTGCCCGCAACGCCCTATCTGCCGGACGCGGGCGAAGTGGCCCGGCTCGTCGGCACCGGCCGCTGGTCCCTGGCCCTGACCGACCACAATCCGCCCTATGTGACCGGTCCCGGCGGCTACGCCGTTCCGCTTTGGAGCGTGGCCGGCGCGGCCAAGGGCGTGACGGACAAGGCGGCCATGGAAACGCGGCTCACCGAACGCTTGAAGGCCCTGGACCCCAGCGGCGAACTTTTGGGGCAAAAGCAGCCCGTTTTCTTCTACCCCGGCGGCAACGCCCCGGACGAACTGCTCGTGGCCGACGCCGCCGCCCGGGGCGCCTACACCAGCGTGGTCGACCAGCACTTTCCCCGGGCCTTCAACCTCGCGCCCGAGGGTTTCTGGACGCCCATGGCCAATCCCCGGCTGACCGCCGCCAAGGCCGTCTCGCCGCGCCTCGACGTGGCCGGCCTCGAAAACTACCTCAACCAGGCCGACCCCATGCACCAGGTTTCCCTGGAGCTGGCCAAGGTCTATTCCTGGCAGGAACAGCTCGGCCAGGCCGACAACTATTTCCAGGAAGCCAAGGAACTCAAGGCCAGGCCCGAAGAGCTGGCCTACAATCATGCCGTCAACGCCTACTACGAGCACGACGACCCCGTGGCCGTGCAGCTGGCCGAAAAGGCCGTGGACCTAAGCCCCGATTCCGAGCGCGCCGCGACCCAGCTCTTTCGGGCCAAACTGCGCACCCGGCCGAGGGCCGAAGCGTCCGTGGATACCTGGTGGGACAGCGACAACCGACGCTACTGGTGGTATGGCTTAAGCGGCGAGGTGCATCCGCGCGACGACTTCATGGTGTACGTGCGCGCCGGCCGCATCGAATGGTCCATCGACAGCTACCAGCGCCGCGGGCAGCTGATCAAAGCCGTCAACAACGCCTATGCCAACGGCTATCTCGATCCCCAGGACGCCTACAACGTCTTCAATTCGAGGCATACCCAGTACCTAAACGGCGAGGACCTCACCCTGGGCGCGCGCTGGTTCTTCCGACCCGAATACTGGATCGAAGCCCAGGGCCAGCTCACGAACACCGAGGACGGCCCCGGCACGTTCCCGGGCGGCCAGGTCACCCTCCACGGCCCCATCGCGCCCAAGGGCGTCAAGGTCGACGGCATCTGGGAACTGCAAGGCGCCCATGAGCGCATCGACACCGTGGAGGCCATCTACGCCCAGATCATGGCCAACCGCCTAAGCCTCTTCACCCACACCCGCCTCCTCGACTTCTGGGACCTCTTCGTCAGCGGCCACGCCATCTCCCGCACCGACGGCAACAACACCGGGTCCGTGGACGGCCGCCTGTTGCGCCGCCTGTTCGAATATCCGATGTTCTCGGTGGGCTACGCCTTCCAGTTCGCCAACAGCGACCGCAACCCCATCGAGTACTGGGCGCCCCTGGACCTGGCCACCCACCTGGCCTACGCCAGCTTCGGCTACTCCCCCACCCGCTGGTACAACCTCAACGGCAGCGTGGGCTACGGCCCCTCGCGCGACCGCGACAACGACTGGCGCAACATCTGGCGCGTCAACGCCGGCATGGACATCACCATGAAAGAGCGGTTAAAGCTCTCTATCAAGTACTCCTACTTCAGTACCCCCACCTATAACCTCAATGAAGCATGGGCCAGCATAAGTTATATATTCTAAGGGGAACTCCCGGCGAAAGCCGGAAAATCCCCCTCGCGTCGACCCTTCTTGCCGCGCTGGCCCTGGCCCTTGTCCTTCTGGCCGGGCCGGCCCGGCCGGCCATGGGCCAGACCGGACGGCCCACTGACAGGCTCACGGCCTGGATTGCCTACTGGGACCTGCCCCGGGGCATGGCCGAATGGCGGGCGCATCCCGGGCTTTTCGACACGGTGCGGGTCTTTGCCGCGTCGTTTAACGACAAGGATCAGCCGTACCTGGCCCCGGAATGGGAAGCGCTCTTCCACGGCGACGTGGAGCACGCCTTCGGCCGCACCCCGGCCTTTTTGACCGTGGTCAACGACCTGACTCCGCCCTCGGGCAAAAACGCCAAACTCAAGGACCCGGCGCTGGTCAAGCGGCTGGTCTCCACCCCGGCCGCCCGGGCGGCCCATGGCGACGCCCTGATCGCCCTGGCCAAACGCTCCCGTTTCGCGGGCCTCGAAATCGATTACGAAAATATCGCAGCCGATGACTGGCCGGCCTTCCTGGACTTCATCCGGGAGCTCTACCAGCGCACCAGCCAGCAAGGACTCGCCCTGTCCGTGCTGCTCCAGCCCCAGGCCCGCTACCTCGGCAAGCCGCTGCCCGTCGGCCCCCAATACCTGCTCATGGGCTACAACCTCTTCGGCTCCCACTCCGGCCCCGGCCCCAAGGCCACCCCGGCCTTCCTGGCCGATCAGGCGAACGCGCTGCGCGCCATCGGGGCGCTTTCCGCCACGGGGCTGGCGCTGTCCACCGGCGGCTTCGACTGGACCGAAGGCAAATCCGCCGTCCAACTCGACGAAACCGCCGCCGCGACCTTGCTGGCCCGCAAGAAAGTCCCCTCCACACGCTCCGCCCCCGACGGCTACCTCGTCAGCCAATACCGCGACGCCGAGGGCAAATCCCACGAGATCTGGCACGCCGACGCCCAAACCCTGTCCACCCTGTGGCAGGCCGCCCGCGCCGCCGGTTTTTCCCGCCTGGCCATCTGGCGCCTCGGCGGCAACGCCCCGGGCCTGTTCGACTGGCTGCAAAGTTTGAAGTGAAAAGAGGGGAAGAGAATGCGAGAGGGGAAACCCTTTGAAAAGGGGGGTAGCCCCTCTCGCGCTCTCCCCTTCCTAAACTTTCCAACAGGTTGTGGGAGACAACGCCTTTTTAAAAGGCTTTCTTCCGGCTTGTTTTTTGAAAAACAGCCCCTATGAATGAGTTTCATGGATACACAGAACCGGAGGATATACCCATGCGCCCGCGCATTACCGCCGCCCTTGGCGGCTTTTTCCTTATAGCGTCCATCCTGTTGGCCGCCTGCCCGCCCCAGGTCGCCGCCCAGGGCCTCACCAGCGCCACCAAGGGAGTGCCCCTGCCCGGCAAGGGCCCCCGGGCCTACCTCGCCATCGTCATCGACGACCTGCCCAACCTGGCCCTCTGGTCGAAACTCGCCAGCGACAGCGACGCCTACGGCATCAAAACCACCCTGGCCGTCAATACCGCCAAGGCCACCGCCGACGACTACGCCGTCATGGCCAAACACGTGGCCAACGGCCACGAGATCGCCAACCACACCCGCGACCACGTGCCGGTGGCCCCCGGCGACGTCATCCGGCTGCGCTACTACAACCCCGCCGCCAAATCCGCCTATGCCGCCGTCGACCCGGCCGCCGCCAAGCTGCGCATCTTCGTCAACAACAAGCCCGAGCCCGTGGCCGAATACGACCTGTCCGAAAACGGCCCCACCCCCAACCTCAAAAAGCTCGTCGAGGCCCTCAACAATACCCGCGGCGTCACCGCCGAACTCGGCGACACCTACTACGCCAATATCCACGCCGCCTTCCTGTCCAAAAACGACAAGATGGACATCTTCTTCAAAAACGGCCTGGTGCCGCTCTACGTCGATATTCCCCAAAATGCCCGCTACGAGATGGAAAACGGGAAAAAAGACATCGAGGCCGGACTCCCCGGCTACAGCTGCACCTCCATGGTCTACCCCTTCCTGGTCACCGACGCCGTCTCCCGCAAGATCACCGGCGAACTGGGCTTGAACATCGGCCGCGTCGGCCCGGCCGGCAACGTCGCCCTCGGCTCCCCCGACGGCTACAACCTCTACCGCGTCTTCGCCGAAAAACCCCGCGACCTCTTCGGCACGAACCCCGCCAGCCCCGAATTCAAAGCCAAGCTCGAAGCCTTCCTCAAGAAACTCGACGAGGTGGGCGGCGTCGGCTGCCTCTACTCCCACGGCCCCGGCGAATTCACCAATGAACAATGGGAAGCCCTGCTGCCCATGCTGGCCAAACACAAGGAAATCGCCTTCGTCACCCTGCGCGACTTGGCCAAATACGTCACCACCACCGCAACGCTCAAAGACGGCAGGTACTATTTGAAATAGGGCGTCAGGCGAAAAAGCGGGGGCTCCGCCCCCGCTTTTTCGCCCACCATCCCAACCCGGAAAAGGGAGGTCCGGAGGGCATAAGCCCTCCGGCGGGGTCAGGGGCAGAGCCCCTGTCCTGTCCTGCCCTGTCCTGCTGGCTCGCTCGCCCGCCCGCTACGGCCTGACGTAGACGCGAACCTGGTTGCGGCCGGAGGATTTGGCCAGATAGAGGGCTTTGTCGGCTGCGTCGACAAGGTGGGCCACGCCGCATCCGGGGCAATCCACGAGCAGCTCGGCCACGCCGATACTGACGTTGATTTTGATGCCCGAGGCCAGGATCTGGCCGTCGGGGTCCCGGATGACGAAGTTGTAGCGTTCGATTTTGCGTCGGATGATTTCGGCCAGTTCCTCGGCTTCTTCCTTGCCGATATCGGAGAGGGCCACGGCGAATTCCTCGCCGCCGTAACGGGCGGGGAAAATATCGCGGTCCTCGAGCTGTTTCATTTCCTCGGCAAAGCCTTTGAGGATGGCCCCGACCACGACCAGGGCCTGGTCGCCGATGCGGTGGCCATGCTGGTCGTTGAAATTTTTGAAGTGGTCGATGTCGCACATGAAAAGGGACAGGGGGCGTTGTTCGGCCTCGGCCCTGGCCACGACCTTTTCGATGTGGTTGTCGAAGGACCGGCGGTTGTGGATGCCGGTGAGGGAATCGGTCAGGCTCATGGCCACCATTTTTTCGGCGTCCTCTTCGATGAGGGTGGCCATTTCCTTGAATCCGCGACGGATGGTGCCGAGCATGCGTTCCACGTCGCCGCCGGATTCCACGGCTTCGACAGTGACTTTTTCGAGCTTCTGCACACCGCCCTTGTGCTTGAAGAGCGTGTCCTGGAATTCCTGGACCAGGGCGGCGGTTTCCTGGAGCGTGCGGGTGATGGCCAGATTCCAGGGCGCGCTCAGGATGCGCTCGTTGGCCTTGATGACTTCCTGGAATTTCGCCTCGGAGAAATCCCGGGCTTTGAGCACTTCCATGCCCAGGGCCTGCAACTGCTCTTTTTGTTCGTTGTCCAGGAAATCGTAATTCTTGATGCTGCGCATGTAGAGGATGAGCCCCCGCCATTTGGAATCGCGGGGCACGCCGACCCGGTCGAGCATGGCGCAGACCGAGTCGGAACAAGCCTCTGGGGGAGACACGCCGTTGCGTTGACCGGGGTCCTTGTTCATGGTGTGTGTTGCACCTCCGGCCGCCCTTTCTGGGCTTCCAGGCGGCCCGATCCGTTCTCTTGCGCGGCTCTTCCCTGATACACACAAGCGCCGCTATTCGGAAGAGAAATATTTGCAACTATATGTCGGGTTGCCCCATCCCTGGCCCCATGGTAAACGCCAAACGTCGCCTTTCTGGCGCATCGGAGGCTCCATGGATTTGATCGCTACCCAGCACGGCCCGGTCACGCTGGTGGCCGGACTGCCCAAAACCTTTGACTACACCGTGTGTCCCGATTTCCAGCGGTGTCTGGCCCCGCATATCGAGACCGTGCCCAAGGTTCTGGTCATCGACCTTTCCGGCGTGGAGTTTCTGGACTCCAGCGCCATCGGCTCCCTGATCACAGTGCGCAACCGGCTGCTGCCCGAAGGCGGCAGCGTGGCGCTATGCTCCATAGCCGACGGCGTGGCCAAGGTGCTGCGCATTACCGACCTTGGGAAGGTATTCGCCATTTTCGACGATGCCGATGCCGCGTTGGCCGCGCTGACCGTCTGATCGCCGATCCCCCCGAGGCCGATCTTCTGCCGGGGATGCCTGCCGCGACGCCGACGCGCCTGGCGCATCCGCCCACTGCCCGGGAGGACTGTCGTGCGCTTATGCCCCCTCCGCTTCCGGCGCATGGCTGGGCGCGGATCGCGGCCGGTGATCATTATCCGTCGTCCGGCCCCGCCGCATGATGACAGAACGCGGGGAGCGGCGTATGATTCCGCAATGACCGTTCCTGCCGACCAACTCACCATGCGCTTTGTCCGCTCCATGAGCGAGACCGCGCAGCCGGAATGGGACGCCCTGGCCGCATCCCTGGAAACGCCGTTTTTCGAGTGGGCCTGGCTCAAGCTTCTGGAGGATTCCGGCAGCGCTTCGCCGGCCAAGGGATGGTACCCCAACCATCTGCTCGCCCATTCCTCGGGCAAGCTCGTGGGGGCCATTCCGCTCTACCTCAAATGGCATTCCGACGGGGAATTCGTTTTCGACCAGCTGTGGGGCGAGGCGGCCAGCCGGCTCGGCCTGCCCTATTATCCGCGCCTGGTCGGCGCCAGCCCCTTCACCCCGGCCACGGGACTGCGGTTTCTGATGGACCCGCATTGCAACCAGGTGCGGTTGTCGCGGCGGCTTTTCGAGTCCATCGAGCAATACTGCCTGGGCAACGGCGTCCAGGGCGCGGCGTTGCTTTTCACCGAACCGGAGTTCGCCGCCTCGTCCGAGGACTTCGGCTTCACGGCCTGGCGGCATCAGGGCTATTTGTGGCGCAACCGGCAGTACGGCGACTTCGATGACTTCCTGGCCACGCTCAACACCAACCGGCGCAAGGCCATACGGCATGAACGCCGGGCTCTGGCCGAAGCGGGCATCGAGGTGCGGGTCGTTTCCGGCGCGGAGATCCCGGACACGTTTTTCCCCATCATGCGCGAGCTCTACGACAAGACCAACGCCAAGTTCGGTCCCTGGGGCTGCCGTTACCTGACCCCGGAATTTTTCGAGGGCCTGCCCGCCGCCTTCCGCCATCGCCTGGCTTTTGCCGCCGCCTTCAAGGCCGGACGGCGCGATCCGGTGGCCCTGGCCCTGCTGGCGCATAAGGACGACATCCTGTTCGGCCGCTATTGGGGCGCCTTCGAGGACATCCCGTTTCTCCATTTCGAGCTGTGCTACTACGCTCCCATCGCCTGGAGCATCGCCAACGGCATCACGCGCTACGACCCGGGCATGGGCGGCGCGCACAAGGCCCGGCGCGGCTTTGTCTCGATTTCGAGCTACAGCAGCCACCGCTTCTTCGACCCGCGCATGGACATGATTTTCCGCACCCATATCGACCGGGTCAACCAGCTGGAAAAGCACTACATCGACGAGCTCAACGAACTGTTGCCCACCAAGCGCCAGGGGTAATAATCGCAGGGGGAATGCCTCCGGCGGCCAAAGGGCTCCCACCCTTTGGAATCCCTTAAGGATTCTTTTCTGTTGCTTCTCGTTGCTGCCGATTCCAGGAAATACGCCCCCCTTCCCAACCATCTCCCCTTATAGAAGTTTTTGAGGGTGGGGGTCCGGGGGAGGGAGTTTTTTTTCAAAAAAACCCCTCCCCCGGAATCTCCTTCCCCCTCCTCTCCTCCACTCCTTCTCCCCACTTCCCTCAAAACCGCCTATCGAGCAATTGGCGCAGGACGGCCTCGTCGTCGGTGGTATCCAGGCTTTCGAGTTCGTGCCGCAGGGTGGCGATGGCTTGCCGCTCGGCCGCGATATGGGATTTAAGCTTCTCGCGCCGCTCCCGGATGGCGGTGAAAAGTTCGGCCTTGCGGGCATTGGCCGATCCCAGGCGCTTGGCCACCACCCCGGCCAGACGGCGGAAGATGCGGATGAGAAAATCCTCGCGCTCCGGGCTTTCCAGAAAATCCACATAGCCCATATCCACGACCAGGCAGTCGGTCGGGGCATCGGCCATGACCGTGGCCGTGCGCCCCTTGCCGAGCACAAAGCTCATTTCCCCGAAGACCGCGCCGGGCTCGGCAAGAACCGCGATTTCCCGGCCGTCCCGCAGCACCCGCACCCGGCCGGATAGGAGCAGGAAAAAGGTCTTTTCATAGTTGCCCTGCTCCAGCACGACCTCGCCCTGGCCGAACAGGCGTTGCCGCACCGCGCCGCTCGTCACGAGCCGGGCGAGGTCCGCCTGCGAAAAATCGTCCCACAGCGGCAACGCCCGCATAAGGAAAATCAGCCGCGCCGCATCGGCGTCCTCAAGCTCGATCACGTTCCTCTCCGATTGGCTGCCGTGGGCACTGGCCTATTCCCGCCATTGATCCCGCCAGGCGTCCCGACGCCGCACCCGGGTTGCCGGGTGAAGCATCATCACATATCCCCGCAGTCCCTGGAAGGCCTGCCTGGGCACGAACCCTTGTGGCTACGCGTCTTGCGGGCGTCGGGACGCAAAAAAAAAGGCGGCCCAAACGGACCGCCTTTTCGTTGCGGGAGCGCCTAATATCCGGCAGCCGATCCGTCGCCGCGGGGGTCGGTCGCACCGTAGCGAACGCCGGTCTTGGGATCGATCAGGATCGCGCCGGCATGGCCCATGGTATCCGTGTAGGCGTCCACGACCTTGACCGGATGGCCGCGCTGGCGCAGCTCTTCCGCCACCTTCTCGCCCATGCGGCTTTCCAGCTTCAGATCGTTGGACGACGCGCCCCAGGTGCGGCCATGCAGCCAGCGGGGAGCGTTGATGGCGTCCTGGGGCATCATGCCGAAATCCACGACCCGGGTCACGATGGCGGCCTGGGTTTGCGGCTGGCCTTCGCCGCCCATGGTGCCGTAGACGAGATAGGGCTTGCCGTCCTTGAGAAGCATTGCCGGGTTCAGCGTATGGAAGGTGCGCTTTCGCGGCTCGAGATGGTTGACGTGCTTGGGGTCGAGGGAGAAGAAGCTGCCCCGGTTTTGCAGCAGCACGCCCGTGTCGCCGGCCACGATGCCCGAACCGAAGTCGTGGTAAATGCTCTGGATCAGCGAAACGGCGTTGCCGTCCTTGTCCACCACGCCGATCCAGACGGTGTCGCCCTTGGGATCGAGCGGCGTCACGTCCTTGGCCGCCTTCTTCAGGTCGATGCGGGCGGCCTGTTCCTTGCCGTGCGCGGCGGAGAGCAGATAGTCCAGGGGAATGGGCGAGAAGTTCGGATCGGTCAGGTAGCGGTCGCGGTCGGCAAAAGCCTGCTTGGTCGCCTCCACGAGCAGATGGTAGTAGTCGGCCGAGCCCTCCCCGAGCTTTTTCACATCGAAGTTGTTCATGATGTTGAGGATCTCGAGGGAAGCCATGCCCTGGGTGTTCGGCGGGAAATTGTAGGCGACGAGGTCCCTGTACGGCACATGGATCGGCTTGACCCAATCCGCCGTATGTTTGGCGAAATCCTCACGCGTCAACAGTCCGCCGTTGGCTTGCAGATAGGCCACGATCCTGTCCGCGATGGGCCCCTTGTAAAAGGCGTCCGCCCCATCCTTGGCAATGGTTTCCAGAGTCGCCGCCAGGGGGGCGAGTTTCATGATCTCGCCGGTGGCGTAGGCCTTGCCCCCGGGTTTCAGGTACAGGCCGGCGAACACGTCGAAGCGCTGCAGGTCGCGAAATTCCTTGTCCTTGGGATCGACGTTGATCGCCTCCCAGCGGGCCAGGCTCGGGCTGACGGGAAAGCCGTCACGGGCATAGCCGATGGCGGATTGGAGAAGCCGCGACCAGAGCAGGTTCCCGCCCATGGAGTCCTTGGCGTACTTGTAGGCGGCATCCCAGCCGGAGACCACGCCCGGCACGGTATTGGCCGCCAGGAAGCCACGGGCGGGGATTTTGGCCAAGCCCTTGGATTTGTAAAACTCGATGGTGGCCTTTTCCCCCGAGCGGCCGCTGGCGTTGAGCGCCCGCAGCTCGCCCGTCTTGGCATTGTAGATCAGCCAGAAATTATCACCGCCAAGGGTGCACATCTGGGGATAGACCACCGCCAGGGTGGAGGCCACGGCAACGGCCGCGTCGACGGCGTTGCCCCCGGCCCGCAGGATATCCAACCCGGCCTGGGTCGCCAGATAATTGGGCGAAGTGACCATGCCCCGCAAGGTCATGGGGTCGACCGTGCGCGACGGAGTTTCGCTGTATTTGCCGGTCTGGGCCCAGAGCGCCCCCGGCGCCAGCATCAGCGCCATAACAAACAACCAGATGATGCATTTTTGCATTGAAACAGCCCTCTCTTTTTTGTCCACAAAGTGGCTTGTCCCACTTTGTTTAAAAAAAAGTAATTTTCTCGGTGTGTTTTTGCAACACAATTGTTACTGAAATTATTTATTTTAGCAATTTTAGCAAAAGCATCCATCCAGAGTTCCCGCGCGCATTCCATTGATCGCCTCCCGGGCGCTACGCCAAAACTGGTCACAAGGCACCAGAGCGAACCATAAAAAAAGGGAGGCCCAAGGACCTCCCTTCCCAAACCGGCTTTCAGCCGGATACTACCACTTGTCGGTGGCGAAGGCGTCGGAACCGAAGCCGAAATCGGAGGACGGCTCACCGCCGACCTCGGGTTCGCCGGAACCGGAAGAAGCCTCGCCGCCGGCGGCAGCGCCGCCGCCGGACACGGTGACCACACCGTGCTTTTTGACATCCTCGATCATTTTCAGCAGCTCGTCGACCTTGCCGATGTACTCGGTGACCTTGGCCTCGGAAGCCACGATGACCTTCTCGCCCTCGTCCTTCATGGAGGCTTCGAGCTTGCCGGCCTTGTCTTCGGCGGCCTTGCAGCGGACCTCGACGTCCTTCAGGATGGCGGTCTTTTCGGCCAGTTCGGCCTCGACCTTCTCGAGCTTGGCGGCCAGCTCGTCATTGGCCTTCTTCGTCTCGGTCAGCTTGGCGAAAATGGCGTTGACCTCGGCCACGACATCCGGGGGCATGACGGACACGGACACGTTCTGGGCGCTGGAGGACAGCTCGCCGCTGCTCATGCGCACCAGTTCGGGGTGTTGTTCGTATATCCAGGCCTTGGCCAGGGCGGCGGCGAAGGGAGCGAGCTCCGCATCGATTTCCATGCCGGCCATGTAACCGACCATCTCGGCCACGGCTTTCTTGTTGCCTTCCTTGTCGACGCCTTTGAGGTACGACACGAACGCGTTCATCGGGAAGACCTTGCGCGCTTCAGCCATGGTATCCTCCTTCATTAGACCATGAAAATCTTTTCTTCTTCACGTTTGAGGGGAAGCCGCCCAGCCTGATGGGCGTAAACCAATGCCGTCGTTCTGTAGACCAGGTGCCCGAGCTTGGACCAGGGCAGGTAGGCAAACAGCATGAAGACCGCGATGAGATGCAGGTAATAGGTCGGGTAGGCCAGGGCGGCCACGCCGGCCAGACGGAACAGTTCCGAGCCGATGCCGGTCAGCGCCACGGCCCAGATCACGCCGAGCAGGTACCAGTCGTAGTACGACGAGGTGGCCTTGCCGGGATCGGTCGCCAGCCGGCGACGGGTCAGCATGGTCAGGCCGTAGAGCAGCGCCAGGGCGCCGACGTTGGCCAGCAGCTTGACCGGGCTCCAAAGCGGCATGGGCGTATGCCCGATAGGCGCGATGAATTCCACGATCTTGCCGCCCCAGTGGGCCACGGCCACGATGCCCGTGACAATGGCCAGGGCCACGAAGCCGTAAAACAACGACAGGTGTCCCTTGTACCGCTCGGTGTTATCGTTACCGCACTCGTTCCACTTCACGTGGGTGGCGATCTCGTCCAAAACGACGGCCTTGATCGATTCGATGATGGTCGGCTTTTTGGTCGGCGCCCCGATATGCAGGGTGGTGGGGATAGTTTTATCGAAACTCTTCCACAACTTCGTCACGCCCTTGTAGAAGGTGAAGGCCACGAACAAGGCGACCAGACCGAAGATGGGGTCGATGGTGAAATCACCGGGGAAGAGCTTGCCGTAAACGATTTCACCTTTGGGCAGGCTCCAACCGGTGCTCAAGAGCCAGATGAACAGGTAGAGCACGGCCGGGATGGCGATGAGCTTGGGCAGATGCTTGGCCGAACTCATCCAGGTGCCGATCCGTTTGGGCTCGACCAGATCCCGGTAGGTGAGGTTGCGGATGGCGGCGATCAGATCGCCCGGCCGGGCCCCGCGGGGGCACAGCTCGGAGCAGGTCTGGCAGTTGTGACACAGCCAGATGTCGATATCGCCCTCGAAACGATCCTTGAGGCCCCACTGGGCCCAGACCATCTCCTTGCGGGGGAAGGGATTCTCGGGCGGGGCCAAAGGACAGGCCACGCTGCAGGTGGCGCATTGGTAGCACTTCTTGCAAGCATCGCCACCAGCCGCCTGCAGGTCCTTGACGAACTGCAGATCGGGTTTAATACGCTCGGCGTATGACATGGACCCTTCCTCCTAATAGCCTTTGAACGGGTTCGGACCGATCTTGAGGACCATATGCATGAACTGGTCGATCATGTCGGGGATCTTGTCGTATTCGTCAATGGCCACCTGATACTGCTCGACGCGCTCGGGCTCGACGCCAAGGCGCTTGAGCGACTCGGCGATGTTCTCCTTGCGGCGGTTGCAGATCTCGGAACCCTTGACGAAGTGGCACTGGTAGTCGTCGCCGTATTTGCAGCCGAGCATCATGACGCCGTCGACGCCCTTGCTCATGGCATCGGCCACCCAGATGGCATTGACCGAACCCAGGCAGCGCACCGGAATGATGCGCACATAGGGGCTCCATTTCTTGCCGCGCATGGCCGCCATATCGAGCGCCGGGTAGGCGTCGTTCTCGCAGGCCAGGATCAGCACGCGCGGGCCGCCCTCTTCGATCTTGGGCGGAATCTCGCACTCGCGAATCATGGAGCCGATCATATCGATGTTGTAGTTATCAAAGGAGATGACGCGCTCGGGGCAGGCGCCCATGCAGGTGCCGCAGCGGCGGCAGCGCGTGGGATTGGGCTTCGGCGTGCCTTTCTCGTCGTCGTCCAGGGCGCCGAACGGGCATTCCTCGGTGCAGCGCTTGCACTGGGTGCAACGCACGAAGTTGAACACCGGGTAGGACAGGTC
Organism: Desulfovibrio sp. JY; assembly: GCA_021730285.1. NCBI lineage: Bacteria > Pseudomonadati > Thermodesulfobacteriota > Desulfovibrionia > Desulfovibrionales > Desulfovibrionaceae > Desulfovibrio > Desulfovibrio sp. JY. The sequence goes on from CP082962.1 coordinate 638,484, forward strand.
GCCCGACCGGGGATGCACGGCCACGCCGTGTCCGGCGGACTCGATGCACTGGAGGGCCTTGAGCGCCGCGCCGGCCGCATCTTCCTTGGCCTGGGCCATGGTCATGGGCTGGCGCACGCAGCCGGCGGCATAGATGCCGGTGCGCCGCGTCTCGTACGGGAAGCAGATGTAGTTGGAATCCGCGAACCCGTCGAAGAGGTCCAGGTCCGGGAAGGCCGGGCCCTGCCGGTAGACCAGGTTGATGGTCGGATCGAGGGCCGTGGCCGGCACCATGCCCGTGGGCAGGACGACCAGATCGGCGCCCAGGGTGATCTCGCCGCCAAGGAGGGTATCCTTGGCCGCGATCACGAGGCTCGAGCCTTCCGCGGTCACGCCGGTCACCGTGCCCTTGGTGAGCATGATGCCGGGGTTGTCCTGGGCGGCGCGGTAGTAGCGTTCGTTGATGCCCGGGACCATCATGGAGTCGTAGACGATCATGGCCACGGCGTCGGGGAGCTTTTCCCGGACGTAGTTGGCCTGCTTGAGCGCCACGAGGCTCGTCAGCTCGGAAGCGTAGATGAGGTGCTTGGGCGTCTTGATCGGCTCGAAGAGCGAGACGGCTTCCTCGGCCTCGCCCTCTTTCTTGGCAGCGGGCTTGGCTTCCTCGGCCGGGGCGTCCGCGACCGGGGCGGCGGGGGCCATGGCGTCGTCGAGCAGCTTTTTCACGTCAACGATGAAAGCCACTGAGGACGGGGCCTTGCCGTCGGAAGGCCGCTTGATCTCGCCGGCCTTGACCATGGCCTCGAATTCGGCCGAGGTCACGACGTTTGGCAGCTTGCCGTAGCCGAAGGGGGCCAGGGCGTCGCCGTCCATGGGCGACCAGCCGGCGGCCAGGACCACGGCGCCGATGGGAAGGGTTTCTTCCTTCCCGCCGGAAGTAAGGGTGGCCGTGTACATGGCCGGCGCGCCGGCGAGTTCCTTGAGCGTGGTGGAAAGGCGCACCGAAATCTTCGGGCTGCCGTTCACCTTGGCGATAAGCGTCTCGATGCCGGTATCCGAGGCCTCGAGATACGGGTAGTTCATGGGGAAGGTCTTGTAGAGCCCGGCCGCCTTGCCGCCGAGCTTGCCTTCCTTTTCGATCAACACCACTTCCGCGCCGGCGGCGGCGGCGGACAGGGCGGCGTTGAGGCCCGCGAAACCGCCGCCGAGCACCAGGATGGTCTTGGTGGTCTCGGGCAGTTCCGGATGGGGCCGGTTCATCTTCTGGAGCTTCACCACGCCCATGCGCAGGTAGTCATGGACGATGGAGGTGAGCTCTTCCGGGATGGGCTGTCCGGGAACCGGAGCGGAACCGTCGGGGTTCTTGTAGGACAGCACCACGAATTCGCGCAGGTTGACGCGTTCGACGAGGACCTTGTCCCCGAAGTTGAACACGTCCCAGTCCACGCGGGGCGAGGTGCCGCACAGAAGCACCGCGTCGATCTCGCCGGCGTCGACGTCGGCCTTGATCATGGCCACGCCGCTTTCGCTCGACAACCGCTTGTGGGATTTGACGATGGGGCAGGCCCCGCCGCACTTTTCCTTGACAAACGCGACCAACTCCTCGGCTGTAAGAAGCGGGGCGACGCTAGCTTCGTCGATATAAACACCGATTTTTTCGGCCATCGCCGCTACCTCCCTCTCACCAGAGCAATTGCTTTCATGGCCGCGCCGGTCGCGGACTGGGCCGACTTCATGACGTCAAGCGGCGTGGCGGCGCATCCGGCGGCGAATATGCCCTTTTCCTCGCCACCCACGATAAAGCCCATCTCGTCGACGGGCACGTCCACCGGCAGGCGCTCGCCGGCGATGCTCGGCTGCATGCCCGTGGCCAGCACCACCAGTTCGAAGCGGTTGTCGGACTTGATGCCGGAGACAGCGTCTTCCACGGTGAGGATGACGTCGCCCGTGCCGGCGTCCTCGGCCACGGCGGCAACCTTGCCCTTGACGGCGTTCACGCGGTCATCGGCCAGGATGCGCTTGGCGAAGTTGTCGTAACGCCCCGGGGTGCGCAGATCGATGTAGTAGATGGTGACGCGGGCGTCGGGGAAGGCGTCGCGCACGTAGGCCGCCTGCTTGAGCGACGCCATGCAGCAAATGTAGGAGCAGTAGTTGAGGTGGTTTTCGTCGCGCGAACCGGCGCACTGCACGAAGGCCACGGAGCGCGGGGCCTTGCCGTCCGAGGGGCGCACGATCTTGCCGCGGGTCGGTCCGCTCGGGGCAGCCAGGCGTTCAAGCTGCATGTTGGTGACGCAGTTGGCGATCTCGCCGGCGCCGAGGTTGGTGAGCCGGGTCACATCATAGGGCTTCCAACCCGTGGCGTAGACGATGGAGCCTACCTTGAGCACGATTTCCTTGGGGGCGTCGTCGAGATTGACGACATCTTCGCCGGACAGGGTCTCCAGATCTTCCTTGGTGCAACGATCCTTTTCCAGGACGTAGCGATTGGGGAAGGCGAAGGGGACATCCATGTACAGGGCCTTGCGCTGTCCAAGCCCGAATTCGAAGTCGCTTTTGACGTCCTTGGAGAGCTTTGCCACCGTCTCGGAAAGATTGACGCTGCCGGGCTCGACGTAGCGAGGCTTGATGGACACGGTGACTTCGTAATCGCCGGCGGTTCCGGAGACCTTGGTCACTTCGGCCAGGGTGAAGAATTTGACGTTCTTATTATTCTTAATGCGCTGGAACTGAATCTCCAGGCCGCAGGACGGGGGGCACAGCTTGGGGAAATACTTGTTGAGCTGCATCACCCGGCCGCCGAGAAAAGGATTTTTCTCGACAATGTAGACTTCGTGGCCGACTTCCGCGGCTTCGAGCGCGGCGGTAATGCCGCTGAAGCCGCCGCCGACGACCAGTATCGCGTTGCTTCCCATCGCAACCTCCCGGCAATGGTTAAGGCCAGCAAGAAAACGGCCTGATCCACGAGGATAGACCGCCCCGCCGCAGGCGCTTGAGTACGGTCCATCCGCCCGGGTAAGACCGTTAAAAAGCGGCCGCGGGCATGGAACCCGCGGCCGCTCTGGTCATTCCTACGCGGGAATGATCTGATAGTAGGCCTTCTTGAAGACCTTGGTTTCCTTGGTGGCCGGATCGTACTTGGAATTGACGAAGCACTTCCATTTGCTGTCGTCCAGGCCCAGGAAGTCGCCGCGGTAGTAGAAGCCCGGGTAACGGGTCTCTTCGCGGAACATGATGTGGGTCATGTGCAGGCGAACGGTCCACAGGCGGTGGTACTGTTCCCAGCAACGCATCAGCTCGTGCAGGTCGCGGGCGGCCAGCTTCTTGCTGTCCTCTTCGAGGTACTGCAGCAGCTGGAAGCCGGTGTTGAGCAGGGACTTGGAGGTGGTGTACATGGTCATGCAACCTCCGCCGTACTCGTCCGTGCACTTCACCAGACGCATCATGAAGTTATGCGGGCTGATGTAGTTGGGGTTGACGATCGGGTCGGTGGAAGCGCCGACGCCGGCCTTGAAGGTCTCCCAGGGCTGGTAGATCTCTTTGGCGAGATCGGCACCCTTCTCGTTCAGGCTGGGCTTGAAGCCCTTGTGGTCGACGACCCAACGCACAAGCTGCTTGCCGACGATGCGGCCCTCGGCGTGGGAGCCCGAGGAGAACTTGTGGCCGGAAGCGCCAACGCCGTCAGCGCAGGTGAACAGACCGTTGACCGAGGTCATGCGGTTGTAGACCTTGCCGTTGTCGGCTTTGATCTTGTACTCGTCCGGAACCCAGGCTTCGTCCGGGCCGGAGACCCAGATGCCGCAGCAGCCGGAGTGGGAACCGAGCAGGTACGGCTCGGTCGGCATGATCTCGGAACCCTTCTTCTCGGGCTCGATGTCCTGACAGGCCCACAGGTTGGCCTGGCCGACGCACATGTCGAGGAAGTCTTCCCAGGCTTCGGCTTCGAGGTGCTTCTGCTGCTCGGCGTTCAGGTTGGCGAAGGTGTTCTGCAGGGCGGTCTTGGTGTCCATGTAGATCGGACCGCGGCCTTCGCGCATTTCACGGAGCATCATGTGGTTACGCAGGCAGGTCGGGATGATGTTGCCCTTGGCGTAGCCGCGATCCTCGTAGGGCTTCAGCATGGCCTTGTTGGTCGCGCAGTAGTCCTCGCCCTTGGCGTTGGTGGCTTTGGCCTTGAAGAGCAGGAACCAGGCGCCGACCGGGCCGTAACCGTCCTTGAAACGGGCGGGGACGAACCGGTTTTCCATCATGGTCATCTCGGCGCCGACCTGGGCGCACATGGTGTAGGTGGAACCAGCGTTCCAGACCGGGTACCAGGCGCGACCCATGCCTTCACCGGTGGAGCGGGGACGGTACACGTTGACCGCGCCGCCGCAGGCCACCAGGATGGCGTTGGCCTTGAAGACATAGACTTTGTTTTCGCGGGTGGAGAAGCCGACCGCACCGGCGATGCGGTTGGGCTCCTTGGCGTCCAGGAGCAGCTTCACGATGAAGACGCGCTCCATGTAGCGATCCTGGCCCAGGGCGTTCTTGGCAGCCTCGGCCACGATGCACTTGTAGGACTCGCCGTTGATCATGATCTGCCAGCGGCCGGAGCGGACGGGCTTGGCGCCGGTGCGCAGGGACACGCCCTTGGCCTTGGACTGCGCGCCATCCAGGTTGTGGCCGCTTTCGTCCTTGGTCCAGCAGGGCAGGCCCCACTCTTCGAACAGGTGGACGGAGTCGTCGACGTGACGGCCGACGTCGAAGATCAGGTCTTCGCGCACGAGGCCCATGAGGTCGGTGCGGACCATCTTGACGTAGTCGTCGGGGTCGTTCTCACCCATGTAGGTGTTGATGGCGGACAGGCCCTGGGCAACGGCGCCGGAGCGCTCGAGGGCGGCCTTGTCGAGCAGCATGATGCTGATGCCACCAATCTTGTCGGCCCAGCGGCAGGCTTCGAAGGCGGCGCCGCAGCAGCCCATGCCGCCGCCGACCATCAGGATGTCAACGTCTTTTTCAATCAGTTCCGGCTCGGCGAGGGCAACGCCTTTGGGCTCGTCCTTCACGGGAATCGTCGGCATAATATGGTTCCTCCGTATGGTGGATGGATAACGAACGAGGTTGGTTCCGGACTATTGGCAGAAGCCGTCGAGCCAGCACTGGACGGTGTCCATGCCGGTGACGTCGAACTTCTTGCCAAGAGCTTCCTTCGGGGTGGCCAGGGCGGTCTCGGTGAACAGCAGCTCGCTGTCCAGGTCGGCGCCTTCGGGCTTGCCCTCGTAGGGCTTGATGGAACCTTCAGGGGTGGTGCGGATGGGGAACTTGAACCGCTTGATGTTGCCATTGCGGAACTTCACCGTCCACATGATGGAGTCGGCCGAACGCATGGGGATCGAGGTGCCGCCCATGGGAGCGAAGTCGGCGTACGGACGAGCGGAGATTGCACCCTGGGGGCAGATCTTCACGCAGGAGTAGCATTCCCAGCAAGCGGACGGCTCCTGGTTGAAGGCGCGCATTTCCTGAGGATCCAGGATCATCAGGTCATTGGGGCAAATGTACATGCACGCGGTCTTCTCACCGCCTTTGCATCCGTCACACTTGCTCGGATCCACAAAGGTAGGCATAGTTAGTCCTCCAAACGTTTAGTTGTTGTACACCCAGCGCCCAAATACAGTTAGAGCTACACGCCGTTGCGCGACAGGACATCCGCGGGCCGGACCGGCCGCGCCGCTTTCGCGCCGCCGTATCCAGGCCTGCCCTCGCGCCGGCGTCGCTTGGTGCCGACACCGAGAACAAGTCGCCGGGGCCTTGGGGCGAAAAACGCCCCGTCCGCCTTATCGAGGCGGGCAATTCCCCGGTATCGCTACCGTTTTAGACCTGCCAGCGGATAGCTTGTGCACGATTTAACAAGCGCCGCAAGGCACGTCAAGGGGAAAGTTCTTTTTTTCACGTCCGCCTTCCAGACGCCGCACACACAGCCCCTCTCGGTTGCGAGCCGGAAGGAAACAGCGGTAGCGCCAAGACTGGAGGCACCCCACCTTCTATCAGTACCCCTGCCCCCTCGCAAGCCCTTTTCCCCGTTTCCACCGGCTTCCCATCCAACCCCTTGCCGCTTGTTACTTTTTAGACACGATTCCATTTTCCCCCCGAAAAAGGATACTTTCCCCGTTTCCGACCCCTCGCTTCCTTCCTAAAAAATACTTGACAACTTCGAGCGGCCCCGCGTAGCTCTCTGGCCATGCAGTCCCTCACCAACCCCACCACCGGCTTTTATTTTTGGTTCTGGTTTAGCCACGCCCGTGGTCAGGGAGGGGTGCGGTCGAACTAACGAAACCGCAACGAGCCACTCCAGGGCCGCGGGCATCACGCCGGCGGCCCTTTTTTGTTTCCTGTCGTCGGCGTTCCCCCCCTCGGGAGGCCAAACCGCAAGGAGACCGTCATGCTGCTTGGTAAAGCCGTCCGCCTCGAACGTATTTTCAATCGCAACACGCACCGCGCCATCATCGTCCCCATGGACCACGGCGTCACCGTCGGCCCCATCGCCGGGCTCATCGACATGCGCGACGCCGTCAACCAGGTGGCCGAGGGCGGGGCCAACGCCGTGCTCATGCACAAGGGCCTGCCCCGCTGCTCCCATCGCGGCCGGGGTCGCGACGTCGGGCTCATCATCCACCTGTCCGCCTCCACCTCGCTGTCCCCCTTCCCCAATGCCAAGGCCCTGGTGGCCACGGTCGAGGACGCCATCAAGCTCGGCGCGGACGGCGTGTCGCTGCACATCAACCTTGGCGACGAGACCGAACGCGACATGCTCGGGCACCTCGGCGAAGCCACCTCCCGCGCCGCCGAATGGGGCATGCCGGTTCTGGCCATGGTCTACGCCCGCGGCCCCAAGGTGAAAAACGAGTACGACCCCGATGTGGTGGCCCACTGCGCCCGGGTCGGCACCGAGCTCGGCGCCGACGTGGTCAAGGTCCCCTACACCGGCGACATCAAGTCCTTCTCCCGCGTCACCGACGCCTGCTGCATCCCGGTGGTCATCGCCGGCGGCCCCAAGATGGACAACGACCGCGACCTGCTCCAGATGGCCCACGACTCCATCCAGGCCGGCGGCTCCGGACTCTCCATCGGCCGCAACATCTTCCAGCACAAGCAGCCGGCCCGCATCGTCCAGGCCCTGCACGGCATCGTGCACCTCGATTGGGAAGTCGATCAGGCCCTCGAACTGCTCAAGGACTAGTCATGACCAAGGAAATCTGGCTCAAAGCCATCCCGTTCGACAAAGAGATCGTCACCCTCGGCATCGAATCCGGCGTGGACGGATTCGTGGCCGAGGCGGCGGACGCCGAAAAGATCCTGGCCCTCGGGCGCACCAAGGTGATGACGCCCGAGGAGATGGACCTGATCCCCATCGGCTGCAAGGACGACGAAGGCACGGCCATCGATGCGCTCAAAACCTGCCGGCCGGTCTTTCTGGCCAAGGGCTGGGAGATCATCCCGGTGGAGAACATCCTGGCCTGCACCGAGGGGCTCGGGCTCGAGTGCGAAAGCCTGGACCGGGCCAGGCTCGCCGCCGGGGTGCTGGAGCGCGGCGCGGACAAGCTCTTGATCGCCCCAGAGGCCGTCTGCGACCTTAAAACCATCGTCAACGAACTGAAACTTTCCCAGGGAACCATGGAACTCGCGCCGGCAACCATCACCAAGATCGAACACGCCGGCCTCGGGCACCGGGTCTGCGTGGACACGACCAGTATCCTCAAAACAGGCGAAGGCATGCTCGTCGGCAATTCCTCGGCCTTCACCTTCCTGGTCAACGCCGAGACCGAGTCCAACCCCTACGTGGCGGCGCGGCCTTTCCGCATCAATGCCGGCGCGGTCCACGCCTACTGCCAGATGCCCGGGGACAAGACCCGCTACCTGGAGGAACTGGCCGCCGGCTCGGAAGTGCTGGTCGTCTCCCACACCGGGGCCACCAAAACGGCGGTGGTCGGCCGGGTCAAGACCGAAATCCGGCCCATGCTGCTCATCACGGCCGAAGTGGACGGCAAGGAAGGCAAGGTGTTCTTGCAAAACGCCGAGACCATCCGGCTGGTGACGCCCGAGGGCAAACCCGTCAGCGTCGTGACCATAAAGGAAGGCGACGCCGTGCTCGTACGCACCGACGTGGCCGGCCGCCATTTCGGCATGCGCATCGCCGAAGACATCAAGGAAGGTTAGGATGGCCCCGGAGACGACAAAAAACGCCGCTCAAAACGCCCCGGGGACCCTGGAAGAGGCGTTGCTCGAACTGCGAAACGGCATCGACGCCGTGGACGGGCAGATACTCACCCTGCTCAACAAGCGCGCGGGCCTGAGCCTCGAGGTCGGTCGCCGCAAGGCCGGCCGCCAAAGCGCCGTGTTCAAACCCTTCCGCGAGCAGGAGGTGCTGGAACGGCTGGCCGCGAAAAACCCCGGCCCCCTGCCCGTTCCCCATCTGCTCGCCATCTACCGGGAGATACTGTCCTCCTCGCGCCGGCTCCAGCGCCCCGAACGCGTGGCCTACCTCGGCCCCGAGGGCACCTTCTCCCACTTCGCGGCCATGGCCGCCCTGGGCCATTCCCCGGACTTCCTGCCCCAGACCACCATCGGCGACGTTTTCGCGGCGGTCGCCAGCCGGCTGGCGGACCTCGGCATCGTGCCGCTGGAAAACTCGCTGCAAGGCACGGTCGGCCAAAGCCTCGACCACTTCCAGCGCCACGAGGTCTTCATCCAGGCGGAAATCTCCTGCCGCATAAGCCACGCCCTGCTCTCCACGGCCACCGACCTCGGCGCGATCGAAACCGTCTATTCCCATCCCCAGCCCCTGGCCCAGTGCGCCACCTGGCTCAAGACGCACCTGCCCGCGGCGCGGATCATCCCCACCGACTCCACGGCGGCCGCCGCCCTGCGCCTGGCCGGCGAACCCACCGCCGCCTCCATCGGGCACGTGAAACTCGCCGCCATGCATGGGCTCAACATCCTGGCCAGCCCCATCGAGGACCTGCCGGACAACTGGACGCGGTTTTTCATCATCGGCCCCGAGGACACCAAGCAGCAGACGCGCGACAAGACCTCGGTCCTTTTCACCGTGCCCAACAAACCCGGATCGCTCTACCAAGTGCTCTCGCATCTGGCCGGCGAGGGCATCAACCTGACCAAGCTCGAATCACGGCCCATTCGCGGCGAAAAATGGCAGTACGTCTTTTTCGCCGATCTCCAGTGCGACCTCACCCGGGAGGAGTACCGGAAGCTCCTGACCACGCTCATGGAACAGACGCTCAGCCTGCGTATCCTCGGCTGCTACCCGGTCGGCAGACAGGTGGATCTTGCCGACGGCGATCTGGAACCGAACGGAGATTAAGGTATACGGGGGCGGGAACCGCCGTCCCGCCCCCGCACTTTAACCCCAAGAACAAGGATACGACATGCCAACCGTCGCCGCCCCGCCTTCCAAGTCCGTCTCGCACCGGGCCGTCATCGCCGCCAGCCTCGCCGCCGGTACAAGCCGCGTCGCCGGCCTGCTCGACAGCCAGGACATCACCCGCACCCGGGACTGCATGGCCGCCATGGGCGCGGCCTTCCATCCCCAGTCCGACGGCTCGGTCATCGTCTCGGGCACCGCCGGCCACCCCCAGGGCGGCGATCCCGAAGACGGCGAGCCGCAAATCCTCGACGTGGGCGAATCCGGCACCACCTGCCGCCTTTTGACCGCCGTGGCCGCCGCCGGCCAGGGCGTCTTCGAGATTCGCGGCGAGGGCCGCATGCACGAGCGCCCCATCGGCGAACTGGTCAACGCCCTGCTGCCCCTCGGCATCGAAGCCCTCTACCTCGGCAAATCCGGCTGCCCGCCGCTGACCATCGTCACGCACGGCCTCGCCGGCGGAACCACCGCCATCAGCCTCGAGGACAGTTCGCAATACCTTTCCGGCCTGCTTCTGGCCGCGCCCCTGGCCGCCGCGCCGCTCACCATCGAAGTCACCGGCCAGAAAACCGTGTCCTGGCCCTACGTCGCCATCACCCTGTCCACCCTGGCCGACTTCGACGTCCCCTTTGCCGTGGAAGTCCTCCACGGCGACGCCTGGGCCCAAACCGACTGGCGCACGCTTGTCGACGTCATCCCCGGACAGGTGCGCTTCGTCATGCGCCCCGCGCTCTACCAGCCCCGCGACTATGTCGTGGAAGGCGACTGGTCGAGCGCGTCCTACTTCCTGGCCGCCGGCGCCGTGGGCAAGGCCCCGGTCACCGTCACCGGCCTGCGGCCCGACTCGCTCCAGGGCGACCGGGCGATCCTCGACATCCTCGCCCGCATGGGCGCGCGCATTGACCAGGGCCCCGACGGCATCACCGTGCTGCCAAGCAGCCTCACCGGCCAGGACCTGGACATGGGCCGTTGCCCGGACCTCGTGCCGACCGTGGCCTCGGCCGCCTGCTTCGCCAAGGGGGAAACGACCATCCGGAATGTCGCCCACCTGCGCCTCAAGGAGTCCGACCGCATCGAGGCCGTGGCCGAAAACTGCACCCAGGCCGGCGCGGTGGTCACCACCACCCCCGACGGCATGCGCATCAAACCCCGGCCGCTGCCCACAGGGGAACGCGTCGAATTTTCCGCCTTCTGCGACCACAGGCTGGCCATGTCCGCCGCCATCTTCGAAATGGCCGGCATCGAGGTGGCCCTGGACAACACCACCTGCGTGGCCAAGTCGTTCCCGGCGTTCTGGGAGAAGTGGCAGGCGGTACGACCGTAGGCTGGGAGGCTGGGAGGCTGGGGCTCCGCCCCAGACCCCGGCAGAGGCTCCGCCTCTGCACTCCGCCGGGGGGCGGGCGCGCCCCCCGGTCCCCCCGTTTCGCTCTGGTCGGGCGGGAGGCTTGGCTGGCTGGCGGTCAGGCGGAGGGAGAAGATGGTGGCGGAATTTGCCGGGACGGTGCATGCCGCTTCGCGGCAAGCGCGTCCCAAGCAAATTCCGCCACCACCACGCCTTCGCCCCTTCGGGGCGAAGGTGAAGCATAAAAGGTTGTTATGCCACATACGAACAAAGATGCGAACAGCCCCACCCCGTCAGAAGTTTTTGGGGAGGGTGGGGGTCCGGGGGAGGGGACCCCTTTTTCCAAAAAGGGGTCCCCTCCCCCGGAATCTTCCCGCCTCACCATCAACTCCCTCGCCCTGGTCGGGGCGCGGGGGGGGATGGGGAAGTTGATTGTCGGGCGGTGCCGGGAGGCCGGGCTTGCGGTGCGGGAGCTGGACCGGCCGCTGACGGAAGCCAAGATCGCGGAGGGCGTTACGGGCGCGGACATGGTGCTGGTGTCCGTGCCGGTCTACGCCACGGGCGAAGTGGCCGAAAAGGTCGCCGCGCACATGGGAGGCAGGCAGATATTGGCCGACGTGGGTTCGGTCAAGACGCAGCCCATCAACGACATGGTGGCGCATTATCATGGTCCGGTGGTCGGCACGCATCCGCTTTTCGGGCCGGCTCCGGGGCCTGACGACGCGCTGCGGGTGGCGGTCATGGACGGCCGGCCGGGACAGGACGTCTGGGCCACGCAGACGGTTGCCGGCTGGTGCGAGCGCATCGGGTTTGTGCCCTTCGCCTCGGACGCCGAGGAGCACGACCGGGCGGCGGCCTATGTGCAGGGACTCAATTTCGTCACCACCCTGGCCTATCTGGCGGCCCAGGGAGCCGGCGGCGCGGTGCGAAAGTACCTGACGCCGTCGTTTACCCGGCGGCTGGTCGCGGCCGAAAAACTCATCACCAAGGACGCGGGGCTTTTCACCGCGCTTTACGAAGCCAATCCGTACAGCCATGAGGCCGTGCGCAATTTTCGCAGCTTTCTCAACCTCGCCGCGGGCGGCGACGTGGACCTGCTCGTTCGCCGCGCCGAGGCGTGGTGGACCGCCGAAACGGCAAAAAAGGACAATCCATGAGTGCGATTACGCTTAGGCAGGAAGGGACGTGGCTGCCGGCCGACGTGCAGACGCCCATAAGCCTTTTTCTCGGGCTTGTGGGGGAGAGGCCGGGCATACTGCTTGAAAGCGCCGAGGTGGACGGCCGGCTGGGCCGTTACAGCCTCATCGCCTGGGATTTCCGCCTGCGCCTGCGCCTGAAGGACGGCAAGCTCGACGTCAATGCCACGGACGACCGGTTAAAGGCCTTGGAGCAGTACAGCGGCCAGGGCTTCCTGGAGGGCATGCGCGGCCTCATGGCCGACCTGCGCGTGCTGCCGCCCGAGGGCTTCAAGGACGTGCCGCCCATCACGCGCTCCCTGGCGGGCTATTTCGGCTACGGCATCGCCGGCATTCTCGAGCCCAAGCTGGAAAGCGTGTTGCCGCCCGAGGAGGCGGAGTTCTGTCTGGTGCTGCCCGGCCGCGTGGTGCTGTTCGACCACGTCAAGCACCGCTGCCTGCATCTTTCCCTGGATGCCGGCAAGAAGGCCCGCATCGATTATTCCAACATCTTCGCGCCGATGAACCGGCCGGTCATCGGCAAGGTGGTCAACCGCCCCGAAGCCGAAGGCTACATGGAGGCCGTGACCAAGTGCAAGGAGATGATCCGGGCCGGCGAGTGCATCCAGACGGTGCTTTCCACGCAGTTTTCCGCGCCTTTTTCCGGCGACCCCTTCGTGGTCTACCGCCGGCTGCGCCAGGTGAACCCCTCGCCGTACATGTTCTTCATGCGCCTGCCGCGGGTGACGCTTTTAGGCTCCTCGCCGGAGCTGCTCATCCGCTGCCGCGACGGCGAGCTGACCACCTGCCCCATCGCCGGGACCCGGCCGCGCGGCAAGACCCCCGAGCAGGACGACAGGCTGGCCGAGGAGCTGATGGCCGACCCCAAGGAGCGCGCCGAGCACGTCATGCTGGTGGACCTCGGCCGCAACGACCTGGGCCGCATGGCCGGACCCGGCACGGTCAAGGTCGAGAAGTTCATGGCCGTGGAACGCTTTTCCCACGTCATGCACATCGTGTCCTACGTGACGGCCAAGCTGAAAGACGGCCTCGACGCTTTGGACGTGCTCAAGTGCGCCTTTCCGGCCGGGACCCTTTCCGGCGCGCCCAAGGTGCGGGCCATGGAGATGATCGCCGAGCTGGAGCACAGCCTGCCGCGCGGGCCGTATGCCGGCTGCATCGGCTGGATCGGCCTGGACGAGGGACGCGTGAACCTGGACACGGGCATCACCATCCGCAGCATGTGGATACGCGACGGCATGCTCGCCTGGCAGGCCGGAGCCGGCATCGTCTACGATTCCGATCCGGCCAAGGAATGGATGGAGTGTCAGAACAAGGCCCGGGTGATCGCCGAGGTGCTGGCGGCCAAGGAGGATGGCGATGTTTTTACTTATTGATAACTTCGATTCGTTCACCTTCAACGTGGTCCAGGCCTTCCAGCAACTGGGCCGCGACCCGGTGGTGAAAAAGAACGACGACCCCGAGATTTTGGAGCTGGCTTCCTCCGGCAAGCTCGACATGGTCTGCATCTCGCCCGGGCCCAGCAACCCGGCCAATGCCGGGTTGTGCTTGCAGTTTCTCGCACAACTGCCAAAACAGACCCCGGTTTTCGGCGTCTGCCTGGGGCATCAGATCCTCGGGCACTTCGCCGGCGCGCCGGTTGTCGTGGCCGACCGCATCATGCACGGCAAGACGTCGGACGTGTACCACCGCGAAACGGGGCTGTTTACGGGGTTGCCCAACCCCTTCGAGTGCTGCCGTTACCATTCGCTGGTGGTGCTCGCGGGCAAGGCTCCGGACAAGCTGGAGATCACGGCCTGGACCGACCGAAACGAGGTGATGGGACTGCGGTATCGCGACCGGCCCTGGGTAGGGGTGCAGTTTCATCCGGAATCGGTGTTCACTCCCGACGGGATGAAGCTGATCGGGAACTTTCCGGACAAGATTTTATAAGGATACCTGCTTGTGAACACCGTCCCCGTTCTGCTCGACAAGGCCAAGGACAGCCTGCACGGCGCGCGTTTGCTCGCCGCCGAGGGTCTCTTCGACTGCGCCATGAGCCGGACGTTCTTCAGCATGCATTACGTGGCCGAGGCGTTTCTGCTGACCGTCAGGCTTGACGTGAACGACCCGCGCGACGTCATCGCCGCCTTCGGCCAGCGCTTCGCCTACCCGAGCGAACTGCCGCCCGTCTTCCACCGCTGGCTGGTCGAGGCCGAGCACCTGCGCAACCGCGCCGATTTCGAAACCAACCTCTGCCTGACCCCCGAAGTCGTGGCCGAACAGCTCGACCGGGCCAGGGCGTTTCTCAACATGGCCCGCGAGGAATTGGAAGCAGCCACCGCCCCGCGTTAACCGCCCACGCAGCAAAGGAGCAGCACCGTGGAAAAACATGTCGAATGCCTGGAACTTCTCGCCATCGGCAAGGACCTGCCCCAGGAACTGGCCACCTACGCCTTCCGGGCCATGTACACCGGCGAGATGCCGGCGTCGTGCGTGGGCGCGTTCCTGATGGGGCTCAAGACCAAGGGCGAATCCGCCGTGGAGATCGCGGCCGGCGTCACCGCCGCCCTGGAAGAGGCCCGCATCGTCGCGGGACTCACCGGAGCGCGCATCGACACCTGCGGCACCGGCGGCGACAACACCTGCTCGTTTAACTGCTCCACCGCCGTGGCGCTCTACCTCGCCGCCCTGGGCCACAAGGTGGTCAAGCACGGCAACCGCGCCGTCTCCAGCTCCTGCGGCAGCGCCGACGCCGTGGAATCCCTGGGATTCACCCTGGTGGTCGAACCCGAACTGGTCGCGGCCGAACTCGACAAGCACAACTTCGTCTTTCTCTTCGCCCCCAACTACCATCCGGCCTTCAAGCGCATCGGCCCCATCCGCAAGGAGCTCGGCGTGCGTTCGCTTTTCAACCTCATGGGCCCCCTGCTCAACCCCGCCCGCCCCACCCACCAACTCCTCGGCGTGCCCACCTCCCGCCACGTGCGGCTCATGGGCGAGGTGCTGGCCCTGACCGGCCTGTCCTGCGGCGCGGTGGTCCACGGGGCCGGCGGCTTCGACGAACTGACCCCCTTCGGTCCGGCCGACGTGTGCTGGCTGCGCGACGGCTGGATCAAAAGCGACCGCATCGACCCGGCCGCCCTGGGCTTCCCGACCCACAAGCCGGCCGACGTGGTGGTCTCGGGCCGCGACGAGGCCGTGGCCGTGCTGCGCGAGGTCCTGGCCGGCAAGGGCAACGCGGCCATGCGCGACATGGTGGCGCTCAACCTCGGCTGCTCCCTGCACCTGCTCGAGGACGGCCTCACCCTCAGGCAGGGCATGGACAAGGCCCGCGACGCCGTCGCTTCCGGCATCGCCGCCAAGTTCTTCGAGGACGTGCTCCATGCTTGAGAAGTTCCGGGCCGCCCAGGCCAAGGCCATAAAACGCCTCAAGGACCTCGAGGCGGCCCAGCGCCTGCCCGCCAGGTATGACGGCGCGCGACCGTCCTTTTCCGACGCCCTGCTCGCCGCCGGCCCCATCGCCGTCATCGCCGAGTACAAACGGGCCTCGCCGTCGGCGGGCGACATCAACCTGGGGCTCGCCCCGGGCGAGGTCGCGGCCATGTACGCCGCCTCCGGGGCCGCCGCCATATCGGTGCTGACCGAGGAGACCTACTTCAAGGGCTCCGTCGACTATCTGGAGCCCATCAGCGCCGCCGGGCTGCCCATGCTGCGCAAGGACTTCCTGCTCCATCCGCTCCAGGTGGTGGAAACCGCCGCCACCAAGGCCTCGGCCCTGCTTTTGATCGTACGCATGCTGACCGACGCGGAACTGGCCGAGATGCTGCGCCTGACCTACGACGCCGGCCTCGAGGCCGTGGTCGAGGTCTTCGACGAGGCCGATCTGGCTCGGGCCGAATCCGCCGGAGCGCACATCATCCAGGTCAACAGCCGCGACCTGGACACGCTCAAAACCAACCTGGACGTGGCCCGGCGCATGGCCGCCCTGAAACGCCCGGGCCGCATCTGGATCGCCGCCAGCGGCATCGCCAGCCGCGCCGACGTGCTCGGCATGGCCGCCATCGGCTACAACGCCGTGCTCGTCGGCACCTCCATCATGAGTGAACCCGATCCCGGCCAGGCCCTGGCCGCGCTTGCCGGAAAGGCGGACTGATATGGCCGGACTACTGGTAAAAATCTGCGGCATGACCCGCCCCGAGGACGTCCTCGGCTGCGCCGAAGCCGGGGCCGACCTGCTCGGGTTCATCTTCGCCGCCAAGAGCCCGCGTCGCGTCACGCCCGCGCAGGCCGCCGCCCTGCCCCGCACCACGGCCAGGCGCGTCGGCGTGTTCGTCGAACAGAGCCTCGACGAGGTGCTGCGCATCATGGACGAGGCCGAGCTCGACTTCGCCCAGCTCCACGGCGACCAGGACGCGGCGTTCTGCCGCGCTGTGGGGCCGGAGCGCGTCATCCGCGCCTTCTGGCCGAAAAAACACCCGGACACGGCCACCCTCGTCGCCGCCATGGAATCCTTCACCGGCGCGATCCGCTACGCGCTCCTCGACGCCGGCACCTCCGGCGGCGGCCACGGCGTGTCCCTCGACTTCGCCTCCCTGGCCGAATTTTCCCCGCCCATGCCCTGGCTCCTGGCCGGAGGCCTGGGACCCGACAACATCACCGAGGCCCTGGCCCAGGCCAAACCCCACGGCCTGGACCTCAACTCCGGCGTGGAATCCTCCCCGGGGCTCAAGGACCTCGCAAAAGTCCGGAGGTCCCTTTGGTCCGTGAAAGGGAGAGGATAAGAACCGGGGCGCTGCCCCGGACCCCGCCGGGAGGCCATGGGCCCCCCGGTCCCCCCTTCCCGCCGGTCGCTGTTTTCCCTGGCGGTTTCCGCCAGGGAAAACAGCGACCGGCAACAAGGAAGAACGAGAGGAACCACGCGCACCACGCGGAGTCCGTTAAAAGTTTTTGAAGGGGTCCAGGGGAAACTTTTTTCAAAAAGTTTCCCCTGGCCGCCGGAGGCATAACAATGCGTAAAGCGTACTTTGGAGACTTCGGGGGACAGTTTGTCCCCGAACTGCTCATGCCGCCGCTTCTGGAGCTGGAAGAGGCCATGAAGACCATCGTGCCAAGCGAGAAGTTCCAGAAGGAACTCGGCGCGCTGCTGACCGATTACGTAGGCCGGCCCTCGCCGCTGTACCGCTGCCCCAACCTGTCCAGGGAGCTGGGGTTCGATCTGTGGCTTAAAAGGGAAGATCTGAACCATACCGGCGCGCACAAGATCAACAACACCATGGGCCAGGGGCTGCTCACGAAATACATGGGCAAGCAGGTGCTTCTGGCCGAGACCGGGGCCGGCCAGCACGGCGTGGCCACGGCCACGGCCGCCGCCATGTTGGGCCTTGGCTGCATCGTCTACATGGGGGCCGAGGACGTTTCCCGCCAGTCCCACAACGTCAAGCGCATGAAGCTCCTTGGCGCGGAGGTCGTGCCCATCGAGTCCGGCACCAAGACGCTCAAGGACGCCATCAACGCGGCGCTGCGCTACTGGATCGCCGAGCAGCGCACCACGCACTACTGCTTCGGCACGGCGGCCGGGCCCCATCCATTCCCCACGCTGGTGCGCGACTTCCAGGCCATCATTTCCAAGGAAGCGCGGGCCCAGTGTTTGGAGAAGATGGGCCGGCTGCCGGACTACGTGGTCGCCTGCGTGGGCGGCGGTTCCAACGCCATCGGCATGTTCCACCACTTCGAACCGGACGCGTCGGTCAAACTCATCGGCGTGGAAGCCGCCGGCACGGGCGAACCGGGCTGCTACAACTCCGCGCCCATAAACTTGGGCACGCCGGGGGTGCTCCACGGCATGCACTCCATGCTCCTGCAAACCAGGGAAGGCCAGATCCTGCCCTCCCATTCCGTTTCCGCCGGCCTGGACTATCCCGGCGTCGGCCCCGAGCATGCCCATCTGGCCGCCACCGGCCGGGTGCACTACGGCATGGCCGTGGATACCGAGGCGCTCAATGCCTTCGAGGTCCTGTGCCATCGGGAAGGCATCATCCCGGCGCTTGAAAGCTCCCATGCCGTAGGCTGGGTGCTGACCCACGCCGCCGAGATTCCGAAAGGGTCGCAGGTGGTGGTGTGCCTGTCCGGCCGGGGCGACAAGGACCTCGGCATCATCGAAGCCTACGAAAAAAAGGCGGGAGGCCGCGCATGAGCCAGTCCATCCTTACCACTCGCATCATGGAGGCGCTGGCGGCCGGACGCAAGGCGCTGATTCCGTTTCTGCCCGGCGGATTTCCGGACAAGGAACGGTTTTTCGACGAACTCGACGCGCTGGATGCCGGCGGCGCGGACATCATCGAGATCGGCGTGCCCTTTTCCGATCCCGTTGCCGACGGACCGGTGGTGGAAAAGGCGTCCCTCGATTGCCTGTTAAACGGCACCTGCCTGTCCTGGATCCTCCACGAACTCGAGCGCCGCAAGGGCCGCTACAAGGCGGGACTGGTGCTCATGGGCTACTACAATCCCTTTCTCCAGTACGGCCTGGAAAACCTTGCCGAGGATGCGGCGGCGGCCGGGGTTGCGGGATTCGTCGTCCCGGACCTGCCCCTGGAGGAAGCCGGGCCCATGGCCGAGACCCTGGGGAAACACGACCTGGACCTGATCCCGCTGGTCGGGCTCAACACGTCCGAGGAGCGGCTTGCCGCCTACGCGGCCCATGCCAGGGGATTCGTCTACTTCGTCTCCGTGCTCGGCACCACGGGCATGCGCGAGACGCTGCCGGCCGAAATCGCCGAGCACCTCGCCTCGGTGCGGCGCATCTTCGACGTGCCCGTGGCCCTCGGCTTCGGCATCAAATCCCCGGAACAGCTCATCCCCTTCGGCGACAGCATCGACGCCGTGGTCTTCGGCTCGGCGCTGATCGCCCACATCGAGACCGGCGGCACGGCCGCCGAATTCATGCAGCGCTGGCGCAGCTGACCGCGAATGATACGGGCGGCCGGCTCCGGACGGGACCGGCCCAACGGTCCCCGGCCGGCAATGCGACCCGGCCGGGCGGCCAAACCCGTCGCGGGAAGCCGCCATGCACCTTCAAAACTACGCCGCCTACCTGACCGCCCTGACCGCCAGCATGCTGACGCCGGGCCCGGCCATGTTGCAGGCCCTGACCCTCGGCATGCGCCACGGCTGCCGGCCTGTCGTTTTCGTGGCCCTGGGCAACGTCTGCGCCACCCTCACCCAGATCGTCATCGCCCTGTACGGACTTTCGCTGCTCGGGCGCGAGCCATGGCTGCTTCGCGCGGCAAGCCTTGCCGGCGCGGCCTACATCGCCTGGCTGGGGTTGGCCTTGTGGCGGGCCGGCGCCCGCGACATCGCCCCGGACGGCGCCTGTGTCCGGCCGCCGCTTGTTTCCCTCGCCCTGCAAGGCGCGGGCGTGGCTGCGGTCAATCCCAAGGCCTGGGGATTTCTCGGGGCGCTGTTGCCGCCCTTTGCCGCCGCCGGCATGCCGGCCGTGGCCGACATCGCGCTTCTGGCCGCGCCCATCTGCCTGCTCGCCTTTGGCGGCATGCTGGCCTACGCCCGGTTCGGGGCCTTCCTGGCCAGGGCGCTGGCCTCGCCGTGCGCGGCAAGACGCTTTTTCCGTGTCGTGGCCGCAACGCTTTGGGCCTGCGCCGGCTACTTCGTGTTCGGATAGGGCTGGTTCCCGCCGGGCGATTGGGCTATAGCGGACGAAACCGACAAGGATGCCATCCATGCCCCAATGCGCCAAGGTGCTTTTCGTCGACGACGACCAGGCCGTGCTCGACGGCGTGCGGCGGGGGCTTTGTCGCGCCTACGACGTGGCCACGGCCCTCGGCCCCATGGAGGGGCTGCGGACCCTTGACGAGGGCGGCCCCTTCGCCGTGGTCGTCTCGGACCTGCGCATGCCGGGCATGGACGGGGTGACCTTCCTGCGAAAAGTCCATGAGGTCGCCCCGGAGGCCGTCCTCATCATGCTGACCGGCCACGGCGATCTGACCGCGGCCATGGCCGCGGTCAACGAAGGCCACATCTTCCGCTTTCTGACCAAACCCTGCCCAACCCCCAACCTGTCGCGCGCCCTGAACGCGGCGCTGGACCATTACCGGCTGGCGGCCACGGAAAAGGAACTGCTGCGGGTGACCCTGGAAAACGCCCGGCTCAAGGAGGATGTGGAACGTATCATGCGCCATGACCTCAAATCGCCGCTGTCGGCCATCATCAGCCTGCCCCAGGTCATGCGCATGGCCGACAACCTCGACGACGACCAGCGCGACATGCTCGCCCTCATCGAGGAGTCCGGCTACCTGATCCTGTCCATGGTCAACCTGTCCACGGCGCTCTACAAGATGGAACGGGACCAGTACGTGCTCGAACCGACGGACGTGAACCTGGTTCCCATCATCGAAAAAAACTTCGGCTTCTATGTCGATACGGCCCAACGGCGCGGCCTGACCCTCTCCCTGACCGTCGACGGCGCGCCGGTCCCGCCGGGAAGCGGCTTCACGGTGCGCGGGGAGGAGCTCTTATGCTTCTCCATGCTGGCCAACCTCATAACCAATGCGGTGGAGGCCTCGCCGAAGGGCGGCACGATCTCCGTGGACCTCGGCCGCACAGGGGA
The DNA here is from genome assembly GCA_021730285.1 of Desulfovibrio sp. JY. NCBI lineage: Bacteria > Pseudomonadati > Thermodesulfobacteriota > Desulfovibrionia > Desulfovibrionales > Desulfovibrionaceae > Desulfovibrio > Desulfovibrio sp. JY. Next base: position 659,018 of record CP082962.1, read on the forward strand.
CATGGCCCACATCGCCATCGCCAACGCCGGCCCGGTGCCCGAATGCGTACGCGGCTGTTTTTTCGACAAGTACGCCACCGCCGGCAAGGCCAAGGGCACCGGGCTCGGCACCTACTCGGCCAAGCGCATCGCCCTGGCCCACGGCGGCAACATCGCCATGGAAACCGACGACGTGGGCACGCGCGTCACGGTGCGCCTCCCGGTCGCCTGACCCTGGGCGAGCTCCAGGCCTCCCGAATCTTTCTGGCCAGCACGTCCGGGGTAAACGGCTTGACCACGTAATTGGTCACGCCGGCGCCGATGGCCGTGACGACATGCTCCTCGTTGGCCTCGGCCGTGATCATGACCACGGGCAGTTTGGCAAAGCGTTCGCTCCTGCGGATACGTTCGAGCAGCGCGAGCCCGGACATGCGCGGCATGTTCCAGTCGAGCAGCACGAGGTCCACCGGATTGTTGTTGATGATCTCCCACGCCCCTTCCCCGTCCTCGGCATAATTGAGGTTCTTGAAGCCGAGTTGGCGCAGGATGTAGGCGATGGTCTTGCGCATGGGCTGCTGATCGTCGACGATCAGGATGGCGATGGCCAGGGGGATGTCCACGAGGCGGCTCCTTCGGGCGCACACGCGCCACGGCACCTCACTATAGGACAAAGCCGCCGCAAAAACCAAGGGGAAGAAAGGCTAATCGCAACGATGGCGGCTGCACGCGCCCTCGCGGATAAACACCACCGATTCCGCGATGTTGGTGCACTGGTCGCACACGCGCTTGAGCCCATGGGCAATGAAGCAGAACTGTACGGCGCGTTCCACCGGCCGGGCCACGTCGCGCATGTACTCCGTCATCTCCTTGAGAATGGCCACGTTGAGGTCCAGGACTTCCTCGGATTCCTCGCACAGCCGGCGGGCGATCTCCATGTCGAGCTCGGAGAAGCACACGGCCGTGCGGGCCAGGTAATCCCGCGTGGTCTCGGCCAGTTCCTCCAGCCGCACGGGCGGCGCGATGGGGTCGCGGCCGGCCAGCAGCAGGCTGCGCTTGGCAATGCCCACCGCCTGGTCGCCGATGCGTTCCGCGTCGCCGACGACGCGCATGCAGGCGACGATGTAGCGCAGGTCCCGGGCCACGGGCTGGTGCAAGGCGAGCAGGCGCAGGATTTCCGCATCCAGGGCGCATTCCCGGGCATCGATGGCCGCGTCGCCTTCGATGACGGCCCCGGCCGCAGCCGCTTCGCGGTCGAACACCGCGTGCAGGGCCTTTTCGACGGCGGCCTGGGCCATATGGAAAATCGTCAGCGTATCTGTCTTCAACTTCTCCAGATCAGCCTCGATAATCCGTTCCACGACATCCCTCCCAAACCTGACTTGGCGGCATTGCGACAAGAAAGCGTATACTGCCGCAACAAGGCTGGCAAGAGCGCCGCCAAATCGTCACAGAACTCCCTCGATTTTCCCGCCCGCAGTCAAGGATACCCACAGGGTACTTAGCATCTTTTTGGTTGCCTCTTGTTTTTTTGTCCGTACCGGCCGAAATTCCCGGCGAGGCCCTTCCCTTCGAAAACTCCGCCCGACCGCGTTGCAAAGGATATTCGCATGACGTCCCCGAAAGCCGGCTCCCCGGCCATGGTCCTTGTCACTGTCTGCATCGCCCAGTTCATGGCCCCCTTCATGCTCACGGCCGTGGGCGTGGCCCTGCCGTCCCTCGGCCGCGACCTCGGCGCCACGGCCATGCAGCTCGGACTCATCGAACAGCTCTACGTCGTGTCCCTGGCCATGGGCATGCTCGCCTTCGGGCGCTGGGGCGACATCATCGGCCAGCGCCGGGTGCTCCTGCCGGGTCTGGCCCTTTTCACCGCCCTGACCTGCTCCCTGGGGTTCACCGAATCCGTGCACATGATCATGGTCCAGCGCTTTTTCCAGGGACTCGGGGCCTGCATGGTGCTGTCCGGGTCCCTGGCCCTGGTGGCGGCGGCCTATCCGCCGGAGCTTCGCGGCCGCAAGATCGGCATCGTCTCGGCCTGCACCTACGCCGGGCTGTCGCTCGGCCCGGTGCTCGGCGGCTACGTCACCGGCCACTTCGGCTGGCGCTACGTGTTCCTCATGCCCGTGCCCATCGGGCTCGCCGCCACGGGCATGTGCCTTTTCGGCATGAAGGAGGCGCCGCGAAACGCCTTTGGCGAGCGCATGGACTGGCGCGGCGGCATCTTCTACGCCGTCAGCGTCGCCTTTCTCATGCTCGGCGCGGCCCATGCCAAGGAACTTCCCCTCGGCCCGGCCATGATCGCGGTCGGCGTGCTGGGGCTGGCCGTCTTCCTTCGCCTGCAGGCGCGCACCAAAAGCGCGCTCCTCGACATCAACCTCCTGACCAGAAACCGCTTTTTCACGCTGAGCTGCCTGGCCGCCCTCGGCAACTACGCCGCCACCTTCGGCATCACCTTCATGATGAGCCTGTACCTGCAGTACGCCAAGGGCCTGCCGCCGCGCCTGGCCGGGCTGGTGCTGTTGTCCCAGCCGGTGCTCCAGGTGGTCGCCTCGCCCATCGCCGGCCGGCTGACCGAGCGCTTCGCCGCGGCGACGCTCGCCACCGTGGGCATGCTGGTCAGTTCCGCCGGCCTGTTCGCCACGGCCGCGACCATCGGCCCGGACACGCCGCTGTGGCTTCTGGTCACGGAGCTGGCGGTCATCGGCGCGGGGTTCGGCATCTTCATCACCCCCAATTCCACGGCCATCATGGGCAGCGTGCAAAAGCGCCAATTCGGCTTGGCCTCGGGCATGATCGCCGCCATGCGCACGTTCGGCATGGCCGTGTCCATGACCAGCGTGACGCTCATTTTCTCGCTGCTCATGGGCGACGCCATCATCACCGCCGACACGCTGCCGGCCTTTCTGTCCAGCATGCGGGTGGGGCTGGTCGCCTTTGCCGTGTTCTCGTGCCTGGGGGTGATCCTGTCGTTTTGGCGGGGGAAAAAGAGCCTGCGCTAGCGGTCGCCCTGCCATATGCCGCGACGCCGGCGCGAGCCGGCCTCGGGAGCGGGTCCCTGACGTATGCGGCCGTTGACAACGCCGCCGTCCCCGGGCATGTGTATGCTTGCGTTTTCTCCCGATATGCACGCGAATTCCGTAACTATGTTGACGGCCGGGAGCGCTTCGAAAACAACCGTTTTATCCTGTAGAGCCCGAGGGCGTCCTCGCTGTCTTCAGGGCGATGTCGAGGAACCATGCGGCCAGCAGAGCCGGACGCCCATACGACGAAATCCAGCGCGTCGATCCTATGGCCGGGGGTCTTGCTGTCCCTCGCCTTGAGCATCGGCTGCGCCGTCGGGCTCTACGCCCTGCGCCTTGGCGAGCTGCGCGAGGCGCACAAGGACTTGGCCCGCCTGTCCCTGGTCCTGGCCGGCCAGACCGGGTTGGCCTTTCAGGAAATCGACTTCGTCCTGACGGATACGCGAACGCTCCTGACGCCCGAACGGCTTGCCTCGCCGCCAACGGACGCGGCCCTGCACCGGTTGCTGCACGACCGCTTCCGCGGCCTGCTGCAGGGGCAGGCGCTGTTGCTGTTCGGTCCGGACGGCACGATGCTCGCCCACTCGCGCGTTTTCCCCACCCCGCCTGTCCGCGTCGGCGATCGGGACTACTTCCAGGCCCAAAAACACGCCACAACGGATGCCCTGTTCATTTCCGCGCCGCTGCGAAACCGGGTCAACAACAACTGGATGATCAGCCTCGCCCGGCGTCTGACCACCCCGGACGGCGGTTTCGCCGGCGTCCTCATGGCCGCCGTGGAAATGCGGTACTTCACGCATCTCTACCGTGCCCTCGAATTGCCCCCCAGCGCCCGCATCGCCCTGCAACGCTCCGACGGCACCCTGCTTGCAACCTATCCCTTCGACGACACCCTGCTCGGCCGCGTCGAACCGCCCTGTCGCGACGGTTCCGGACGCATCAGCGCCGGCAGCCCCGTTCCCGGCCTGCCCATGTCGGTATGCCTGTCGCTGCCCCTGTCCACGGTGCTGCGGCGATGGCACGGGCTGGCCTGGATGATCGGCTTGGGGACCCTGGCGGCGGTGGCCGGCATCGGCGTCCTGACCGGGGCGCTGGCCATCCGGGTCCGGCGCGACCGGCTGGCGGCGAGGCAACAGCAACGCCGGCTTGAAGAGCTGGTCGCCCTGCGCACGGCCGACCTCCAGCAACTGCTGGCATTTAACGAAACCATCCTGGAGACGTCCCCGGTCGGCATCGGGGTCTATCACCAAAACGGGCAATGCATCTCGGTCAACGACAGCTTCAGCCGGATTACCGGCGGCGACAAGGAAGCCCTCCAGAGCCTCAACTTCCGCCATCTGGACTCCTGGCGGGACGCCGGGATGCTGGAACACGCCGTTGCGACCCTCGAGACCGGCGCGCCATCGCACCTGGAATGCCGGATGGTCACGTCGTTCGGCAAAGACGTCTGGATCGAATGTCATTTCGTCCGGTTCGTGCGCGACGGGATCGACCATCTGCTGTTGCTGCTCGCCGACATCTCGGAGCGCAAGCAGGCCGAGGCCGCGCTGCTCAACGCCAAACGCGTGGCCGAAGCCGCCAATGTCGCCAAGTCGGAATTCCTGGCCAACATGAGCCACGAAATCCGCACGCCGTTAAACGGCGTCCTGGGCATGCTCCAGCTCATGCGCACGACCTCCCTCGACGCGGAGCAGGACGAATACCTCTCCGCCGCCATCATCTCCACCCAGCGCCTGACGAGCCTGCTCTCCGACATCCTCGACCTTTCCCGGATCGAGGCGGGCAAGCTGACGCTCCAGGAAGCGGATTTCAAGGTGGCCGACCTCAAGGCCTCCATCCTGGAAGTGTTTTCGCTGGTGGCCAGAAACAAGGGCCTGCGCCTGGAATTTTCCACCGACGCCGCCATGCCGGCGCGACTGGCCGGCGATGAGGCGCGCATCCGGCAGATCCTGTTCAATCTGGTCGGCAACGCCCTGAAGTTCACCACGACGGGCGGCGTCGACGTGGCGGCCTTCGCCCTGCCCCCCAGCGCCGACGGGCGGCTGCCCGTGGTCTTTTCCGTGCGGGATACGGGCGTCGGCATCCCCGACGCGCGCCTGAGGGATATCGTCGAACCCTTTGTCCAGGGACAAAACGCGCCCTATGCCCTGCGGGAGGGCGCCGGGCTCGGGCTTTCCATCGTGCGCCGGCTGGTGCGGATGATGGACGGCGAACTGGCCATCGACAACCGGGAAGGCGACGGTACGACGATCTATTGCGCCCTGCCGTTGCGCGCGGCGCAAAAGGGCGCGCCGGACGAAGCGCCGCCGCCCCGCGCGCAAGCGGATTCCACGAATCGCGTGCGGATACTCCTGGCCGAGGACGAGGCCATAAACCGCCTTGCCGCCCAGAAGATGCTGGAAAAGGCGGGCTATGCGGTGACGCCGGCCGGAAGCGGGGAGGAAATCCTGCGGCTTTTGGCCGAACGGCCCTTCGACTGCATCCTGATGGATATCCGCATGCCCGGGAAAAACGGCCTGGAAGTCACCCGGGAAATCCGGCAGTCCCCCGGGCTCGGCCCCATGGCCGCCATCCCCATCATCGCGGTGACGGCCTACGCCATGAGCGGCGACCGGGAGAAGTTCCTGGAGGCGGGCATGGACGGCTACGTCTCCAAGCCCATCGACATCGCCCATCTCATGGAGGAGCTTGAGCGGATCATGGCCGACCGGGAGAGGCCGGAAAGAAACTGACGCCGCCCCCCGGCGCAGGGTCCGCCGTAAGCGGAAACCCTGCCCGGGCGGACGCCGGACCGTCCCGCGACGGCCCGGAGCGTTACTTGTAGTAGATCTTGATCTCGTTGGTGCCGGGGGTGTCGTTGCCGGGCGTGGGACGTCCGGCGGTGATCACCACCGGATCGCCGGGATTGATGTCCGGACAGTTCTGCACGAAGGCCTCCACCCGGGCCATGTGGTCGCCGCTGGTCGCCTCCAGCAGGCGCGGCCGCACGCCCCAGGCGAAGTTGAGGAAGTGCATCACCCGGGAATCCGGCGTCACGCCGAAAATCTGCTGGCGCGGCCGCCGGCTCGAGGTCAGCCTGGCGTTGGTGCCGCTGACCGTGTGGCAGACGATGGCCTTGCCTTCCATGTTGTCCGCGATCAGGCAGGCCGAATAGGCCACGAACTTGCGCGGATTCTTCTCCCGCTTGGGCGCATAGGGCGAGGGGATGCGTTCCAGGTAGTAATCCAGGGCATTGTCCGAAATCTGCCGCATCACCTTGACCGTCTCCACCACATGGTCGCCCACGGCCGTCTCTTCCGACAGCATCACGCAATCGGCCCCGTCCAGGATGGCGTTGGCCACGTCCGTGGACTCGGCCCGGGTCGGGATGGGGTTTTTGACCATGGACAGCAGCATCTGGGTGGCCACGATGACCGGCCGCTGGGCATGGCGGCAGGCCCGGATGATCTTTTTCTGCAGGATCGGCAGCTCCGGAATGGGGCATTCGAGGCCCAGGTCGCCGCGCGCCACCATGACCGCGTCGGTGATCTTCAAAATCTCGTCGAGGTTTTCCACCGCGTTCTGGCGTTCGAGCTTGGACACCACCGGCACCCACACGCCGTGCTTTTTTATCTCCTCCTTGGTCATGACCACATCGGCGGCGTTTTGCACGAACGAGATGGCCAGCGCGTCGACGCCCACGTCGATGCCCTCGTGCAGGTCCTTGACGTCCTTGGCGGTCAGCGCCGGCAAGGCGTGGTGCTTGCCCGGAAAGGCGATGCCCTTGTTCGAGGAGAGCAGCCCGGCGTTCTGGGCCTCCATGGCGTAGAGCCGGTCGGCCTTGACCTCCCGGGTGACGCGGAACTGGAGCAGCCCGTCGCTCAGGTTGACCGGCATGCCGACCCGCAGGCCGGCCAGCAGCGCCGGCACGTCGAGGGACACGAACACACGATCGTCGCGAGCCGGATCGGGCCGCTCGTCGGGCAGCCCGAGCAGCAGGCTTTCGCCCTTGTTGACGCTGCGCGGCGAATCCGCCACCTCGCCGATGCGGGTCTTGGGGCCGCACAGGTCGCCGAGGGCCGTCAGCGGAATGCCGAACTCGCTTTCGAGGGTGCGGATATTCTTGATGATGGGCTCGAAGTAGGCGGCATCGGCATGGGAAAAGTTGAGACGGAAAATGCGGACCCCGTAACGCACCATCTCGCGCATGGTATCGAGCGCGATGGACGCGGGACCGAGCGTGGCCACGATCTTGGTATGCATGCTTGCCTCCAGGCATGTCCGGCCCGCTTTCCCCGCCACAGGGCTGGAAAAAGCGGATGCATGCCGGACGGGTTTGGGATAAGACTACCCCCGGCTGGTTGCCGTTTCACGACGTATCCTTATCTAATGGGAATGGTTGTCAAGGACAAGGCCGAAGCCATGTTGCAAGGAGGAACGCCCCATGGGCAGCGACACGCAAAAAAAGGAAAGCCCCTGCGGCTGCAATAAGGCCCACGCGGACCGGGAACCCTGTTTTCCGCCCGTGTCTTTCATCACCTTCGTCCTGTCCCTGGCCCAGTCGGCCATGGTGCTCATGGGCGAAGCCCCGGAGCCGGACACCGGCGAATACATGCAGAACCTTCCCCAGGCCAAGCACACCATCGACATTCTGGCCATGCTCGACTGCAAGACGCGCGGCAACCTCACCGAAGAGGAACACAAGGTGCTCGACAATATCCTGTGCGAGCTGCGCCTGGCTTTCGTGAGAAAACAGTAAAACGCCCCGGGAGACTTCATGGAAACGATTCCCGTCGGCCTGGTCGGCGTTACCGGCTATACCGGTATGGAGCTGGCCCGCCTTCTGGCCGTGCACCCCGCCCTGCGGCTCACCCGGGCCACCTCCCGGGCCGACGCCGGCAAGCCGCTTCGCGCCCTGTATCCCTTTCTCCAGGGATTCGAGGCCGGGGATGTGGGTATCACCGAGCCGGACGCCGCCGATCTGGCCGCCTCCTGCAAGCTGGTCTTTCTGGCCGTTCCCCATGGCGCGGCCATGGACTACGCCGCCGAACTGCTCGACGCCGGGCTCTCGGTGGTGGACCTCTCAGCCGACTTCCGCCTGGCCGACGCCGACGTCTATGCCTCCTGGTACGGCCTGGCCCACCGCCATCCGACCCTGCTGCCGGACGCCGTCTACGGCCTGCCGGAACTCTACGCGCCGCGCATCAGGAAGGCCAAACTCGTGGCCAACCCGGGCTGCTACCCCACCTCCGTCATCCTGGGGCTGGCCCCGGCCCTTTCCGACGGCCTCATCGAAACCGACGGCATCGTGGCCGACAGCAAATCCGGCGCATCCGGAGCCGGGCGCAAGGCCGCCGTGGGCACGCTTTTTTGCGAGGTCCACGACAGCTTCCGGGCCTACAACCTGGGCAAACACCGCCACACTCCGGAAATCGAGCAGGAACTGGGAAAGCTCGCCGGCACGGACATCACCGTGTCCTTCAATCCGCACCTGCTCCCCATCGACCGGGGCATCCTCTCCACCATCTACACGCGGCTGGCCAAACCCGCCACGCTGGAAGAGATCCACGCCCGCTACGACAATTTCTACGCCGAGAAACCCTGGGTGCGCGTGCTGCCCCTGGGGAAGCTGCCGGAAACGCGCTACGTGCGCGGCACCATGTTTTGCGACATCGGCCTCGTGCTCGACCCCCGCACCAACCGCCTGATCGTCGTCTCGGCCATCGACAACCTGTGCCGCGGCGCTTCCGGCCAGGCCGTGGCCTGCGCCAACCTGATGTCCGGCCTGCCCGCCGACGCCGGCCTGCGCCTCGCGCCGATGATGCCGTAGCGAAGAGGAAAGACTGCGGGGAGGGGACCCCTTTTTGAAAAAGGGGTCCCCTCCCCGCGCCCCTCCCTCCCGAAAAACTTTCAAAGGGGAGCAAAAGGGCCAGGGGAATATGACCGCGAGGTTGGCGAGCACGTCAGGACCGGCACGCTTCAACTATGCGATAAGTTGTCATGACTGGCGACCCGAGGTTGGCGAGCACGTCAAAAGCGGCACACTTCAACGATGGGATAAGTCACCAGGGCCGTCGGCGGTTGTGCCGAAGCATCGCTTGGATCACGCTGACAGCTTCAACGATGGGATAAGTTACCAGGGCCGGCGGCTGGCTGTGACGGGCACGAAGGCGTATTCTTCAAATATGCGCCGCGCGTGGCCGCCACAGCCAGCCGCCAGCCAGCCAAAAGGAAACCACATGACGCTCGACAATGTCCGCCGGCTGTTTGCCTGCTACAAGACCGACAAGGAACTTCGGGCCAAGCTCTACAAGGCCGAGGGTCCCGAGGGCCGCGAGGCCGTGCTGCGCGAAGCGGGCCTTTACTTCACCGACGCCGAATTCGCGGAAATGGATGGCGTGCTCCACGTCAAATGCCAGACGCATGATGAGGCCGAGGAATTTTTCGAGTTCCGCAACTGGTGGAACATGCTGCAAGGCTCATAGCGATAAAGGAGACGCTCCCCATGGCCGATGCCCCCCTGCCCCAATGCGCGCTGTGCCCCTACGACTGGTCCGAACGATTCTGCCGCACGGGCAAGGGCAAAGCGCCCAAGGATTGTCCCTCGATCAAGATGCGCGGGCTGGTCGAACCGGCCGTGACGGAAACCACTTCCGCCGCCTGCGGCGTCTTCGCCAAGCAGGCCTCGCTCCAGGAAGCCACCTGCTACGGCGGCCGCGAGGAAGGCTACGGCGCGGTCAAACCGCTCAAGCCCCGCATCGTCGAGATCGTGGAATTCGCCCGCCGCATGGGCTATAAACGCCTGGGACTGGTCTTCTGCATCGGCCTGCGCAAGGAAGCCGCCGTGGTCCACGAGATCCTGGCCACAAACGGCTTCGAGGTGGCCTCCGTCTCCTGCAAGGTCGGCGGCGTGTCCAAGGACGTCCTCGGCATCGCCCCGGCCGAACAGGTCGATCCCGGCGCGGCCCACGAAACCATGTGCAACCCGGTGCTCCAGGCCATGGTGGTCAACGAGGCCCACACCGACTTCAACGTGCTGCTCGGGCTGTGCGTCGGCCACGACTCGCTTTTCTTCAAGCACGCCGACGCCATGGGCACGGTGCTGGCCGTCAAGGACCGCCTTCTCGGCCACAATCCCATCGCCGCCATCAACCAGTACGACAGCTACTACCGCTACCTCAAAAAGCCGTTGCCCTGATCCGCACCCCCTGATTTCTTCCCGGTGATGGTTTCCCCGCAGGGGGTTAGGTTACTTTTTGGTGCGTGGTTGACAAAAAGAACCTAATGCCCACTATACGCCCTGTCTCCTGTCCTTTGGAGACTGGGAAGGGCCTCCCCTACGTCGTACTTCCCACAGACGCACAACCGGCCCGGAGCCATTACCGTTATGTCCGCATCGCCTTCCGGCCAGGAGGACGCCGCCGCGCGTCCCGATACGGCCGTTTCTGAACCGTCCGCGGCCGCCGGCCGCCCCCGCAAAGGGCGTTCGCGCCTTGTCGTCATCATCGCCTTCCTCCTGTGCTGCGGCGTGGTGGGAGCGCTCTACTGGCGTCATGCCCGCCACTTCGAATCCACGGACGACGCCTTTGTCGCCGGCCATGTGACCAGCGTCGCGCCCCGCGTGCCCGGCCGGGTCAAGGAAGTGCTCGTCACCGACAACCAGCAGGTGAAAAAAGGCGACGTGCTGTTTCGCATCGATCCGGTGAATTACCAGACACGACTGGAAGCCGCCCAGGCGGCCCTGGACACGGCCAAGCGCAACCTGGAGGAAGCGGTTTCCCAGGAAGGCGCCGCCTTGGCCACGGCCGACGCGACCGAGGCCCAGGTGGCCTCGGCCCAGGCCACGGCCGACAATGCGGTCAAGGAACGCGGCCGCTACGACAAGCTGCTCAACGAGCGCGTGGTGTCCCAGGAGTCCAAGGACAACGCCGACACCACGGCCCGAACGTCCGTGGCCGCCCTGGACGTCGCCCGCAAAAAGCACGCCGCCGACGTGGCCCAGGTCGCCCTGGCCGCCGCCGCCATCGAGACGGCCCGCTCCAAGGTGAACGAGGCCCAGGCCGAACGGGATCAGGCCGCCCTGGATCTGACCCACACCGTGATCCACGCCCGGGTTTCCGGCAAAGTGACCAACAAGGCCGTGGAGCCCGGGGACTACCTGCAAGCCGGCCAAGCCGTCATGAGCATGGTCCAGCCGGACGTCTGGGTGGTGGCCAATTTCAAGGAAACCCAGCTCACCCACATGCGGCCGGGCCAGCCGGTGTCGATGGTCGTGGACGCCTTTCCCGGGCGGAAACTGACCGGGCACGTGGACAGCATCCAGCGCGGCACCGGCGCGGCGTTCAGCCTGCTTCCCCCGGAAAACGCCACCGGCAACTACGTCAAGGTGGTGCAGCGCGTGCCCGTCAAGATCGTCTTTGACGACATACGCCCCGAAACGCTGTCCCGCCTCGCGCCGGGCATGTCCGTCGAACCCACGGTGCGCGTGCGCTGAGGCGGTCCGATCCCATGGAAACCCCCTCCGCGCCGGCCGCCCCCTGGATGCCCCTGGCCAATCCCTGGCTGATCGCCGCCTCGGTCATGCTGGCCACCTTCATGGAGGTCCTCGACACCTCGGTGGCCAACGTGGCCCTGCCCCACATGGCCGGAAGCCTGGCCGCCACCCAGGACGAATCGACCTGGGTGCTGACCAGCTATCTGGTCAGCAACGCCATCGTGCTGCCCATGACCGGCTGGCTCAGCACCACCTTCGGCCGCAAACGTTTTTTGCTCGTGTGCGTCACGGGCTTCACCCTGGCCTCGGCGGCCTGCGGCGCGGCCCCGACCATGGCGCTGCTGGTGCTGGCCCGGGTGCTCCAGGGCGCGGCCGGCGGCGCGCTCCAGCCGCTGTCCCAGGCCATCCTCATGGAGAGCTTTCCGCCGCACAAACGCGGCATGGCCATGGCCGCCTTCGGCATGGGCGTAGTGGTGGCCCCCATCGTCGGGCCGCTTTTAGGCGGTTGGATCACGGACAACATGTCCTGGCGCTGGATCTTTTTCATCAACCTGCCGGTGGGCATCGCCGCCCTGCTCATGTGCCAGACGTTTCTGGAGGACCCGCCGTATCTGCTGGAGGCCAAGTCCCGCCGGGCCGGCAAGATCGATTACATGGGCTTTCTGTTCATGGTGGCCTGGCTGTCCACGCTCCAGATCGTACTCGACCGGGGCCAGGAAGTGGACTGGTTCGCCGCCGTCTGGATTCGCTGGTTTTCCGGGGTGAGCCTCGCGTCCATGCTCGCCTTCATCTGGTGGGAGCTGCGCACCGCCCATCCGCTGGTCGAGCTGCGCGTGCTGCGCGACCGCGATTTCGCCGCCTGCACCGCCATGATCGCCGTGGTCGGGGTGGTGCTCTACAGCGCCATCACCCTCCTGCCGCTTTTCATGCAAAACCTCATGGGCTACTCCGCCTTCGACAGCGGCATAGCCCTCAGTCCCCGGGGCATCGGGGCGATCATCGCCATGATCTTCGTGGGCCGGATCATCGGCAAGGTGGACAACCGGGTGCTCATCGGCGGCGGCTTCGTGCTCATGGCCTATTCGTCGTACCGCTTCGCGGAGATCAACCTCGACATCTCGCTTATGGCCATCATCTGGCCGAGCGTGCTGCTCGGGCTGTCCATGGCCATGGTCTTCGTGCCGCTGACCACCCAGGCCATGTCCAACCTGGCCAACGAACAGATGGGCAATGCGGCCGGCATCTTCAACCTCATGCGCAATATCGGGGGAAGTATCGGCATCGCGGCGCTGATCGCCGTGGTGGACCGGGGAGCCCAGGCGCACCAGATGCTCCTCGGCGGCCACATCCGGGCCGACAGCCCGCGCTTCCAGGCCTACCTGCAAGCCTTGCAGACCTACCTCTCGCAACACACCGACGCGGTGACGGCCAAGCTCAAGGCCCTGGGGCTCACCTACGACCTGCTCGTGCAACAGGCCACCCTGCTCGCCTACATGGACGGCTTCCGGATAATGGCCTACCTGTGCCTGCTGTGCATTCCGTGCGTGCTGTTCCTGCGCCGGATGCGCAAGGGCGCCAAGCCGGTCATGGGGCACTAAAAGACGGGGGGAAACTTTTCTGAAGAAAAGTTTCCCCCCAGCCCCCCCTTCCAAAGACTTTTACCGGTTACAGTATATTTTCACTACCAACATGTAATCATTAATTTTTTTGGATTAGAGAGCGCGTCATCGTCATACCGACAGGCGCTTGAGGGCGGGGATGTTTCTTGACGATAGGGTAAATATGCCATATTTTTCCGACGAAGGACAGCAGGGCAATACCCGTCATGAAAAAACTGTACTGGGTCGGAAACTCGAAAGAACAAATCCGCGCGTTTCCGGACGAAGTGCAGGATGAAGCCGGTACAACGCTTCGAAAGGTCCAATACGGGCAGACGCCGGATAATACCTGTCCATTGACCGGCCTTGGCGAAGGCATAAACGGCGTGATTGAGATCAAGGTCGACTACGACAAGGAAACATTTCGTGTGATCTATGTCGCCAAGCTTTCCAAAGGGATCTACGTCCTCCACGCATTCCATAAGAAGTCAAAAAGCGGGATAGGCATCCCGGCAAAAGAGAAGGATTTGATCGTCAAGCGCTACAAGTCCGCACGTTCCCACGATGCGGCGTAGCAGGAGAAGCGTCATGGAAGAAACCATCAGCGAAGGGACCGGAAACGTCTTCACCGACCTGGGGCGGCCGGACGCCGCCGCGCGCGCCTACAAAGCCGATCTTGTCATGATTCTTGAAGACATCATCAAGCGCCAGGGTCTCACGCAGGTTGAAGCCGCCCAATGTTGCGGGACCGACCAGAGCACCTTATCGAAAGTGCTTCGTGGGCGCGTTGGTCTTGTGACCACGGACCGCCTGATACGCTGGCTCGGTTGTCTTGGCGGTTCCGTGCGGATCACCGTGGAGACAACGCCCGGGAAGGCTGTAGCTCCCGTGTCCGTTCATTTCCGCGCGGCCTGACCGCTGCCTGGCCCGCTCCACCACCCCTTCGAAAGTTTTTCGGAGGGGAGAGCGCGAGAGGGGGACCTTTTTTTCAAAAAAGGTCCCCCTCTCGCATCTGCATCTCTTCCCCTCTTCTCCTCTAATCTATCCCATTCCTGTCGTCGTGGACGCGTTTGGTCTTGCCGCAGCTGCGGGGCAGGCTGCCGGGCGGCAGGATTTCCACCCAGATGCGCACGAACAGGTGCTTGCGCAACGAGGTGGAGATGGCTTCGGACAGATTCTGGTCCAGGTCGCTGCCGGCGGCGGGTTTGCGCTCCACCTTGAGCACCATCTGGTCGCGGCCGTCACGGCGCAGGAGGCGGATCTCGAACTCGCTGTCCACGTCCCTGAACTCTTCCAGGACGCTGGCGATCTGGCCGGGGTAGATGTTGACCCCGCGAAAAACGAACATGTCGTCGGAGCGGCCGACGATGCGGTCGTGGCGCGGCAGGGACAAGCCGCACGGGCAGGGCTCGGGCATAAGCCGCGTGAGGTCCCGGGTGCGGTAGCGGATCAGCGGCGCGGCTTCCTTGCAAAGGCTGGTCACCACCATCTCGCCCACCTCGCCGGGGCCGACCGGCTGCAAGGTGTTGGGATCGAGCACTTCCAGGATGAACTTGTCGGCCCAGTAGTGGATGCCGTTGTGGGCGGAGCATTCGAGCCCCGCGCCCGGGCCGTACAGCTCGGTCATGCCGGTGATGTCGAAGCTCTCCTCGAGGCCGAGCCACTGCTCGAAGCGGCGGCGCATCTTGTCGGTGTGCGTCTCGGCTCCGAAAATGACTTTTCGCAGCTTGAGGCGCTTTTTCATGTCGCGCTTTTGCACTTCCTCGGCCAGGAGCAGGGCCATGGAAGCGGTGGAGCACAGACACGTCGTGCCCATGTCCTCGATGAGCTGGAGATGGATTTCCATGTTGCCCGGCCCGACCGGCAGGGCCATGGCCCCGAACCGTTCGCAGCCGAGCTGGAACCCCGCGCCGGCCGTCCACAGGCCGTAGCCCACGGCGATCTGCACCCGGTCGAGGGTGGTCAACCCGGCCAGCTCGTAGCAGCGGGCGAACATGTCCTTCCAGGTGTCGATGTCGCGCTGGGTATAGGCCAAAATCTTGCGCTTGCCGGTGGTGCCGGAGGAGGCGTGGATGCGCACGACCTGTTCCTCGGGCACGCAGAGGAGCGGCAGGGGATAGCCCTGGCGCAGGTCCTCGACCGTGGTCACGGGCAGGCGGGCCAAATCGTCCAGGGTCAGCTCCTGGCCGGGATCGTAGCCGGACTCGGCCAGCCGTTCCCGGTACACGGGATTGCCGGCGAAGGCGTGGCGGCAGGTCCAGTTGAGACCTTTGGTCTGAATGTCGGTCAGGGCTTTGGGGGAAAGTTCGGGCAAAAAACGGTAACGGCTCATGCGGGGCTCCCAAAAACAAGATCGGTCGGCCCTGTTATCCGAAAACCGCAATAAAGAAAACGCCTGCGACCATCAAAAGTGCCCCGGGCAGACGGTGGCCCAGATCGGGCTCGCGCAGCACGAAGGCGCCTAAAAGCACGCCAAAAACGATGCTGAGGCGCTTGACCGCGATGACGTAGGACACCTGGGTCAGCGGCAGGGCCTGCATCTGACAAAAAAGTCCCACCGCCTCGAGAAACCCGGCCGTGACAAGCCCCCACGGCGCGCGGGCGAGCTGGCGGCGGATATGCGGCACGCCGGCGGCAACACCCGGGAAAAGGGCCAAGGCCGTGGCCGTGTAGACCGCCGCGCCCCAGACCGCTGGCGACGAGGCGGTAAGCCCCAGCTTGTCGACATTGGCCCCAACGCTCCAGATGAGCGCCACCAACAGCATCAGCCGGGAGCCCTTGTTGGTGAAAAGCGCCCGCACCGGCCCGAGCAGGCCGTGGCGGCTCTCGCGCAAATTGAGCACGTACGCGCCGACGACCACCAGCAGGATGCCGCCCACGCCGGCCGGTTCGGGAAATTCGCCCACGGTCACAGGCGAGGTGAAAAGAAGAAAAAGCGGCGTAAAGGCCAGCATGGGGAGCGTCAGGGACAGATCGCCCGCGGCCAGGGCTCGGCCGTAGAGCCAGTAGGTCACGCCGCCAAGGGTCCCGCCGACGAGCAGCAGCGGCCAGAAAGCGTCGACGATCACCGGCCCGGGAGACGCGGCCGCGAACGACCACAAAAAGACCGAGGCCGCCACGCAGTAGGCGAACATGACAAGAGCGGGGTCGATGCCGCCAAGCGCCCGCTTGAGAAAGGTGTCCTTGACCGCCTGGGTCAGGGCCGTCACGCAGGCCAGAAAAAACCAGGTCATGGGCCGCCGTTTCCGTTTTTTTCCCGGCCACAAGCGGCCGCGGCCGGACCTTACAGAGCCACGTTCGCGGCGGCAAGCGGCCGTTGCCGGGGACGTGACGCGCGCCGCCGGCCCGTGCTACGTCTCCCCGGCCCGGGCGTCGCTATCGGGACTTCACTGCAAGGAGCGCGCATGGAACTCGGTCACGTCTTCCCCATGGCCGCAGGCGCCATCAAAACGGGGTGGCTGACGGCCCTTTTCGGGGGCATGCTGGTGTTGTGGATGGGCCTTTTTTTCTTCCTGACCTACATGATAAACGGCGCGGCCAGGGCGGAAATCGCCCTTCGCGGCGACAAGCTGGTGGTGCGCGGCGGGGTCTACGGCCGCGACATTCCCCTCGCCGCCATAAACGCCGGAGAGGCCAAGCGGGTGGACCTTGGCCGGAAGGGTCCCAAAAGCCTCAAATGGCGCCGCAACGGCGTGGGGCTGCCCGGCCTTTCAGCGGGCTGGTTTCGCCTTCGCGACGGCGAAAAGGCGCTGGTCTTCGTCACGGACAAGGCCCGGGCCGTCTATGTGCCAACGACCCTCGGCTACGGCGTGGTGGTAAGCCCCGGTGAGCCCGAACGCTTTCTGGAGGCGCTACGCCAGGCGGCCGCCAACGGCGTGTCCAGGCAATAAAATTTTCGCGGCCCGCGCCGCAGGCGCATCCCGGCCGACGACAAACGGCCGGAACCTTTCGGTCCCGGCCGCCGTCGTGGGGTTTGAGGGTTGTGGAGGTTGTGTGGGATGCGCTCTATGGACAGCCCCGGGGACAGTCGGGGCTTCCTTGCTTACGGACCGCCTGCCGCCTGCCGAGCCACTGCCTGCGGCGGCCGTCCTCGTCTTTCGGGATGTCCCGGTCGAGGTGGGTTCATCTCTAACTAAGTTGAGAACAATAATCAAGATCAAAACCAGCAAAACATCCAAAAAAAACCGCGACGCCGGAACAACCCGACGCCGCGGCACTCAAGGGGGGCGGGAGAAAATCAGCTTCGAACAGCCCCTTTCCGCGAGGCCCGGCGACGCAGCAGCGCCGCGACAAGCCCCAGGTTGGCCAGCAGGCTTATGCCCAGCACGATTTCCCGCCAGCCGGGACCTATCGCCCCGCTTCCAGCCTGGGCAACCGGCGGTACGGGCTTGCCGGTGTTCGCCTGCGCCGCCACAGTGACGGCATGCACGGCCCGATGGCCCTGACCGTCGGAGGCGGCCACGCTCCACACGCCCGGCCCGGACGGCACAAAGGCGAAGCGGCCCCGGGCATCGGCATGGGCGCTTTGATAGAGCGTCCCTTCCTGCCCCGGGGCCGTCACCTTGACCTGGGCGAAGGACATGGGTTCCCCGTCGGCGTAGAGGAACTCCATGGCCCTGGCCGCACCCGGGTCCATTTCCCGCGAACCGACGCCGTGCGCGAAGACGGTGACGGGGTGCCCGACCATCACCATCCACACGACCATGGCCGCGAAAAGAGAACCAATCTTACGCATCGCTATTGCACGCAAAAGGTCAGCGTGGAGCGCAAGGCTTCCCGGTCGATGGTCTTGTCCGCCGACGGGCCCTTTGTCTCGGTGCGCACCATCCACAGCCCCGGATGCGTGATCCGCACCTTGGCCACGCCGTCATCGCCGGTCTCGGTGTAATAGGCGTAACTGTTGGGCGTCTTCGTAAACCCGTCATAGGTCGCCAGCACCACGGCCGGCGTGGGCTTGCCGTCCAAAAGCACCTTCACGTCCATGTCCTGGCCGACCTTGACCTTGGCCGGATCGGTCAGCGGCACAAGCTCCAGCTTCTGCCCGACCACGGCGTCGAACCCGGCATCGCTGCCGCCAACCGACACGATGGCCTTGGCGAACTTTTCGTAGCTGTTGCTCTTGGTCGCCCCGGGCAAGTCCTTCTTCGTGCCCTTTTTCATGCCGTCGGGCGTCAGGCTCCAGACCTGCGGCAGCCGGTGCACCAGGATCAGCCCCGCGCCCGGCTTGGCAAACGTCGCCTGCCCGTTGAACACAAACGTCTTGGCATCCGGCGTCAGCTTGACTTCCACAGGCTTGCCGTCGGTCACGACAAACGCCTTGACGTCCGCCGGCGTCTCCAGCTCCTCGCTGACAATGAACACATGGGCCGAATGCACGCTAAACGGCACGGCTTTGCCCACGGCTGCCGCGCACGTCCCCGGCTTGATGGCGATTTCATGCGCAACCGCCGGACTCGCCACGCCAATTCCCAGCAACAGTCCCAGCACAACCAGCATCTTTCTCACAATACGGAACTCCTTTTATGTATTTAATAAAACTTCATTATCTTTATTTGTGACTAATTTATTATTCGTGCTACTGTCAACCCCATAATCGACCGCGCCCCTTGGCCCCCCCTCGAAACCCAGGTACCTATCCCACCAAGAGGTGCATCATGCCCGAGACTCCCGAAATCCAACCCGTCACCGCCCCGGACGCCATCGAAGCGCGATCCCTGGCCATCATCGACGCCGAAGTCCCCGAGCCGCGTCCCTTCGCCGGCCACCAGTGGACCATCGTGCGCCGGCTCATCCACACCACCGCCGACTTCGAAATGCTCGACCTCGCGCGCTTCTCCCCAGGTGCCGTCGAGGCCGGCCTCTCCGCCCTGGCCAAAGGCGCGACCATCGTCACCGATACCGAAATGGCCCGCTGCGCCATCCCGACCAGACGCCTCACCCCGCTCGGCTGCTCCGTGCGCTGCCTGCTCAACGACCCGGCCGTCGTCGCCGCCGCCAAGGCCGCCAACGGCACCCGCGCCGCCGCCGCCATGGACGCCGCCCTCGATACCATCCAAGGCTCCATCATCTTCGCCATCGGCAACGCCCCCACCGCCCTGCTGCGCCTCGTCAAACGCCTGGACGCCGGTGCCCCCGCCCCCGACCTCGTCATCGGCATGCCCGTCGGCTTCGTCAACGCCGCCGAATCCAAGGCGCTGCTCATGACCCGCTCCGACGTGCCCTGGATCAGCATCTCCGGCCGCAAAGGCGGCTCGGCCCTGGCCGGCGCGACCGTCAATGCGCTGGCGATTCTGGCGGGTGAGAGGAAAGGCTAGGACTGGCGGGGCGCTGCCCCGGACCCCGGCAGAGGCTCCGCCTCTGCACTCCGCCGGAGGGCTTATGCCCTCCGGACCTCCCTTTACCGGGTTGGGATGATGGGAGGTGATGGGGATGGACGGCGGGACGACGAATATTTGTTGCCGCAATCGGCCCGGCGACACGAGGCGCTTCGCGCCTCGACGCCGGACGCGATTGCGGCAACAACCACGCCAGCGGCGAAGCGCCGCATTCTAAGAAAAAGCTCTTATGTTCGCCCCTTTGGGGCGACCGGCGTGGTGGAGGCGGAATTTGCTTGGGACGAGCTTGTCGCGAAGCGACATGCACCGTCCCGACAAATTCCGCCTCCATCTTCTCCACACTCCGCATTCCGGCCAGCCAACCCCTCCCCCGCCAAGCCAAAGCACACCGGATGGGGGGTCCGGGGCAGAGCCCCGCTCCCTCCTCCGTGCCTACCCCGACACCTGGGCGCAATCGCTGGGGTCGCCGCGCAGCTTGTCGAGACCGTGGGGGATAGCGGGCAGGATGGCGGCCAGGGTCTCACGCACGGCTTTGGGCGAGCCGGGCACGTTGACGATGATGGCCTGGCCGAGGGTCCCGGCGACGGCGCGGGAGAGCATGGCATGGGGCGTTTTGGCCAGGGAGGCGGTGAGCATGGCCGTTTCGAATCCGGGCAGGCGTTTTTCGATGACGGCGAGGGTCGATTCGGGGGTGGTGTCGCGGGGGGACAGGCCGGTGCCGCCGGTGGTGACGATGAGGTCGTAGCCCTGGGTGAGGGCGAGGTCGACGAGCAGGGCCTTGAGCATGGCGGGTTCGTCGGGGATGATGTGTCCTTTGGCCAGGGCGACGGGCAGGGCGGCGGCGCAGGCCGTGGCGATGGCCGGGCCGGCGGTATCGGCGCGAAGTCCCTGGCTGCCCTTGTCGCTGAGGGTGATCCAGGCCAGGGCCAGGCCGGACTTTTCGGTGGCGAAGGCGATTTCGCCGGCGGGCAGGTCGCCGGGGGTCAGGACTGTGGCGACATGGACGCGGCTGGCGGGGATATCGCCCTCGCCGGGTCGGGAGAACGCGCCTTCGATCCGCAGGGTCGGACCGGCGGCGGGCGTCAGGACCGTGCCGGGAGCCAGGCGCGGCAGCCGGCCGGCGGCGACGGTCAGGCGCGGGACGTATTCCGGGGCGGTTGTTTCCACGAGATGCAGACGGTCGGCGGCGGCCAGGGCAAGCGGTGCATCGGCGAGAAGGCGCAACGGGTCGGGCATGGCGGCATCCTTTGCGGACCTTGCGGTTTTTTGCGGGTTGGGTCAAAAGCGTGCCAACGATACGTCCGGGACAGGCGGATAATCAAGCGAGGAGCACGGATGAAAGGCATCATACTGGCTGGCGGTTCGGGGACGCGGCTTTATCCGATTACGCGGGTGGTGAGCAAGCAGCTTTTGCCCATCTACGACAAGCCCATGATCTACTATCCGCTGTCCGTGTTGATGCTGGCCGGCATCCGGGACATCCTCATCATTTCCACACCGTCGGACCTGCCCCGGTTCAAGGAAATGCTCGGCGACGGCACGAGTCTCGGCATGTCGTTTTCCTACAAGGTGCAGCCCAAGCCCGAGGGGCTGGCCCAGGCGTTTTTGCTCGGCAAGGAATTCATCGGCAACGACACGGTGAGCCTGGTTCTTGGGGACAACATCTTTTACGGCCAGGGGCTGGCCACGGTGTTGCAGCGCTGCGCCAAGCTGACGGACGGCGGCATCGTCTTCGGCTACAAGGTGCGCGATCCGCACCGCTATGGCGTGGTGGAATTCGACGCGCAAAGAAACGTCATCAGCATCGAGGAAAAGCCCAAGGAGCCCAAGTCCAAGTTCGCGGTGACGGGGCTGTATTTCTACGACAACGATGTGGTGTCGATCGCCGAGGGACTGAAGCCTTCGCCGCGCGGCGAGCTGGAGATCACGGACCTCAACAACGTGTACCTGCGGTGCGGCAAGCTCAAGGTGGAATTTCTGGGCCGCGGCTATGCCTGGCTCGACACCGGCACCCATGAGTCGCTGTTGCAGGCGTCGAGTTTCGTGCAGGCCATGCAGGAGCGGCAAGGGGTCCTGGTGGCCTGTCCCGAGGAGATCGCCTTCCGCATGGGCTACATCACGGCCGGCGAGGTGGAAAAGCTGGCCAGCGACATGCTCAAGAACGCCTATGGCCAATATCTGATGGAGATGATCCGGGAGGCGTAGGCCTCTGCCTCTCCGGGCGCTTGCAAAAACAAGAACGCCCGCGGCACGAGGTGGAAACCTTGCGCCGGGGGCGTTTTCTTTTTATTTCGATCCCGCCGGCTCGGGCGGGTGCCGCCATGCCGCGCGGCGGCCCCTTTTCAGGGAATGCGGGCTAGTGATGGTCCTTTTTCAGGGACTGGCGAATACGCACGAAGGCCGTGACGACGATGATGGCCATGTAGATGTAGATGGCCGTCACCCCGAAGAAGCCCTGCTCGGTGGAATGGCCCATATTCGTGACAAGTTCCGATACGATGCTCATAGCCTTCACTCCTTCGGATCGTTTGGCGCATTGGCGCGGCAAATTTTTTACGTCAGCCCGCCCCCCCGCGTCAAGGCTCCGGAGCGTTTTCCCCGGCTGACCGGAGGGATCGTAAAAAAAGCGGAGATTGCGGAACCCACTTTCGTTTTTTTTCGACTCGGGGTAACCATGAAAGCTGGGGAGTAATCACGTGACCCAACGACCCGACCAACACCATGCGCCCTATGCCGGCGTCGTCCTGTCCATGGCGGCGGGCCTTGGCACGACTCTCGTGCTGGCCGTGGTGCTGACGGTCACCGCTTCCTGGTATCGTGAGCATCTCTGGCTGACGTGGGACCTGTGGGGCTTGCGTTTCTTTTATATCGCGGTCGTGCTGCTGGCGCTGGTGCCGGGACTTCTGGTCGGGCTTCTGGTCGACAGGCAGGCCAGGTTGCGGAAAGCGCTTACGCGACGCGGCCAGGAGATCGACGCCGCCCGGGCCGAGCTCGTCCGGACCAACCAGGCCCTGGTGGCTCTCGGCGCGGTCAATCATGAGCTTGTCCGGGCCAGGGACCGGGAATCCTTTCTGGAAAGCGCGTGCCGGGTGCTGGTGGAAAAATCCGGCTACGGCCTGGTCTGGGTGGGCATGGCCGAGCCGGGGCCGGACAAGCGGGTTCGCATCGCGGCCCGGGCCGGCGAGAATGCCCTTTGGCTCGACTCCTTGGACATCCGCTACGACGAGGGGCCCCGGGGAAGAGGTCCGGCGGCCTCGGCCATCCGCAGCGGACGCATGACCGTGGTGTCCGACTTTCGGGAGGCGGTATTTTTCAAGGAATGGCCCGACCGGCCGGCGGCTTTGGATCGTTACGCCTCGGCCGTGGCCTTCCCGCTCGTCGTGGACGGCCGGGTGGTCGGCGCCCTGTCCATTTACGAGCCGCAGCCGCGCGAATTCAGCCAGGAAGAAATCGAGCTGCTCGACCAGATGACCGCCGACGTCTCCCACGGACTGCATTTTCTCCATGTTTCGGCGGCGCGTGTTCGCACGGCAACGCTGTTGCGCCAGGCGCTGCGCGCCAGCGCGGCCATGACCGACACGGCCCGGGGGCTGGTGGCCGGCGATCTCGACCTGTCCGGCATGGCCGCCCTGGTCCTCGGACGGGCGCTCACCCTCACCGACAGCCCGGCCGGGGCCATCGGTCTTGTGGACCAGCGCACGGGGCGTGTGGACTGGCTGGCGACCACCGGCCCGAATGGACGCGTGGCGCCCCAACGGTGCGCGGATTGCGAATTCTACCCCGACAACCTCGGCCACTATTCCGGCCCCTTTGCCGCCACCCTCAACGCGGGGACGGTCATCCGGCAAAACGAACCGGTTTCCCTGGACGCGTACGTGCCGTGCATTTCCCGGCAGGGGCTGGGCAGCCGTTTCCTGGCCATGCCGTTGCGCCACGCCCAATACGGGCCACGGGGGCTTATCCTGCTGACCGGAGCCGACCGGCCCTACGCCGAACGCGACACCAGGGCGGTGCAGCGGCTGGCCACGCTGTTCGACGTGGGCGCGGCCCGGCTGGAAGTCAAGGAGGAGCTTGTTTCCGCCAAGCGCCGGGCCGAGGCGGCCAACGAGGCCAAGACCCAGTTTTTGGCCAACATCAGCCACGAGCTGCGCACGCCCATAAACGGCATCATGGGCATGGCCCAGTTGGCGATCCTCGAGGGGGCCACCGGACGCGAGGCCGAATACTGGCAGACCGTGCGCGATTCCACCGACAAGCTGGTGGAGATCGTCGACAACCTGCTGGAACTGGCCAATGTCGAATCCGGCTCCCTTTCACCCATGCTGCGCGAATTTTCCCTGCACCGGCTGCTGGCTTCGCTGCGCGACGCGTTTTCGGTGCGGGCCGGGCTGGCCGGGCTGAACCTTTCCCTGGAGATCGATCCGGTCATTCCGGACAAGCTGCTTGGCGATCCGTTCCGGCTGCGCCAGATCATTGCCAACCTGCTCGGCAACGCCATCCGCTTCACCCCGACCGGGGGCGTGTCCGTGGCGGTGCGGCCCTACGACCACCGGCAACCGGGAACGGCCTCGCGGGTCCACGTGTCCAAGGACTTTTCCGGCGTATGCCTGGCCATTACGGTCACCGACACCGGAGTGGGCATCGCCAAGGAAAAGCAGGCCGCCATTTTCGAGAGCTTCACCCTGGGCGAGGACTGCCTGACCAAGCGCTTCGGCGGCACGGGCATGGGGCTGTCCATCGCCAACCGCATCGCGGAGCTGCTTGGCGGCAGCATCGAAGTGGAAAGCCAGCCGGGTTTTGGCAGCAGTTTCACCGTGACCCTGCCCATGTGGCCCGTTGCCGCGACGCCGGCCGAGGCGGAGGCGCCGCCGGCCGTGCTGCCGCCGCTCAGGTTTCTGGTGGTGGAGGACGAGGCGGTCAACCGGCTGGCCCTGGCCCGCAGCCTGCGCAAGCTCGGGCATACGGTGTTCGAGGCCGGCAACGGCGAGGAGGCGTTGCGCCAGCTGTCCCTGGAACGGGTGGACGTGGTCATCATGGACGTGCAGATGCCGGTGATGGACGGGCTGGCGGCGGTCGCCCACATCCGTAACGGCGAGGTGCCGGGCGCAAGCCGGCGGCTGCCGGTGGTGGCGCTGACGGCCTACGCCCTGGAAGGGGACCGCAAGCGGTTCCTGGCGGCCGGCATGGACGAGTTCGTGACCAAACCCTGTGAGATGGAGCAGCTTTTGCGGGCCGTGGCCAAGGTGGTGGCAGCATAACAACGACAGGCCGGTTCCGGCCAAAGGATCGCCAATTGCATCTCCACAGGCGGCGTGCTACGCATCGTGGCTGTTTTGCCCCACGAAGAGGAGGACGCGTCCGTGACGCCGCAACACCGTCGAAACAATCTGGTCAATCTCCTGTTATCCATCCTTGCAGTCGGACCTTTCCTCTATTACACGCTGGCGCGCTACATCAATCTGGACTTCTGGTACGATGAATTAACGACATTTCTACTCTATGCATGCGTACCACTCAAAAAGACAGTCACGGATTACAGCTTTCCCAACAACCATATTTTTTTAAATATACTCAACAACGTTTATCTATACTGCATCGGCTTGCATGATCTTCACGAGCTGGTCCTGCACCCTTGGGCAATCCGCCTCCTCATGCTGGCCTATGCGCTGATTTTCCTCTTGTTTCTCTTCCTGATCGGCCGCAAGCTCTACGACACGCAAACAGGGATACTGGGCGCCGCCGTGGCCGCGACATCCATTCCCTTCTATAATTTCGCGACGCAGGTGCGTGGCTATATTTTGAGCATGGCCCTGCTGGCGGCAGGCCTGTACTTTGCCATCGACTACGCACAACGCCGAAAAATACGCTCCCTCGTGTGGATGACACTCCTCTTCTCACTGCTTCTCTATACGATACCACTCAACCTATACGTTCTTTTCGCAATCGGCGTCTATTTTGCGATAGCTTTGTTTGTTGCAGTTCTGCGAAAACAACCCGATTGGCAATATCCCCGAAACATCGTCATCGCCCTCTGCTGCGCCGTGGGCATCGCCTGCCTGCTCTACGCACCCGTTTTTGGGGAAGTGCTGCACAACAGGTTCGTCACCTCACTGGGCCTGTTCTCACTGCCCATATTGACCGATGTCACGCCGACAATGTTCCTGTTTTTTGTATCAGACCGTTTTTATCTCATCGCCATTCTCGCACTCGGCCTCACTGTTGCCATCTGGAAAAAGGCCTATCGCCCCCCTTTTTTCCTGCTCTTTCTCACCATATACGCAGTCCCCTTTCTCGCCAGCTTCGTGCGTGGGGATAATTATATCTACCGGCTCTACGTCAATCTCGTCTCCATATTCGCCCTGCTTGTCGCCGCCTGCTGCGACACCGTTTTTCGCATTCCAAGACTGCAACGCTACAAGACGCCCGTCATCGCGCTGCTGATCCTGGGCATGAGCGGCACCTTCATCCTGACGGTCCACAAGCTGGAGCGCTCCTGGGCCGTCAACATCACCACCGGCCAGCGGCAGCTGAACACCTACAGCAACTGGCATCAGTATTTTTACGATGTCCGGGGAATCGTCCGGCTGGTCCGACAAGCCGAGAAGGGCCGGGACATCCCAGTCAATGTCATGAAAAAGGACGTGGATGAACTCTCCATGCCCTGGTATCTGAAACGGTTCGGGGTGGCGCATACGGTGTGCGCCAGCGATGATGCCGTGCGGTTCGGACCGGACGGCCAAGCGTTCGTGATCACCGGGTTTCCCGATGCCGTCGCGGCCCGCCTGGCCAAGACCTACCCCGGCCTTGCCTGCCGCAGGCTCAATGCGGACCTGCGCTTTCACAATCTGCTGGAATGCAGGCTGCCGGCGGATGCCGGGACCAAAAAATAACGGCGCGGGACAACACAAGCCGAAGCCCGCTGCCGGCCCGGATCGCCTCATGCGGCGGCCGGCGATGATGCGTCCGGCCCCCCCGCCGCCGGCCGGGCCGACGACGGGAGGGGCAAGCGGATTACGCCGCCGTCACCAGCAGCGGGCCGTCCTTGGTCACGACCAGGGTGTGTTCGTAATGCGCCGACAGGCTGCGGTCCCTTGTCCGGATGGTCCACTTGTCCGGGAGCACCCGCACCCGCCCCTTGCCGGCGGCGATGATGGGCTCGATGGTGATGACAAGCCCCTCGGTCAGCTTTTCCCGCGCCCTCGGGTCGCAGAAATTGGGCACGCAGGGTTCCTCGTGGATCGAGCGCCCCACGCCGTGGCCGCACAAATCCTTGATCACGTCGAAGCCCCAGCGGCGCACTTCCTCTTCCACCGCCTTGCCGATGTCCCGGACGCGATTGCCGGGCTGCGCCGCCTGCATCCCCTGGCGAAAAGCGCTTTGCGCGCAACGCACCAGCTCGTCCGCCTTGCGGTCCACTTGGCCGACACGCACGGTCACGGCCGAATCGGCCACATAGCCGTCCTTTTCCGCCGTGACGTCGCACTTGACCAGGTCCCCTTCCACCAGCTTGCGCGGTCCCGGGATGCCGTGCACGGCCTCGTCGTTGACGCTGATGCAGGCCGTCCCCGGGAAGTTGTAGACCTTGGACGGCGAGCCCTCGGCCCCATGGGCGGCCAGCACGGAGGCGCAGACGGCGTCCAGCTCGGCCGTGGTCACGCCGGGCTTGGCTGCCTCGGTCATGGCCTCGAGACTCATACGGACAATGGCCCCGATGGCCCGCAACTTTTCCAAATCTTCATTCGAACGCAATGTCATGGCATAACCTCGTTGGCAGGGTGGGGATCTCCATGTCTAAACGGACGGAGCCCCGATGCTTCAAACAATCCGCTGCCGATCCAGATTTCGTAAATTCACGGCCTCGGCCAGATGCTCGACGCGCAAATCCGCGTCGCCGTCCAGGTCGGCGATGGTGCGGGCGATACGCAAAATCCGCGTATGCGCCCGGGCCGAAAGCCCAAGCCGCCGTACCGCGCCCTCCAAAAAAGCGTGCCCCTCGGCCGAGAGCCGGCAAAAACGCGCCAGCGAACTCCCGGACAGGCGGCTGTTGACCGCAAAGGGAAGCCCGGCGTAGCGAGCCGCCTGGACCGCCCGCGCCGTCGCCACACGCTGCCGCATGACCGCCGAGGTGATGGGCGAGGCATCCTCCCGAAGCGCCTTGTACGGCACGGCCGGCACTTCCACCTGCAAGTCGATGCGGTCCAGAAGCGGCCCGGACAGCCGCGACCGGTAGCGCCGCACCTCGGCCTCGCCGCAGGTGCAGGCATGCCGCTCGTCGCCCATGTAGCCGCACGGGTGCGGGTGAAAAAATTGTGATAGCGATACTTGAATAGGTCAAGCTCGCTTTCGGCGTGAGAGGCTGCCGGCCCCTCCTCTTCCAGACTGGAAATCCAGCAACCAAACCACTTTTATCCCACCGCGTGGCCTGGCGCACGAGCGCGAGCTGAGGTGGTCCCAGTTTGTTGGACAGATTGACGGCGCGGTTAAGCTCTCGTCCAGTTGGTGCTCCTGCAGCCTTGGGGGCCGAGTGGCCCTCCTTATTCAAATAAAACTGAGAGAAAGGTCAAACAGCTCTTCCTCGTATTATTCGCCAAGACACTACGACAGACAAACCTACCCTATCCTCTCCATTAATTTATAAACTATTTTATCGGTGATTTCATCTTTCCATTTGTCGTTTGACGGATCCCACGAATACTTCACACCAATTATATCATGAGGAATTCCTGGGAAAATAGATTCGTCAAGAAATATAGGTATCACATCGCCATCAGCAACTCGCGGCAAAAAGCACTCACTTTCGAAGGTCGGCCAAATCTTAGCTTTATAATATTGATCGAGCAAGCAGATAACCAATCTACTTGTATTTGAAAAAATCAGCTCAAATTGTGCGTGCCACGCCTTCCCCAAGAAGTTTGCTTCGTAGTTTTCATCTATAAAGACACGAGTATCGAATACTTCCAATTGTTCAGAAATTTCCTTAGCAAGTTCTCTATTCTCACCTGCAAAAGAAATCGCGAAATCATATTCGTAATCTTTGCCCGTATCTCTAAAACCACAATCTCTACGCAACCTATCCCAGTCAAGATGTTTTAGAAAATAAAAAATAGCAGGATCTTCAATGGCAAAATACTTAGTGTCTCTATTATAATAAAAATGTTGGTAGCAAGTTGAACTTGACCCCAACAGCGTCGTCAGTCTTTTTTCTTTTATATTGTTTATACTACCGCGAATGTCTGGCCTTGAGTTCGCGAGCTCATTTATATCGACAACAGAACTATCTTGCTCACCAACGGCCTTAAGCAACTTATAGTACGGATCATTTGTGGATCTAAACCTCTTTCCCCTGCAAAATTCTTTTACAGCCAAATAATAAGACGAGTTCAATCGTTCAACAACTTTTTTTCTTAGCAAATCAATATCGAAATAAATTTCTTGAACTGAATCGACAGTTTCCAAAACATCATTCATAACACAAATAGACTGACACAGTTGCTGCGCAAGCCAATAATCACCTCTGCATTCTTGGAAAATAACCTTATCATTCTTAATATCTATCAAGAGCTCAGCGCATCCTTTTTTTACAAGCCTTAATATAGAATCCTCGTCGCCTGGCAATATCCTGTGAATACCAGTTCTTTTTGCAATATCCGGAACCATCTGTATCAAGCTAGACCCTACTTGGTTAATTCCAATAAGAACTAACTTTGGATAATCTTCTCCAGCCTGCTGTTCTGCTGCAGTCTTCGCCATATCAGCAAGCTTTTCTTGATATTCCTTCTGAAGCCTATGAAAATCGTCAATAATATACAGACCTGACGCCTTAGTACTCAATAACGAAACCACTTCTGAAATCGATTCTGGGAGACGAGATCTAATATACTTTGGCTTTAACGTTGCCTCAATTTTTTCAATAATCTTCATTATACATGTTGTTTTCCCTGTACCAGATTGCCCCTCAATAACAACAGGCTTCCCTGGCTTTCTAATGTCGAGATAGATATCGTTAAAATTAGATGGCTCTACAAAATTAAATACAGGAACCCCTTCCGTAACAAACACTTCCTCGACAAATCGCTTCATATTTCAAGCCTCATTCCGAAGATATTAAAGTGCACAGCAGATCAAGACAAGTTCGCTAACGGTTAAGTTCCCATACCCTCCACAAGCTAACACGTCTACCTTTTTGAAGATATTTCGACGCAGCTTTTTGCTTACCAATATAACATATTATAATTTAAAATAATTATCAACTAGACCAAGTGACCTGGGTATTCACCGACCCCCTGATTTTCAGAAAAAAGGTCGCCTCGGATAACCATTCCCCTGAAATCCCAGGCCAATAGGTTATCCAGCCGGTTATCCAACGAGAAAAGGGCCTACGGTTATTCACCGTAAGCCCTTGAAATAGCTGGTCGGGATGAGAGGATTTGCCCCCCCTACCCCACCAGCACATACCGCCCATCCTTCCCGATCCTGATTTTACCCGCCGCCATAAGCTGCTGCACCGTCCGGGGGCGCGTCCCCTCGGGCACGTCCAGTTGGAGCCGAAGCAGCCCCACATAATGCCGCTCGACAATCCGTTGGATGCGCGCACGATCCTCAAAGCGGACCTTTCGATCAAAGCGCAGGCGGACTTGGCCAGCATCGTCCAGAGATGCCGTCGTCGATTTTCCGGCCAGCCAGGCCAGCGGGTCGAATGGTGATGGCATACCCTCCTCTGCCGTAGCGAGGATGGAAAAGAAAGCCTTGTCAGGGGTTGACGTCTGGAGACACATGGGAGAATCGGTAATTATGAAAAGAACAATCAGGCAGAGTGGTTCGACTCTCCTCTGGATGATCGGGGCGCTTGTGGTGCTTGGCGCTGTCGCGGCCGGAGTCGCGCTGATGAGCCCGTCGGCAATAAATCAAGAATTGGCAAATAATAGGCACCAGCAATCTTATTATGTAGCGTTATCCGGAATAAATTTCGCAAAATCATTGACTGAAACGCAATTGATTACAGTAGACTCAAAAACATATTCTATTGGTTCTGGAGAATTTACATTGAAAGTGGGTGATAAGTCAGGGACAACTTATCCAGTTTCTTCATTAGGATCTATTAATAAAGGGAAATATGGAGAATCTTATTACTATATTGGGTCAATAAATATTACTCCAGTGGCTGAGAATAATATAAGGCCAACAGGACCGACTGGCAGCATTTCAGGGAAGGAGGTCCACATAGCAGGGATAGTGGATGGACCAGTTATAGCTCAGATATCTACGTTATCTGGGGGATCAAAGATAACAGGGTCATATATATTAACGTCTACTACACAAGAACTTGTTATTACTGGTGGCGTTACTGTAGCTGTTAATAACGGATCGGTCGTCTGCTCTAATAAAGGCGTGTCTATTTCTGGTGGGTCATCTGTAATAAATGGGAATGTTTACTCACCAGGGGCAGCATCATCAGGGAATGGTTATATAAAAATATCAGGAGGAGCGACAGTAAATGGGAACCTATATGCCAACAACACTATAACACTTGATGGAGCTTCAAGAATTTATGGCCAATCGCACAGCCAAAAAGATATACAAGTAGTAAGCTCAATAATAGGAACATCGTCAAAAAAACAAAATTTACTTTCTGTTCTTACCCCTACAATTGATGGGTGGCAAACTATATATACAGATATTAACAGCCAGCAAGGCATATATTTGAAAGGAATAACACTAAATGGGAACCTACATTATAAAACTTTGCTACAAACCACACAATACGCGACTACATGGGTAGGCTCTCAAGACCATAGCCCAACATATCCAACCGAGCCTCTATCGTGCGACAGCTTTGATATATTCACTGCCCCTAAATTTTCTGCCACAGAGGACAAAGTTATAAGGGCTGATACGACAATATCAGCAGGAACATACTACTATAAATCATTAACTACTGAAAGCTGGCCTACAATTTGCTTAGATACATCAGGCGGAGATATAAATATATTAGTCCGTGGCAGAGCCTATATAGGTGGTAAAGTTTATATAAAATCAAAAGCTGCAGAGAAATGTAAGCAGTTCGATATATCGAGTTCTGCAGCAGCCGCTGCAGCCCCATATATTTATCTGTACTCTGGAGAAGAATTTACTTTAGGTGGTGGTGTAGATTGGGCAGGAACAGTTGTCGCAAATGGAGATATAAACCCTGGCGGTGGTTCTGAAATTGTTGGGTCTCTTCATAGCATAAATGGCTCAATAAACCCGGACAATTCCTGGTACAACATAAAGGTCGTCGGATTGCATGATTGATTGAAGCCCAGCGTCTGAAGCCTGGAGATTCCAGCGCAGCCCCGGATTGACTTTCCCGGCCAGCCGCGCCATTTGGGATTGCTGCCGGGGTGCTTATCAGCATCCTGGAAAAGCAGGACGAAGCGGCCAAGCAGGAGCTTGCCACCAGGGCCGACCTGCGCGAGACGGAGCTTCGTTTGCTGGCTGGGATGACCAAGCTCAATGCCGACACCAAGACATACATCTTGTTGAAATGGGTCGCCGCGATGCTGATTGGGCAGGCCGCGCTTATCGCCGCCCTATCAGGCTGTTCGCCAAATAGCCCTCGACTTTCGCCTCCCTCTTGATGCCCCTCGGGAAACCGGGGGGCTTTTTTCTTGACATGGGGAAATTTCGACACGGGCCGGGTTGACAGACACGGCTAACATGTTTAACTGGTTAGTCAGGAGACAAACATGGAAACAACCAACATTGGAATCAGAAACTTCCCTGTCGAGCTTCGCAAGCAAGCGAAGATCGCTGCCTTGAAGGAGGGAATTAACCTACAGGAATGGTTTATTAAAGCTGTACAGGAGAAGTTGGAAAGAGACGCCAAGAAGTAAACGGCCCGGCCCGGAGGTACGAACTCCGAACCGAGCCTAACCACAAGCACACCTTACACGGAGGTGCACCATGGCTCCGACCATTTTATCCGAACCCGTTTCGTCGGGCAATCATGTTATCCCCTTCACCACCCTCAGATTCCACGATCACGATGTTCCTGTTTACGACGTAGAAGGGCGGCCCCATCTCGCGGGTCCCGATCTTGCCAAACTTCTCGGGTACAGGTCCGTTCGTTCCGTCAACACGATTCACGCCCGGCATGCCGACGAACTTGATCCGCATGCACGGCTCATCACTTTGATGTGTCGTGACGGGAAACCCCGCGAAACCCGCGCCTACGATGAACCGGGATCGTATTTGCTGACCATGTTTGCCACTACGGAAAATGCAAAGCCTGTTCGACTCTGGCTGGCCAATCTCCCACGTCGAACACGCGAACTTGCGGCAACAGCCGCGACTTCGATCACTCCGGGTCGCCCCACCACTGCCAAAGAGCGCAACGCGCTCACCACGCTCATCAACCGCTACGTGGGCCTGTTGCCCGGCAGCCCAAACCAGGAAGCCTACAAATCCGCATGGCGCAAGGTCCACGATGTGATGGGTATCAAGGGAATCGAGGAACTGACCGTCGAGCAGCTTCCCCGGGCCGTCGTGTTCGTGCAAAGCCTGATCGATGCCTTGGCCTTGCCTCAGGGCGATGCTCCCAAGGCCCTTCCGGTCGTCACCCCTCCCCTCTCCACGATTCGGGACTACGCCAGTATCTTCCAATCCTTGCCCAAGGATATGAGGTACTGGCGCGACCTGACCAACCGCCTGGGCGACGCCAGCGACAGGTTTCGAGCCGAACTGAGAGCCATCGAAAAGGATGCCATGCGGCCGTTCAAGGAAGACAGACGCGTCGGGATCGCCACCTTCCTCGATTGCGCTACACTCGATGCCTACAAACAGCTTTTCCGAATTGCCGAGCAAGGGCAACAGACCGCTTTTATGGGCGTGTACGGCGCACTGAGCGGGCTTGAAAACCTGCATGATTTGCTGCTGCGCGGCTAGGCGCGAAAGACAAAAAAAGGGCCGTGTTGATTTTTTCAACGCGGCCTTATTCCCCTTGACCTATCAACTTTTACACAATAGTTCGCTCCTAATACTCCAAGAGGCGCTCCCTATAAACATACTTTCTTAAGAGGTGCGTATGTCAGAATACACTACTAGATTAATCACCGGCGAGAACGTCGGAGAAATCAAGCAAAATCTTGACAAGTTATTAAGTGAGGCTTCTACAAAAGGATGGTCTTTTGTCAGTATGAACCCTATATTGACAAAATCAATAACCACTGGACATGGGCAAGCTACGAATCTGTCTTCTATTCATATAGTAATACTTCAAAAGCCGTAACTTTAGATAACCGAAGAGCTGGCGAGAGCCCGCCCGATTCTCCTACCATACCTTCGACTGCAACCGCACCAACCGTGTGATCGGAGATTCCGCCCGCATTTCCCGACAAATCGGGCTTTGCAGCCGTATTGTCTCGGTCCCCGTCGCGTCCGTCACCTCGCCGATACGCCAGCCGATGGCCCGGACCAATTGCCGAAGGATGCGCCAACCTGAGGCCGTCTTTGAACTGGCCAGAACGCGCCATGCGCTGCTGTGCGACAGGCCTGTCATCACCCTCCAGGACGACGCAACCTGCTGGCCGGCATAGATACGCCAACCCGACCCAATCTTGACCCCTGCGAGGACTCGCCATCCCATGGCCTGTACTCGGTGCCCGAATACTCTCCATGCCGCGGCTGCCGTCTGGCGCGCAAGGATATGCCAGGACAACGCAGCCGTGACGGCAGCCATGACGTGCCATGCCGCCGTGGTCGAGCGTCTGGCGAAGATGCGCCAACCGGACGTCGCCTCATGCTTATCCAGGACGCGCCAAGCGGTATCGTCGGTCGTTTCCGCCATGTTGCGCCACGAGCTACCGACCTGTGTACTGGCTAGGATACTCCACCCGCATGTGACGGAGACAACATTTGAGGACTCCTGCCATACGACGTGCAGTTCGGGGTATCCCGTCCCATTACCAAAGCAGTAAAACGCGCGCTCGGCACCGGAAGAGCTTCCGTTATCCAGTACAAAGATCTGCAGGGCGTTTCCCGCCGTCCATCCCGTCCGGTCCACGACCTCCTGGATGACGGAAGCGATATCCGGGGAGTCGTAGGCCTGTGTCGTCCAGTCGCCGGGAGACCAGTTCACACCGTCTGTTTTCGTGCGTCCGTTGGCGTCGGAGACAGAGGACGGCGCGTGCGGGGAGTCGGCCAGCTCGGCGCGAACGCTCAAGGCTATCGTTTTCGAGGTATGGTTGCCGTTGGAGGTGAGCCGCAAGATCGCGGACGTGATCGTCGCCCCCTGAGGAATGGCGACATTTTGGAACCGTGCCCAGGCGCTTTCGCGGTTGCCGCTGTAGTTGCCCGCGGCGGCTGTCCGACCGTTGTAGCCGGTTGATGAAAACCAGCCACCGTTATTGAACCAATAGCCGGTATCCGTGGACGCTGCAGGGTAAAAGACGGAACTCGCCATGGATACCTCTCAGTCTTTACGCATACTCGATGCCCAGCGTGGTTTCGTCCAAGGACAGGTTCCCCGTGCCGGCGGCTACCGTGCGATCGATCCATAACCGGGCATACTCGCCGGCCGGGATGTCGGGCAGCGAAAGTTTAGACGCCGAAGTGTAGGCGGCAAAATCGCCGTCCACACTCGGCGCGGTGGACTCGTCGGCGATGGCCGTGGTGGCGTTGAGCGGCGAGGCCTCCAGGCCGAAAAGGATGTCCGTGCCCGGGCTGGTAGTGCCATTGCAATACACGGCCACGGCCGCCGCAGTGGCGTCACCAACATTGAGAATGTCCAGCGCCCGGTATTCGGCATCCCCGGCCGTGGCTTCGTCCGGCGACACATTGTCGAAAAGGTTGTTGAGCGCCGTGGACGAAAGCTGATTCGTGGTAGCCGCGCCGCCCAGGCCGTTGGTGGTCAATCGAAATTGCAGAGTAGCAGCCATAGTGCCTCCCGTTATTTATAGACTTCGATGTTGGCCCAATCGCCGCTTCCCGACCATGACGCGTCCGCCAAGGCCACCACGGCCTGGACACGGTAGATGCCGGATTCGTTCAGTTCCCCGGCTGCGATGGTATGCGAGATGCCGGTTGCGTCATCGGTGACCACGGCATCCCAAGTCACGATGCTCCCATCCGGCTTCTTGACCCGCATAGCGACCGTCGCCCCGGTGATGTCCTGGCCGACATCCAGGACGATGACCGTGCCGATGTCGCCAACGAATAGTTTGTTCTTCATGTATTGCCCTGCGCCCTTCCTTTATTTTTCTACCACCGCCAAAGCCCTTCTCATGGTCTCGACAATGCGCTTGTCATATTCCCTAAGCCTTGCAGCCTTCTCGTCTTCCGGCAGCCGCCTGGACTCTTCCACCCGCTTCCTCCCGGCCTTCAGTTCAAGCACATGAGCGATGAGCGCCGCCTTCTTACCGAGAGAATTTTGCACAATGAGCGCACGAGCCTCAGTCTGATGCCCGGATTTAAGCAGTTCCTTCTTTTGCTTATTCAACAAATTATAGTCTGCCTGAAGCTCATTGAAGTCATACTTGGTTTTGAGTTCGTCAGTGTCCAGGAATGTGTCCTTGTACCATTCCTCGGCCGCCTTTACTTGGTCCTGTTCTTTGGTCGTCAGGGTAGCCATGAACTCGGCCCGATCCTTTCTGGCCAGCCCAGCCAGTGGCGCGGAGCGAATGAGCGACTTTTCCAAGTCATCCCCGGTCACGCCCAAGGCCATCATTTTCCCCAACGCTGTATGGGCTGCCGATTCATCGCCGTAACGCATGGCCTGCTTGAATTCTCGAATGACGCGACTTTTCGGAGTCGAGTATGAACCGGCCCCCTCCATACCTTTGTCTTCCTTGAATTGGCGGATACGGCCCATAGTATTGTTGTAGGCGATCTCTCCGACGTTGCGGTTGTAATCCACGGCCTGGAGCCAGGATTGCCAGTACCCCCGGGTGGGTTTGTTCATGAAGGCATCATACTCGTTCTCGGCGCTGAACAGGCGCGCCGCTTCCCGGGCCCGGTCCTGCATGGGGCGCGGGTTGAACACGTCGGGATAGAGGGACTGTCCCATAGCCAGTTCCAGCGGCGTCTTGAGGAAGGGGGTCAGACCTCCGGCGATCTTGTTGACCGGCGCCTTGGCCACGGCCTTGAGCACGTCGGCATAGCTGCCCCGGCCGTTTTGCACCTCCTGTATGGCCCCCACGGCATCGGAGAAGCCGAACCAGCCCAGGAAGTCAGAAAGCGCCCCCTGTAAACGAAGGGTGTGAACGTTTCCATCCTTATCTCTACCGAGGATAAGGTGAAGCTGCTGCCGATCCAGCGGAGAAAGGCTTTCCTCCTCATCCTTATGAAAAAGATGGTTGTAGGTGGAGATAAGCCCGTACATGGCGGCCATGCGAAGCCCGAGATACACGGTAGCCCGAGCACCAAGTGCGGCCCCGGTGAGACCGGCAGTTTTGAAGCCCTGGCCGATGCCCTGGTCAAAGGCGTTTTTCATGAGCTGGCCGTACCGCTTGGTGTTGACTTCCATCCACGAATAGAAGGGAATGACCTTGTTGCGCAGGCCCTGGCCATAGTGCGAGACGGCGCCGTAATCGCCCACCAGGGTCCGGGCCAGCATGGCGGCCTTGTCCTTGGGGTCGGACAGAGCATCCACGATCTTCGGATCAGAAGCGCCGTAGCCGATGGAACGCATGTCCTCGCCGGCATCGATGCGGCGCAGGTAGTCCTTGTAGGCCGCAAGGCGCATCCAGTTTTCCCGGAACTGCGTGTAGTCCTGGAGCGTGCGCCATCCCTTGCGCGCCCACGTCAGAGGATTGACCAGCAAGTTTTTCCCGGAGCGCTCGGCCGCAAGATTATGAAAAGCATCCAGCTTGGCCACGTCGGGAATTTCCTGGACGGACAGGCCGGAGTCGAACACGCCCCTGGCCACGGCGTCCCGGTAGTCCTGGGAGGGCTCGCCGCCCTTCATGACGTCGCGGAGCTCCCGAATGGCCTCGGGGAGTCGAGCAAGGGCCTTCGGGTTCCCGGCAAGGACGGCATCCAGGTCGCCAGCCATGTTATTGAGATTGTACTTGATGACCCGGCGCGGGTTCACGAGGACCCACTGCTTCCAGAGCCCCAGGGGCTTTGAAAGGGCCTGATCGAAGAAACTCCGCTCGGCCTTGGGGCGCAGGTTGTTGAGGGTCTCGACGATGGACTTGGGTAAGACCATTTCGGGTTTCTTGCCGCCCACCATGATTTGCTGGCGCACGCCGCTCAGCACGTCGAGGACCACTTCCGGGGCCTGGGCCTGGAAGGCCTTGTCGTCCATCTGCAGGGCTTCCATGAGCGAAAGCATAGCCTTGTCGGTGATGCCATTGCCCGTGTGGTAGACAAGCCCTTTGTCAGCCTGGAAGCGGTCATACCCATCCGGGATCATCGACTCCCAGGTCTTGTATTTTCCGCCCAGGGCTTCCCGCTTCTGTGCTTCGGTCATGCCCTTGGCGTCCATGCCCATGGTGGCCAAAGCCCGGAGGTTGGCCTCCTGAGCAGCGGTCTTAACTTGAGGCATCACGTCATACCGACCCTGGATCTTCTTCAGGGTCTCGGCCGTCTTGAGGTCCACCATGGCCCGCTGCATGAAGGCGTATTCCGCCTCCAGGTAGTTCGCGCTGATGTCCTCGGTGGAGCCTTCGCGGCCCTTGGCGTAGCCGGGCTTGGGCTTCTTGAGTGTCGAACCCGTGCCCTGCGACTGCTGCCACTCCCGGGCGTATTTCAGGACCTCGTGGCGGAAATAGGCCGGGTTCTTGACCTGGTCTTCGGAGAGAATGCCGGCGTCCACCAGCTTCCCCGTCAGATCGTCCATGATGGCTTTGCGTGTGGCCAGGGCGTCCTTAACTTCGGGGGTGACATCAGCGGCCCGGTCTATCTTCGCCTTTTCCTTGGCCATCGTCTCGGGGGTGAAGCCGAAGGGCAGATCATGGCCCAAGGAAGCTTCGTGGGCCAAATCGTCGAGGATGACCTTGCGCGTGAAAAGGTCATAAGCTCCCGGGGAGAGCTTGCCTGTGACGGCGCGCAGGTTGCGCACGGCCTCTTCCTTGGCCGCGGTCGGGGCGGCCTCAAGCTGACGCAAGGCCTCGTGGGCTTCAGCGAATTCCGGTGTATTGGGCATATGGATAAAATGGTGGGTGAAGCCGGCCACCTGCTCCCCGAGCCAAGTTTTCCCGCGCTCGGCCATGCCACGTTGGTCCTCGATGCCTTTGGCAGCTTCGCGGAAGCGTGCTTCCACAGCCGGATCCTCGAAAGCTGTCCCGGCGCGCGTGGGAATAGTTGGCGTTTGTTTTCTAAAAGCGGCGGCGAACTCGGGGCTGTCCAGGTCGACGGGCTTCTGTTCGCCTTCCGCCGCCTGCCGCTGATTCAACTCCTCATAACTGGGCATCGCACTGACCGGGACATCAGATTGCAAGGCTTCGCGCATGACCCTGGCGTTGAAGGATTTAATCTCGGCATCGGACATCTTCATGTCCTTGAGCCAGTAGATGTCGAGCTTTTCCCCGACCGAACGTAATGCGGCACGGATGGCGGCCATGAACCGCTCGTACAGCTTCGGCTCAACGTTATGGGCGTCGGCCAGCCATTCCGACGCGCCAACCAGCATGTGCAGCCGGTTTCCCGGGTTGAAATCCTTGCCGTACTGACCGCGCATGAGGGTTTCGATTTCGCTGCGGCGGGCCTCGATGAGAGGATTGAGCACCTTGGCCATCTGCTGGGCGGCCATCCCGTTGTAGGGCTTCTCCTCGGCCAACCGCTCGAAGAGCTGGAACATGGCCTGGTGTTTCACCTCATGGGTGGCCAGGGCCCGGACCTCGTTTCGGTCGCCCTTGAGGTTCCAGGCCAAGATATAGGAACCGTCCTTGGTGGCGGCTCCGGTGCTGTTCTTCATCCAGTTCGGGTCCTGGGAATCAAGG
The DNA here is from genome assembly GCA_021730285.1 of Desulfovibrio sp. JY. Lineage (NCBI taxonomy): Bacteria > Pseudomonadati > Thermodesulfobacteriota > Desulfovibrionia > Desulfovibrionales > Desulfovibrionaceae > Desulfovibrio > Desulfovibrio sp. JY. The sequence continues at coordinate 698,339 of CP082962.1, forward strand.
CGCGCACGGTCTGCCGGCGGGATATCCTCTGGGGTGTTGGCGACCTTCAGATTGATGTGCTCGGCCAGCCGATGGCGAACAGGCGAAAGCCACTCTTCGACCGTGGCAGTGGGGACACCCTGGGCGGTCGGGGATTTCCGAAAGCGGCTATCCTCTTTGAACATCGCCCCCGGGAACTGATCCTCGGGAAGTTTCGACTCCGCCTGCGGTTTTGCCGGCTGCGGCTGCGGCTCTCCGGCCAACTGCCTGTTGACGCTATCCCGCTCGGCCAACAATTCGGGATCGGGCTGTTCCCCCCGGGCTTCAGCCGCCCGAATCTCGGCCTCGACGCCACGGCGTTGGAGCTCAAGCGCCTGCGCTTCCTGGGGGGCGATGGCGGGGGCTGTTTCCTTTACCCGGCCTTCCCCCGTGATCTCCTGATACTGCTTGATCGCGTCGAGGAATTCCGGCGTCTCGGGGATGCCGTAGGTCTTTGCGAAGCCTTCCGGCGTGGCCTCCTGTGCCGGCATAGTGGGAGCTTCGTCCAGCCTGGCCGGGAGGCGGTCGCGCCTTTCGGCATCGGACACAAGATCGAACCCTTGGCCCTCGGGGAGGGCCGGGGTCTGGTCCAAGCCCGAAAGTTGCTCTTCCTGCAGGGACCGGCCGCCCTGCACGTCCCGGCGCTGCTCATGCGGGACAAGGTCAAACCCCTGCCCTTCAGGAAGCGCCGGCATCTGCGCCAAAGATTTCGTGGCATCCTCGAACCGCTTGATGGCGTCCAGCCGGCCGGCTTCGTCCTGTGCCGCCAGGATGTCGTTTCGCGCCTGTTCGGCCTGGGCCTGCATGTCGGCCATGGCTTTGGTCTGTCGCGCTTGGTCCTGCTGCTCGTCCTGTGCGGACATGATGTTGTCCACCAGGTCCGCCGGCTCCATCTTGTGCGGCTCTTTGATGCCGTAGGAATCGGCAATCTCCATGAGGCGGTCCTGGGCATCCAGGTCGCCCGTTACCATCTCGGCCAAGTCTTTGCGCGTAAGCGGTGGCGTCTCCCCCGGAGATTCCGGCAATGCCGTCTGCTCCGGGCCATAGGGCACGCCCTCGGGTTTCTCGGCCTGCCCCTTCATGGCCTGGTCGAGCTTGAGCAACCCTTCGGTGAAAGGCGTCACCTCAGGACCATCCTGCCCCTTCAGCGATTCCAGGATGGGGCGGCCCATGGAGATGTCGCGCAAGGCCAGAGACCGTTCGACTTTCCCCGGCATGTTCTCGGCGATATTCTGGGCGATGCCGTAGACCTGCTGCATCTCCTCCGGGCTGGCCGTCTTGATGAACTTCTCGACTTCCCCGGGCGTGTTGAGCATATCGGCCACGTAGAGCTTCTGCACCGTAGCGGCCCGCTCGGCAGGGGATTGGCCGCCGACAAGCTCGGCCCCTTTGCCGAGGGTAAAACCGACACCGTGCATGAGCCCGGCGCCCAAGGCGTTGGCCAAGTAGGCTTCGCCCATCTTCGAGAGCAACCCGGGTTGCACGTTCCCTTTATCGTCCATGGTGTCGTGAAGATTCTCGCCCGTGGCATCCACGGCGTCCTTCAGGGTCATGTCCGGGTTTTTCGACCATGTGCTGGCCACTTCCTGCGGAATGCTGGACAGGGCCCCGACGGCGCCCGCCGAATTTGCGCCGGCCATGGCCTGGGTGAACTTGAGCGAAAGGGGGTTCTTGCCGAAGACCTTTCCCAGAACGCCCACGTTGAAAAGGTTCGTGGCTGCGAAAAGAGGTGCTTCGACGGCCGCGCTTCCATAAGCCGCCTGTGCGGCCCGGGCCGGCTCCGCGCCCTCACCCTTGAACTGCTCGTAGTGACCGCCGGCAAGCTGCCCGGTCGTGGTGACAAGGCCCAGGATCGGGTTCACGGCACTGGCCACCAGGGAGGGGGCAAACTCCGTTGTCCCTCTGATGGCGCCCTCAAGCATGCCGGATGACTTGCCGCCGGCGTACCGCTCATCCTCGGGCATGGCCTTTTCCAGGGTCTGCCCGGTTTTCTGCATGGCCTGCTCTCCGGCCTTGGCCCCCTCGCCCACTACTTGGCGCAAAGCGTCCTCTTCGCTGGTGCCGCCGGCCACCAGTTCCCCGAAGCGTTTGGCGCTCTGCGGATCGGCCAACACGCTGTTGCGGTACGCGTTGACGTCGGCCTGCTCGGGGTGTTCCGCCTCCCATCCCGTGCGCACGTTCTGTGCTTCCACGGCTTTCGGTATCTGCTTCACCCCGGACTTCAGGCCCTCGATGGCCGCGCCGCCAAGCCGGGAAAGGGTAAGTCTGGGCTGACCGTTTGACCCGGCCTCATCTTGGCCGCCGGCCAGGAAGCCCCATAAACCAGACCGTGGGTTTTCCGGCGGAGTGGCCGCGGGATCAGGCATCACAGTGGGATTGCGCGTTTGATCGGGGGCAACCGGCATGGACGTCTTGGCCGGCGGGGAACTGGTGTCCATAGCCGGCGTCAACGTAGACGCCTGGGTGGCAAAAAGACCGGCCCTGGGATTATTCGGCACAAGAGACGCCTCAGCATCAAGAGTAGTCCCCCCGGCGACGGCTTTCCGTGCGGCTTCGCGTCTAGCCATTTCCGCAGTGATATCATCAACATTGTATTGCTGAGGCATAACTGTGCTCTCCCCGAGGAACACCACCCCAAATGGGGCGGCAGGCTTTAATACTGAATTCCAGCCGCAGCAGCCCGCCGACGACGAGCATCTTCGTCAAGAGGGGACTCAATCCCTACACTCCCCGGCTGGGAGAAATCGACACCAGGGGCAGAAGTGCGCATGCCGTCTTGGTCATAGATAGTAGTCGGCCGGGTGAGGGCTTGGCGTTTGAGGTAGCTTTCCTCTGCCAACTGTGTCCTCTTCGTCCGGTCTTCCATGCCCGCAATGGCCATTTGTGTTCCGGTCTGCATGCCAGTGCGAGCGGAAGCACCCTGATCCTGCAAGGACGCGATGTTCATTTGTGTTGCGTTCGCTGCTGCGGCCCGAGAAGCCTGGGACTGATTGGTCATGTCGGTCGCGGAGAGTTGGGTTTGCGCCCCAATTTGCGCCCTATCCATCGCGGCAGCATCCGACCGGGCCTGCATTTCCGGCCGCTGCGTCACATCCTGGGTAGCCGTGTCGGCCTGCTGCTGCTGGATGGCCTGCTTGCGCCGCAGCGCGCCCCGAAAGAAAAGATCGTCCTGCGTGGCCATGGCGATGCCTCCTAGACGGATGCCGTGTAGTTGTAGTTTTTGCTCTCGGAATAGCCATTGCTTGTGGATTTGCTCGTCGAATCCACGGTGCTGGTGGACGTGCTGGTAGAGGTGACGTCGCTCGTCGCCTTGCTGGTCGAATTGGAATCCGAAGCGGAGCCATGCACCTGGGCCAGGGCGGACGAGATAGCCGAGCCGAGCACCTGCGCAATGGCCTGCATGCTGGCCTGATTCAGGCGCGCCTTGCTCTCGCCCCAGCGCAGAGACATATCCGCTTCCTGCACGCTGGCCTGCAGTCGTGCCTGATACACCTGCGCCTGCCCCAGGAACTGGCGCAGCCGGGCATCGTTTTCCGACGCCGCACCCCGCGTCTGCGCATCATAGGCAGCAATCACGTTGGCCGTGTTTTTGACCAGCGCATCCACCTGCCCGATGATGCCCTGCCAGTTGGCCTGATAGGCGGCCGTAGAGGCCTGATAGAGGGTGACGGCCGACGTATTGTGCTTGGCCACGATGTCGGCCCGGATAGACCCGATCTCGGCGGTCGTTTTCGCGCCCTCGACGGCAGCGGAATAGGCCCGGACCTGCTCGGAATAGACTTCCGCTTTGGCTTTCTCGCCGGAAATTTGGGCAACTTTGGCGTTGTACTGGGCCGTCGTGGCATTGACCCGGGAGGCATAGGCCTGGACGCCAGTTTCGTACGCCTGGAGTCGGGATTTCTGAACGTCCGCGGCGACCTGGGCGGCGGTCATGCGGGCCTTGAAAATTTCGACGATCTGGCCCACGGCCTGGATTTGCGCGGAATAGGTGGCCACGCGCTGCTGGTTGAGCTCTCCACGAATCCGGGCCGCCTCGAGCTCCTGCTTGCTTTGCTCCAGGACGGCGAGCGAGGCCCGAATACGCGCCTCCATTACCGTGGCCTCGGCCTGGAATGTGGAGACCTGGCAGTTGAAGAGGCTGATCCGCGCATCCACATCCTGGTAGGCGAACTGCGCGCCGGCTTTGGCTGCATCCAGGGCTCTCGCGTTCCCCTGGTTGAAGACGTCCAGGGCCACGGACACGACGGCCTGAAGCGCCTGCTGCACCGTGAACTGGCGGCTTTGCACCGTCAGTTCCATTTGCCGGCTTGTGCTCTGCCAGCGGATGCGCTGGATATCCCGATCGGCGTCGCGTTCGGCCAGGCGCATCAACTCCTCGGCCGGGCCACAGCCTGTGGCGAACCCCTGGGCGGCAAAGCGGTTTCTGATCTCCTCCTTCTTGCGCTCGGCGTCCTCGGTTACCGCGGCGATGTCCTGGGCCATCAGATTAACCATGCCGGCGATGGCCGAGACGTCGCCACCATTGAGCAAGTCATCGGCAAGCTGCGCCTGCAAGGCGTCCCACAGAGGGTTTCCGAACTCCCCTTCCTGGTAGCAAAAGACGGCCCCCGGCGTGTCCATGGCCGGCAGCGTCGGCCGCACGCCCTCGAACTGCGGGATGACGATGGACGGGATTGAGGGCACGTCGGTGTCAAGAAGCTCCGGCACTTCCGGCAACGTCACGTCTGGATCGGCCGGAATGTCGATGTCCGTCACCTCGGGAGCATCGCCCGGCGCCGTCGGGAAAATGATGTCGTCGAAGCTGGGGAAAGACAACGACGGAGCCGTCGCCGTCAGCGTCGGCGTTTCCACGTCGGGCACCGTGGCCGTGGCCAGTTCCGGCGCGGTCGGGGCCTCGGGAGCGGTGAAGGAAAGCCCCTGCACGTTCGGAGCGGACGGCATGCCCGACATGGACGGTGAATCCGGCGTGGACGGTTCGGACACGCTCGGCGCGTCGATGAGCACGCCCGAGGCCAGAGACGCCAGCACGTCGTTCAACTGGGACTGGATCTCCGACGAATAGTTAAGACTGGTAGCCTGAATTTCAGAAATGTCGGTGGCCATTACACTCTCCTGCGCCGTCTGCCGAGATTGAGAAGATCCAGACTCACGCTCGTGAACTCGAAATCGCTGCCGTCGCTCTCGACGCGCCACTGCGCGTCCGTGCCCATGCAATCCCGGCCGAAGACAAACTGCCCCTGGCCAAGCGGCGTGCCCGGCATCCAGTCCCCGCCGTCGCACCGCGCGAAAAGCGACAGTCCGTCGATGTTGGCCCCCTGGATGCTCCCACCACGCACCCGCTTGACCATGTCCGTGCCGACATCGATGCGCGGCCCCTCGATGATGGCCACTATGGATTCTCCGGCGTCGTCATCCCCGCCAAGGCGGTACAGGCCGTCCGGCGCGCAGCCGTAGACCACGCCGTTCATGGAGAAAAATCCCGTGAAGGGAAGCCCAAGATATTGGCTGACGGCTCCGGAATCGGCCGCCACAGACAGCGTCAGCGTATCGCTCATGTCCACCTCGTGGAGTCGTAGACAAGGTCATGCGCCCAGGGCGCGGCCGGGATGGCGTGCCCGCGCATGGCAGGGATCGGCAGTGACAAATCAGCCATCGCCTCGGAGAGCGGCGAGGCAGCGCCGACCACGACCAGATGCGGCAGATCCACCAGCACCCGCGCCGCAGGCCCCTGGACAGCACGCCCATAACCGCGCGGCAAGGGCAGGTCGCACGCGCCGTCGCACAGGCCGCCCACGCCGGCCCGGGCCGCCACGGTCGGTTTCGGCAGTTTCAAGGAGGCATCGGCCAGCAACTCCGACACGGCGCTTGCGACAATGGCCAGATGCGGCAGCTTGAACGATGCGTGGCCGCCGCCGCCGGCTCCCCCCGAGATGGCAAACACGGGCAATGCACAATCGGCATGCGCGCCGGTCCGGGCCACGACCGATGGGGCCGGAAGCACCATTTCGCCCGTGGTCGCGTTGGCCTGTTTGCCGGTCGCGGCCATGGCCGCGTTGGGCAGCGTCATCGCAGCGCGCGCCCCACAGCGGCCCGACGCCGTCATGGTCAGGCCCAACGTCCCCTTGAACAGCGTCATCGCTCCCAAGGCGGAAAGGCTGATCGTTCCCGCAGCGGTCGGCACCGGAAGCGCCATGTCACCCGTGGAACGGTTGGCCTCGAGCTTGGAAATATAGTCCGCGTCGTTGACCGCGTAGAACCGCTCATCGGTCAGGATGTAGGAAATGGCCGTGTAGGCGTCGGTCACGTCCACCTGCCGCTTGATCGTGGTCAACGCCCCGGCGTAGGTGGAGGCGCCCCGGGTCCAGTCGAGGGGAATCCACTCCTCATCCGTGGTCCGCCGGTACATGCCCCAGGCGTGGCCGGTTTCGACCAAAGCCGTGGTCAACACCGTGCCGAACGCCGTGCGGATGCGGCCCGGGTCGATGCCGGCAGCAAGCATCAGCGAATGGGCCAGGATCGAACCGTCCTCGCAGTCGCCATGCTCCTTTCGCAGCGTGGCCACGGCGCACATCCAGGTGTCGCCGATGCCGTCCCCGTCGGACGTGTAGGTCAGGAGATCGGCCACATACCGGATGATAGCCCGGGCCATGACATCCTGATCGGTCAGGCCAGCGCAAATGGACGCCGCCGCATCCGCGATAGTGATGCTGCCCTGCTGCAACAGCCGCACCACGGCGGCCGACGTGGCCCCATTGGCAATAGGTTTGTCCAGGCCGCAGACGTAGGCCTCGTCAGCCAGGGCCGGAAGCGTCATCGCTCCCGTGGCCGTGCGGCTAAACGAGCCATCCAGTCCGTAAGCGGACCAGGACGGCAAGGCGTTGCTGGCTATGGCTCCGGTGGAGCCGACGGCATACAGCGGCGGCAGCAGAGCTTGCGACTCGATAAGCACGTGCCCGGCCCCGGAGGCGGTCAGGGCCGTCAGTTCGGGCGTGCCCCAGGCCGGGCGGTAGCCGTCCGTTGTGCCGGTGCTGCCGAGCACAGGCAAAGCCACCTTGGCGTTGGGAGCCCAATCGCCCGATGCCTCGACCACAGGGGCCAGGAGCGTGACCAGGCCAACCACACCGCAGGTGGCCGTACCGGCTCCGGTAGGCAGAGCCATGATGCAGACGCCGTCGCCCGTGGGGTTGTCCACGGCGGCAGCTTCCATGGTGGCGATGTAGTCGAAAATGGTGGTCATCAACTTATTACCACAGTATTATTAACAATTGAAACGGTGTGTTTCCCGCTTGACGATCCAATAAAATCTATACTCATTCCTGATGGAATGTAATATTTCGTCCCATTGATCCAAACATATCCACCATTTGTATCCGATCCTGATGTTGTCTGTTCAGTGTACTGGATTGATGGACTTTCATAGTTGAATAATGCTTCGACATCCTGAGTAGCCGGAATAAGCGTCTCACAGTCGAAGATATCTCCAAAAACAAGCTCACCTATCATGCTTGTCTCGATAGCGATAGCCTTGTAAACCTGGAACCGAAGGAACTCGTCAGAACTTGTGTATTTGTAGAACGTCCCATATCCGATAAACGAGGCCTTGATCGTAAAATCATCATCGTTACCCGTGTCACTATAAATCATGCGGCAATCAGGGAGCGCGGAGCCGACCACATAGTCGCCCTGAGGGACTCCGCACTTGGGCGTCCGCATCAACGTGAACTTGGAACCGAGAGATGCGCCAGCTACAATATCACCAGCGGACGGCCCCATGCGGATATCCAGAGCGACCGGGAAGTTGTTAAAGACACAGGGGATGGATTGGGGGTAAGGAAGTTTCATAAGGTCCTATAAAATTTTCAAAAATGTTTGATATAAACTAGTTCTCGTCTGTTGACGGACCACATCTGAGTAACTAGTCCATGCCCCTACTATTGTAGATGAGTATTTAATTTTAGTGTTGTTGAGCATAGGTAGAAAATTAAACGAGTATTCTTTTGTTAATATGCAAGATCCGTTTAATGAAAAATTTAAACTACCTTCTATTAATTTGAACTCTATTAAATTTTTTGATCCATCTGTAAAAAGTCCAGGAACCTTCGATATATACTGACCGTTTTCATATGTGTGCCATATGTTATACATGCTTGCGGAGATATCACCAAAATCAGAAGATAAATTGTAATTTAAATCTGCTATTCCTCCAGAGCTTATTCCTTCCGGACTTAATGTAAGGCGTGCGTCGATCGTTGTATTTTGTTCTTCTGAATTTAAAGATATATCAATAATTTCTACGTTCACGTCAGGCCCCAAAACACCAACTGGCGACCTGAATATAAACCCCATTTCTATTCCATAACTACAAACGAATGGAACTTCAACGTCAGCCTGCACATATCCACCGACAGAATATCCGCTGTGCGCTTCTCTAGCTAATGCCGATACGCTTTTCACTGCTTCGTTATCAACGACCAAGGCATAGTCTTTGTCTCCTGGAAATGTTGCAGGTTGACAGTCTTCTCCTGCTCCAAACACAACGACAATGGAGTTGTCATTTTTATAGTATCCAATGCTTTCCTTTTTAGGTAACGCCACAAACATTTCGTTAAATTTGTGTCCGCACATCACATCGCGATAAAATTCTCGTGTTGTAAGATCGGGAGATTTTGAAACTATCTGTCCAGCCTCATTATAATACTGCTTAATGATTCCCATAATTAAACCATCATCGCCTGCATGCCCATCCCTTGTAACTGCCCTGCCTCGCTATCATCAGCCACGAACGCCTGCCCGAAGGCCTCTTTCGCCAAAAGCACAGCCTCTTCTTTAGTCAACATATGGTGATAGAAGCGCATCATGGTTATATCCATATAGGAAGAAAATTCCCATTGGGATGTATACTTAGAAACAGGGTCGTTTGGTGACCTTGTAAATGACCAATCATCAGCGGCGACAGGTAACTTTAGTATTTCGCCAAATCCATCTTCTGGAACAAAATTACCAAGAGATTGCATACTCTTGAAAATTAGCGTATTATTATCGCCCTGTTTCGTAATATACAGCGAACAATTCCCGCTAGCATCCATCGCCAGACAGACGTGATACCAAGCTGCAATATCCAGTTCGTCGGAAACGATTGGCAACAAACTGTATTCAGATTCATAGTTGCATATTTTTCCGGCCAAAATCCTATTGCCATTGTACCAAAGAAGCCCGCAAAAATTGGTACCAATCATGTATCCTTGTGAGTGACAGACAGGGAATGGCTGGTTCCCAAAGGCTAAAGACGGCTGCGCGTCCGTCATGTAAAGTTTGTACTGGTAATCTTTGAGCGTCAGGATGGTATCCTTGACCGAGCCATCCCCATTATACTCATAGACATAGGAAATTACCGTCGAATAGCGTTTCGATCCATCAGATAACGAAGCAACGGCCCGCGTGCCTGCGGCCTTCCCATGCTCGCCATCGACTTTGAAGGTGCAGAACGAGGCGTAAGGCGCGGCGTTGGCAACCTCCGCGTTCTCTTCCCACCCATTCTGAAACTCTCCTGTAAGTGTTTCCAGTTCACCAGCCACCTTATCCCAATAGGGCGAGGCGGAATCATAATCTGATGCGAGGAGTGGTTCGCCGTCACAGATCGTCCCAATCTCGCGATAGCCGATAAGATGCTCTGCGCTGGCCACGAAATTTTCGTTGTACGTCGGCCACGGGTAGGTGAACTTGACCCAATGTTTCGAGAACCGCGACGGAATATGCCAACCAATGAGTGGCACAGCGCTTCCCGGGCAGACTGCCGACCACGTAGTCCCGTCATCAGATGTCAGGATGCGCGGCTTAATGGGGTTGTAAACCTGATAGCCGCAGTCAAGCTCTTGCGTCTTCGACGTGAAACTATAGTCCAACTCTATCGGCTTCCGCAGTCGCACCAACGCGGAAACGGAAAACGCACCTGATGTCGGCAAATTGTATGACGACATCTGGAGACGTCCGCCGCTGAAGCCGCTGTTCGGCTCTGCTCCTTCCAAATAGCAAACCTTGGCGTTCCGCGAGATTGACCCATCAGGAGATGGAAGAAGAGAGGCGAGGCCAACATCTTTGAACGAGAGGGTCTTGACGCCATATCCTTTATTTGTACCGTCAATGTTTGGATCAACAGACCCCTGCGCTATATATATTTCGTTTTGCAGGTCTTCATCCTTAAACGAATACCGGGCCTTGCACCCCGGCACATAATAGAACTGCCCCGCCTGCAATGCCGGAATGTCCACCGGCTCTCGCTCCGGTTGAAGTGGCTGCGTTCGGGGTGGACAGAAAATCTCGATGGTCCAGACATCCACCAGCGGGCCGCAGTTACGCAGCACGGAATAGGTGGTGCCATCGCTCCCGGCGAACCGCCGAACGAAAACAGGGTAGTCGTAGACGTTTTGTTGCGCCGCTTGCGCCTTGAATTGCAGGCCGACGCCACGCAGCGAGTCCGCGCGCTCCCGGTCGCCCAGGAGCCGCCAGTTGATTTGCTCCGGCGGTTTGCGCTGTTGCTCGTCCATGGCGTCGGCCTCCGATCAAGGAACAAGCTACGACGCCGGCATGGTGACGACGAAGCTGTCGATGGTGGTGGTCGCCCCCGAGGTGATGGCGGTGCTCGACATATTGAGCTGGGCACCGGAGGTGGACACCGAGCCGTCGAAGCGGGCGTGGGTCGTATCCGCTCCGGTGGTCAGGTCATTGGCGTAGAAGCGGAACCAGCCGGCGGTGCCGGTGGCTGCGGCCGCACCGGACCAGACCTCGGCGGCAGCTTTGGAAATGGAACCGTCAGCCGGGTCACCGAAGTTGATACCATTGGTGGCCGTGCCGGCGGTGAAGACCCCGGAGGAGACGGTGATTTCCAGGAGATGGGAAACGCTTTCCCCGTCGTCGGCGCTCGTCGGTTGCACACCAGGAAAAATGCGGATCACGCCGTTTTGCATGATGCTCTTGAAGCTGTTCGTGCCGAGTAACTGGTTGCGAAGACCGGTGGAGAGACGCAGGGCCATAGGAGCCTCCTACGGATGCAACGCCACGACATACCGGCGTGGCAGGGCAATTGCCGCCGCCACGGTCGCCGGAGCATCGAGCGCGATCTTGTTTTTCGTGAAGTTAACGAACAGGCCTTGGCCAATCGCCAGGGATATCCCGCGCGGCGTGGTGCACAGCACGGCGTTTTGCGGGTCGAACTTGCCCCAGTCGTCGGCCCTGACCGACAGGTCGGAGCCGGAAATCACGCCATCAGGTGCCACCTGCCGCCGCTGCATCTGTAACGGGTCCGGACCGGTCATAAGAAAGGTGCCGGTCGTGGTGCTGACGTACAGGCCATCGTCCACGCCACGGATCGCGGTGATTTCGGCAGGGAAACGGAATGCGTTGAGCCCGGCCTTGACGAAATGGTAGCCGCCGTACCCCTCGGTATAACGCAGATCGCGGCCTACCCCGATCCATATCCGGCCGGCATACGCCCCGAGCGCCTGGCCGGCCGGAGGGTCCGTGAACCTGTCCGCCTCGGACGCCACATCCCAGGTACGACCGCCCCACTGCTCGGCCACACCGTTCTGGATGAGGCCCTTTTCGTTGCCGTTGGTCCAGAAGACTGTGCCGTCCAGTTCGGTCCAGACCACCCGGCCGGACGTGGCCAGGGACACAATCGCCTGCCTCGAACGGTCCCAGGCGATCCGGCACAGCACGTCATCAACGACCGCGTAGGCCGTTCCGTCGGCGGCCTCGAACGGATCGCGCCAGTGGCCGTCCTCGACCTTATCCCAGCCGGGCCGGCGTCGCGTCCGCCGGCCGCCGTCCAACACGTCCGCATTGACGAGACGCGCCGCCTCCCACATCTGAGTCTGCCCGTCGTAGGCCAGCCCGAGTGGGGAAACCTGAGTGTTAAGGCCGAGACAGCCGGCAAAGCGCACACGGATCACACGCACCCCCACCCCATTTCGTCGGTGATGGGGGTTGCCTCCGTCGGCCAAGGACCGACCTCGATGGCCAGATCGTCCAGAGCCGCGGCAAACCTATTGCGGTGGTAGGTGGTGTTGATCTTGTTGTCGTTCTGCTCCTGTTCGTTCGTCGCAAATCCGGTCGCACACGCGAAATCGACCAGCATAGCCGAGGCGACCTCGGGCGGCAGATCAAACGGCTTATCGGTGAGGGCCACCAGGGGGGCAGGCAGGCGATGATACTGGATCGTGAGGCGGCGCGGCGCGTGCGGGACCAGCCAGTAGCGCAACTGCCGCGCGAACGTGGCCACGCCGACGAGTTGCCCATGCCGTAGCGGACCCGGGCCGCGCATGCGCTGCAGGGCCGACCAGGGCCGGACCTTGATGGCGTGGCCCGTGGCATTGTCCCAGGCCCCATGCAGGTTGCCATGCCAGTCCGCCGGCAGCGCCACGGCTTCGGTGGCGGTCATGGTCTCGACCTCTCCCGATGTGGCCAGGGACGGCAGATAGACGCCCCGGCGCGCGAGCGTGGTGACCATTTCCCCCAGGCAGCGGTTGAACCAGCGCAGTACCTGCGGTTCATCGATCGAGGGGTCTTTGACCGTGTCGATGACCTCTTGCGCGAGCTGGTGTAGCGTGTCCGTATGGGCGTCCTTGACGCCTATGGCCGCAGCCTGGGGGATGGTGATGAGAGCGTCGGCCATGGCCTAGCAATCCCCCGACGCTTCCCAGAAACCGCTGGTGGCCGTGGCCGGCAGCGTGACGTCGAGCACGCCGCCGCCGGCGTCGGTCAGTGTTTCGGCTCCGGTGACGGTGGCGCGCTTGATCGCGCTGGACAAGCCAGTGCTGATGGTCCCGGACGTCCCCACATTGGAGAACGTGCCGAACACGGTGCGCATGTTGCCTTCGATGGTCTCGCCGGTCACGTGGGTGGTGATGGACATGGCGGCTCCTTATTCGATGCCCAGCAGCACGGGCTTGTACTGGGTGTCCACGCCGGCCGTGGCCATGGTTTTGGCAACGACGGGCTGATCGATGTCCAATTCGACGTTCATGGCGGCGAGGCTGCCGGCCACGGCGCCGGGCACCAGCATGGAGCCGACGGCCGGAGCGCCGGCGATCAACGCGATGGCGGGGCCGGAGGTCTGCGCCCAATAGTAGAAGCCGGCCGGGACAGGGCATGGGGTGATGCCGGCGGGAACGCCCTCCTCGGTGGCACTCTCCACCGTGCCCATCCAGGGGGACGGGATGAGGGACAGTTTGGACGTGGCGTCCAGGGCCACGCGGATGGTCTCCTCGAGGACCACCGTCAGCGTACCCGAAGCGGCGCAGGTGCCGTGCGACTGGATCTTGTACTGCATGCCGGCACCGGTGCCGGTATTGATCTGCAGGAAGCCACCCGCGTACTGGCCGTCCGTGACGGCAGTGGCGCCGACGGTCATTTCGACGCGGGCCTCGCCGACCTTGGTCGCGACACCGGTCAGGCCGATGTGATCCGCGACGGCGGCCGGGGCCATGGCCAGCTTGCCCGGGGAGAGCACGGCGGCGCCGGCCTTGGCCAGGCGGAACTTCCGGCCATCGTCCGAAATGCGCAGAGTCCCGATGGCCTCGGGAGTGGAGTTCTTGGCCTCGAACAGGCCGTGCGAAAACATGGTTTTGAAGGGCTTGGACATATCGGTGTCTCCTTCGAGTCGTGCGTTACGACAGGTTGCTGTGGCCGGCGTGGGCCTTGCGGTTGGAGCAGATGAGGTTGCCGTGCCAGAGAATCTTCATGGTCCGGCCGACGGGGCCTTGCAGGTCGGCCCAGGGGATACGCTTGAAGAAGCCGTCCTGGTGAATGGCAAAGCCGAGGTAGTTGGTGTTGATGGCGTAGCAATGCCCGGCCGGGCAGTAGTCGTCGGCGGCCAGGGTCATGCCCTCGTAGACCAGATGGGTGAAGCCGGCGGACGCCGTGTCCTTGTCGGTCACGAACCGCTGCTGGACCTGGAGGATGCGGGAGACCTTGTTGTAAAGGGTCTCGGTGGTCACGGCCACGTTGGGCTTGCCGGTGGCGCCGTCGCCGAGCTTGGCCGAGGAGCGCATGGTTTGCAGGCCCTCAAGGCTGATGGCTTCGGCCGTGGAATCGAACACGGCATGCCAGGGGGTCGATCCGTCGTCAGCCACCAAGTCGACCTCGGCGATGCCGCCATAGGGCCGGCTGGTGTCGGTGCTGACCAGGGAGCCAAGCCCGGTCAGGGTCGGCGCGGTGTCGGTACCGTCGGCGTAGATGGTCTTCGCCAGCCAGGCGGTGACGGTCTTCTGCGCGTTCTCGATCTTCTGGTTGACGAACTGGATCGCAGCGTAGTCGCCGTTGCTCTCCAGTTCGTCGGCCATGTAGACGGTCGCGTTGCCGTAGCCGTGTTTCCACAAGAAATAGGCGGCGTTGATGCTCTCGCGGTCATCCGAGGACAGCGGGTCGGAGCGGGTAAAGAAACCGCCCTCGGCCCCGGAGTAGTTGAGGGGGATGCGGATTTTGAGACCGCCGGACGGCCGCTCGAACAGGCCCCGCTGTTTGTTCATGAGCAAGTCGAGCAGGAACGAATCCCGGAAGTAGATGTCCACGGCCTTGCCGCCGGCGGCAAGGAAGTAGTCATTGGTGATGCTTTCGAGTTCGGCAAAGGTAAGAGGCATACCGTTTCTCCTTTACGCGCCGGAGCTGGCCCGCATATGCTTCAGTTTCATCGCTTGCACGGCGGCCACTCCGCCGTATTTCCCCGGGTCCTTGAGCATCGCGTCGAAGTCCGGCCCTCCCTGCGGGGCCTGTCCGCCGGGATTGCCGAGCACAGCCGCGTTGCCCTTGGCCTTGATGGCCGCGACCATTTCCGCTTCCTTCGCCTTCACCGCGTCCGCGACGGCCTTTTCCGTTTTGGCTTTGGCCTCGGCGAGCCGATGCGTCAGGTAGGCCGACAGGGGATCGTGCAACGGGTTGATGGACTTGATGCGGGCGAACTCGGGGGACCGCTCGAAGCCGGACAACCCGGGGTTGGCATCGCACAGGGCCTTCCAGGAAGTGGCGTCTTGGGCCTTTTTGAGCTCGGCTTGGACAGCCTGGACGGTGTTCTGGTTCCCCTCGCTGACCAGTGTTTGCGCCTCGGCCTTGGCCATCTCCGTGGCCAATTCGAAAACCTTCCCGGCGTAGGTGGCCTGGTCGATCTTCTCGGCCTTGAGCGCTTCATCCAGGGCCGCCTTCTCCCCCGCGAAATCCCTGGGCGGGGCTGCGGGCGTGTCCGGCTTGGTCGGCATGAGCTGGCCGACAAGCTGGGTGAGTGCGTCGATTTTGCCACGCAGCCCCTGCACCTCGGGAGATTCCGCCGGCACGGCCGGCGCCGGAGTGGCATCGGGCTTGGTGGCGGGCGGCGTATCGGTGTCCAATGCCGGCGCGCCGGACTTCCCGGGATCGCTCCCGCCCTTGTCGCTGGGGGGCGGCGTGTCCGGGCCGGGACCGGGCGCGGGGGCCCCGGTGTCCGGGACTGGTTGCGGTGCGGGGTCCGCAGTCGGCAGGGTCGGCCCGCCGCTGCCGATGTCCCCGGGTACGGTCGAAATCAGATCGGGCATCGTCATATCTCCTGTGGGTTGGGTTAACGGCCGTGACGGGCCTGGAATCGCTCGAAGACCTCGCGCGTTACCGGCCCCATGTCCGCCATCATGGAGCGGGCGCGCTTGGCGGCCTCGTCCTCGCCGTGGTCCTTGTGGCGGATGCCGGCGGCGCGCATGGCCCGGGCCAGGGCCTGACGGTCGGACGGATTGGCCAGATACGCCTTGACCTCGGGGCGGGTGTCCTCAGGATCAAAACCGACCGTGCAGGACTCCACCCACTCCGCATCGCTGCGGTGGGTGCCCCGGCTGGAAATGATGCGGTGCGCCGGCGCGTGACAGTCCGGACACGCGGCGAAAAACTGCTCCATGGGCGCGATGAGCTCGGTCACGCGGCCACACGCCGGGCACGCGAAATCATAAAGCGGCATTGATGCCTCCCTCGGGGCCGCTCGGGGGCGGCGTTACGGGTTGGGGTTCCTCGATCGGGGACGTGGGGGCCGGCGGTGTCTCGGTAGCAGCAGCCGCACGTGCCTTGGCTTCGGTCTCGACTGCCCGGCGGCCGGCCTCGGCGCTATCCATGTCTATTTTATGCCGGTGGGACTCGGACTCGCGCTTGATCTCGCCGACGGCTTTGACCATGCCCAGCCTGTGGACTTCCTGGTCATGTTGCATCTTTTGGGCGACGTCAGCGGACTCGCGCTGTTCACGGCTGCCGGCCAGGGCCGTTTCCGTTTCCAGCTTCGCGGCCTCGGCCAGCTTGCGGCGGGTGTCGGCCTGGGTATTTTCGATCTCGGCCTGCCCCTTCTGCGCTTCGATGGCCTGAGCTTGGGCGGCGGCCTGCTCTTCGGGGCTCGGCCCCTGGGGCTGGCCCTGGCCGGCCGGGAGCGCCGGCTTGATCTCGCCGGACTCCACGGCCTTGGCCACGTCCTTCGGGTCCATTGTCGCAACCTGTGCGGCCTGGTCAGCGGCTTCGGCGGGGAGGATGCCGGCGGCAACGAGGTTCTGGATCACCTGCCCGGCCGGGCCTGCGGCCATGCGGGCGGCCACCTCGCGGGCGTTGGGGTATTCGAGCTTTTCCAGGAGGTCTTGCCGGTCGATGGCCTGCTCTTTATAGAGCTCCAGGGCCTCTTCGCGCTGCTGGATCTTGCTGACCGGCATGGTAGAGCCGTTGACGACGGTCAGGCGGGCCGGGACGCGCATCATCTGCCCGTTGATGCTCATCGGCGTAGTGCGGCCGTCGGCGTCGGAAAAGCTGATCCAGCGTTCCTCGGTGTACCAGTTCTGCACGTGGCTCAAGAACATGCGCCCACGGTCACGGATGAGCTTGGAGTAATGCCGAATCTTGCCGGCCATCATCGTGGAGGCCTGTTCGATGAGCGCAGCCAAAGCCTTGTAGGCGATGACGGACTGGCCCGGGGTGTCGCCCCGCTCCAGGTCGAACGTGGCGGCTATTTGCAGCAATAATTCCTTGTAGATGCCCATGACGGCCTGGATGTCGGCCGTGTTGTTCGGAAACTCCATGTACCGGATGGACTGGGACAACGCGGCCGAAACCGGGTTGATGATGCCCATCCGGTTGCTGAACGCCTCATTGGGCACGCCGGAGTCACGGGGATTGATGATCTTCGGCCGGGCCGCCTGGTCCTTGTGGTAGGTGATCTGGGACAGGCACTTGTTGATTTCCATCTGAAGGGAAGCCAACTGGTCGAAGTCGGAGGAACCCCACGGGCTTGCTGGATCGATGTTCGAGACGGCCAGGGAAAACGGGAACTTGTCGTACAGCCACGTCTTGGCCGCTTCGACGGCATCCATGGTCGGGTTGATGCTCGGGTTGGGCCGGTCGGCCAACACCAGCGTCCCGGCGTTGCACACGGTCACGCAGCGGATTTTCCCGGGGTAGAGGTCGCCTCCCTTGCCCTGGGTGTAGTCCTTAGCCCAGCACTCAATAACGAGGACACGGTCCTGTTGCCCATTGGACTGATTCGAGGCCGGACCCGAAAAAAAGGAGCGCACGGCCCCGGCGAAGCGCATAAGGAGACCGGATGCGGCGGAGCCGGTCACCACCTCGTTGCGGGTGTCGTTGACCTGCTCCAAGATTTGGGCGTCAGCCGTGATCTTGTCGGCGAAGTCGGGCCAGCGTCGGCGTGCCTCCCGGATGTCCATGGACTGGAAGTGCAGAACGGCGTTGGCCTTTTGGATGTCCCGGGTGTCCACGGGGTGCATCCCAAAATACCAAGGCTCGATGACGACGGTTTCAACCTCGCCTATTCCCTCAAGCTCTGGGTCGAAGACCACCTTTTCCACGGTCACGCCGTATGTCTCGCCGTTGATGACGGATTGCTCGAAGACGGGCTGCTGCTCCTGCTCCGCCCACCAGTAATCGGCCAGCCGGCCGATGGTCTGGAAAACGTCCTCATCGCCCTCCGGCCCAACCCGGAAGACGTTAAACGTCGGGTTGTTGTTGGTCAGGGTGTTGACCGTGCGGGTGCGGTGCAGGTGCAGCAGGTTGGCTGTGGTCAGAGGCACGCCGGCCTGCCTGGCCGTGCGCTCCCAATGCACTCCCTGGCCGAGGCGGTAGTTGCGGTTCCATCGCGCCGGCAGGCTCTTGCTCTCCCGGTCGGCCATGCAGTCGAGGAAAAGCCCGAGGACCACCTTTCCGACGTCCTTGGGCTGGTCAGCCGGGGGGAGGATATTGGGCGACGTGTCGGCCATGGACTACCGCCTGCCCTTGCGCTTGGTCTTGGTCGGCACCGTGGCCGGCGTGACCGGGTGCGCTTGTGCCGCCGGGGGCTCCTGCCGAACCGCCTCGCGCGCCGCCTCGGCCGCCTCCCACTCCCTGGCCAGCTGCTCCGAGTCGTGGACATAGGGTGCCGGCGGCGGCGTCTCCAGGCCCCGACCGACGATCCAGTAGCCGTCCGAGGTCAACAGGCGGTCAGGGCGCAGCAGGTCGGGCGCGCTCACGTCCCAGCCCATGGCCCGCTTGCGGCAGAGGGGGCAAAGCAGGAACTCCCAGGACGCGGCCGGGTCGAAGGGCGGCGCGAACCCGGGCCCGAGAGGTCCGAACATGGCGCCGGTCAGCGGCATGGCCAGAGACTCGGGCTCGAACGTGCCGAGCTGGGTGCCGCACATCTCGCACACAAGGACCATGCTCATGCGTCACCTCCAGGCTCTTGGGCCTTGGCCCACGGATCATCATCGGGGAGCAACGAGGCGGCCGTAGGCTTGGGCTGGCGGGCTGTGGCCTGGAACATGGGCCGTCCCGCGCTCTCCCGGCCAAGACGCCAACCGAGCATGAGCGCCCCCACGAGGAGCACCACGAGGCCCAGGGCCATGGCTACGAACTGCCAGAGCGGCAGAGGAATCACGGTCACGAAAACACCTCCGTGAGGGCGTCGAAATCGGGGATTGTGGGCAGGAGCTCGCCGGGAGCCGGCGTGTGCGCGCCACGGGCAGCATCGTCCCAGGGATCGCTGTAGGCCTGGCCCGGGACGGTCACGAGGTCCCGAGGAGGCTGGACCATATCCAGGCCCTCCAGGGCGCGACCAAGGGCCGCCATAAGCGGGAACTGTGCGGGATCGGGGAGGACTCCGCCGCGCCATGAGGCCGTGAACCGCGTGCCCTCAGCCATGATGCCGGGCATGTCCCCGGTGAAGAGGGATTCGGACGGGCCTACGGCGTCGAAAATGCGCTGGCAGTAGGTCGGCCAGCGGTCGGGCTGTTCCCATGCGAGGTCCGTCAGAAGCAGCAGCCGCCCGGCGTCACGGCAGCATCGGCCGGCCAAGGAGTAGATGGGCTCCGGCTCGTAAGACCCGAACCAGCGGCCCGGGGCGTCGAGTGCCCATGTGTCGGAGAACCGAAAGTAGCGGTTCACGAGCTCGAAAAGATTGTCGTGCACCACCTCCGCCAGCGCATGGTAGGTGCGCCGGTCGCCCGGGGCCCATCGCAGACCCAAGACCACCAGCGCACCCGGTGCGGGATGGGTCGGCCAGGCGAGACCACCGGCGATGGCCGCGTAATCGACTCCGGTGACGACGTCTCGCCAGACCGATGCAGGCGGGACCGCGAGCGTGGTGGTCCCCTCGATCCGGTCGATTTCGCGGTTCGAGGGGCCTACGTCGCGGCCGGGAATGTGGATTTGATGGACACGTGTGGGCATGCCGACCACGGTAGCCCACGTATTGGGCCGTGATGGTCAGCGATGGCGTGGTGACGGGCAGCGCATGAAGAAACTACCTTGACATGGTTTCGCGTTCTTGGCCGTGCTGGCGAGCGAGCCGGGCGCGAAGCCAATCCTCGATCATTCCGGGCGTGACGGTAGGCTTTCCTTTGACGTACTGGACAGGGAACCCCTCATCGCGCATCAGGGCTTTGATTGTATTCACGGAATAACCGGCATGTGCCGTGATGTCTTTCCATCCTGTCAGCATTTCCCTTTTCTCCCCATCCAACATCGCATGGAGGCCTTTAACTCTTCATTTTCCTTTTTGAGCTTTCTGTTTTCTCTGGACATCTTGTCGTTTCTCTTTGTTTCTTTTTTGATAAACTCAAAAGCCTTTGCGACTTCTGTTTTGTACTGCTCGTTTATTACTTCCAACCGTTTAAGTCTTTTATTATCAAGCTGCACCATGAATAAATCTTTGGCGGCCTGCTCTCCGTATATATCAATACCAAATGGATATTCAGAATCATTATTTTCATCTTTAGACGAATCAATATACTTAAGACATAAAATTTCAAGACTGTTTATAGATTTATTCAAATTCTTCTTTGTCGATGCCAATTCGCTTGTTTCGCAACGTTTTATGCTCTCTCTAAGTCTTATGACGATGCAGCTTACGTCAACTATTGCATCGCGCAACTTGTTCTTTTCAATCATTTTAGCTGTCATATTTATCTCTATTTGTGGCATTGATCACAGGTATCGTTTCAATATCTCCGCAGAATGGGCACTTCCCCACCCCGATCAACCCCATCAGATAGCCCGATACAGAGAACACCGTGCCGCACCCGACGCACTGGCGATACGTTTTGTCCGAGACGAAACAGATGGTCCCGTCCTCGGCCACGTTGGCGTAGACGCCGAGGCCGGCCAGACGCATTGCTGTCGTCGTGCTGTCGCTCATGATTTCCGCCCCCAATTTGCCCCGGCCGTCAGGCCGTCGCCTGCCGGAGCACGCAGCATGCAGACGTGGCACGCCTCGTCGTAGATGTGATCCTCGCCCGTGGTGTCGATGTCTTCGACGTTCAGGGGATCGATTTGCAGCAAAGGTATGGTGCGGATGAACTGCTCGCAGGACTCGTAGACCAGGAGCATGGGCGCGCTATCGTCTTTGGGCAGCATCAACCGTTCCCGGAAACGGCGGATTTTGGTCACGCGCGAAGGGTCGCCCGGGGTCAGGTCAACCCCCTCCTTGGCGAACTCCTCGGCCGTGCTCGGGCCTTGGCCGCCGCCGCGGTAATCGGGCTTCTTGGAAAAGCAGTCTGGCCCGGCCAAGCGGACAATGGGCCGCCCCTTCAGGCCCCATCGCTCCTCCCGCTGCAGGATGCCCTTGGCAATCTCGGAATCAACGAGGCGCATGCCCTGGTTGGGCGTGCCATTCCAGCCGTACCACTCCCCGAACCGGTAAAGCCGGCCGTCGGCATCCTCCCACCACCAGCCCAGGGCGAACGGGGCGCCATAGCCCCAGTCGAACGTCATGTAGAGGGGCGCATGCTCGGGGATGGGCATGGGTTTAACGACGTGCCGGGCCCGGCTGAACTCGAAGGCCTGGCCAATGAAGATGTCCCAATTCCCGTCTTTGTAGGCCGTGCGGTACGGCTCCGGGAGGGCATCCAGGCGCGCCAGATAGCCCGGGTCACGCTGCATCAGGATCGGGTTGTCCTGGAGCAGCCCGGGGATGTAGGTGCGCAGCATGCCGCCCTCTTCCTGGGCGGCCATTTTGAGCTGCATCGGCTTGACGAAATCCACCCATCGCCGCTTTGCGAAGGCATGCCCTACGCCACCAGGGTTCGAGGCGCAGACGATGCCGGGGATCTTGTGGCGGTACCGCTCGGGGATGACCAGGGCGCAGCGCAGACGGCCGCGCAGGTAGTCGTACTGGAACTCCGTGAACGTGGTCAGCTCATCGATGAGTAGCAGGTGGATTTCCGCCCCCTGGAACGCGAAAACGTCCTGCTCATACTGGCAGGAGGCAAAGAAAAGCTTGGAGCCGTTGACGAAGTCCCACCGCTTGGCCTGGCTCTTGAACGTGCCGACGCCCATCGGAAAATGGGCCTGGGACGGAAGGATGTGGTTTTTCTCGAGCTCGGGGAACGTGCGGCGGAACAGGTAGACGTTCAGACCCGGGATGCGCATGCACCAGTGTAGGCCCTCCATACGCAGAGCGTGGCTTTTGCCCGGGCCGGCGGCCCCGCCGTACAGGATCTCATTGGCTGGGCTGGCGTGGAGCGCAGCTTGCTTCGGCAAAGGGCGGTATTCGGCCTGGACGTTCATTCCTGGCCGTCCTGGGAGCCCTGGCCATCCTCCACCGGGGGCTTGAACTCATCCGGCAGTGGGGCAGGCTCGGGGCACATGCTTACAAAGTTCAGGACGGCCGCGCCCGGGCCCTTGTCCTTCTCGAACAGGCCCAGGTGACGGCCGGCCAGTTCCAGGGCCTTCACCTTGTCGTGCATCTTGACCTTGCGGGAGCCCCCGAACTGCGTGGTGGTCTCGCTGACCTCGGAAATGGCCGCGGCCGTGGCGTCGTCGATCTCGGCAGACTCCTTGATCGTGACACCTTTACCCCCGAACACCGTCACCTTGCGGATGTCGGAGAAAGCAAGCCGGGCAAGCTCCTGAAGGACGGCGTCGGCCGTGATCTTGGTCCGCTCGGACCGCTCGGCCATGGCCGTCTCGATCGCGTCGGAAACTGACGTTTTCTGAAGGAGGTCGTGACCGATCCGATAGGCGGTCTTCTGGCTGTAACCAGCGCGAATAGCAGCTTGCGTAGCGTTGAGGTCCACAATGTACTCCTCAACGAAACGCTGCTGCTTCTTGTTCAGACCGCCGCTTTTCCCACCCATCACGTACACCTCTCCCCCGAAGCAAAGAAAAAAAGCCCTGATCCTGCCTGTGCCGTATGCCTCGCGAAATATCGGACCTGCCGCGCTTCACCCGAGGATCATTGACTTCTATCCCGGGGCTTAACGCTCGGATTCCCCCGGTCGGGCTCTGTGCCCATTGCAAGGCGTCCGTTTATCCGTTCGCCCGGGGCTTACGTGGCATGCCCGGGCATATCGGCGGCCGGGGGTTGGTCCCGACGATCCGGGACAGCCGCCGCGAGGTTTTGGCGTTGCTGCTACGGTCGGGGAGTGCCGACCCACCCCATCCGCATGGCGACCCACGCAACGATGGCGACGGCGCCCCATTCCAGTATCTTGACCACCACCACCGACCGCATTTTGAGCGCACCGGACATGGCACGGTGCTGCTCGGCATGCTCCTCCGGAGTAAGACTGCACTTCGCACAGCATGCGGCCTGCTGACCGCACTTCCCGTCCTGGAGCTTCTCGGCCAGGGCGTCGGCCAGCCGTTCGACATCCAGGTCACTCATGCGACGCCCCCAACTTCGACAGATTCGCAATCGGCCGTGTAGGCGGCCAAAGTCACCTCATGCCCAAGCGCCTGCCGCAGTTCTCCGGGGGTCATGGCCTCGGCCCTGGGCGACATCACGCCAGCCATGGTCAGCAGGTATTGCGCCGTCTCGGAGCAGAACCCGCGTTTCATGTTGAGCGCGACTCTGCGGCGGGCATTCCGGAGTAAGGACGGGTAGTCATAGCCGACACGGGCCCCGAGGAGCCGCAACGCCATGGCTGTGACGGCCCGTTGCTGCATGCGGGACAGGTCCGGCATCTGGATGTGCACGAGGCCGTTATAATTGCTGATACGGCGCGACATGCGGGTCAGCGTCGGCCCGTGCTCCAATGCCTCGATGAGAAAGACCGTGTCCGCGCAGTCGGCGAGGCGCAGCACCATGGCCGTGTGCGATCCGCCCGGGGCGAAAAAGCGAATGGCCCGGGACAGCACGTCCGAGCCTTCGAAGGTCACGACATGACCGGAAACAAGCTTGGGCCGCACGGTGGGATACGTCTGCAGGTCCATCACGCCTTGCCCCCTTTGAGCGCAACGGCCATGCTCCATGCCTTGCTGAAAAGCTCCCGGGCCGCATCCAGGTCGCCGCCGTGGGCCAGCCGGGAAATGTCCGTGATGGTGGCGGTCAGCTCGGACAAAGAGTCAGCCCCCACGCCCATGGCGCGCAGGGCCACGACGCAGGACCACAGCCAGGAAACGCCCGATTTGATGCGCTCGGGCAGCGTGGACGTGGATTCGGGGACCTCGAGCCTATCCGGCCCGAGGCCGGCGGAGGATGGACCGGCCCCGGACGTGGACAGGTTGGCACATGCGGCCATGGTCAGAGCGGAGACAATGAGCAGAGCGAAGAGCGCCTTACGCATTGGGCTTGCCCTCCACGATCGAGCCGGGACGACGAGCGAGCCCCCACGTAATCAGGCCCATAACGAGCAGCGCCGCGAGAGTACCGGCATCTTCGAAGTGGTAGAGATGGTCGAAAAACCACAAGTCCACCTTCAAGCGGACGTTCCCCACCAGCATCGTGAAAAGGCCGGTTGCACCATAGGCGGCCGGAGACTTGCCGAGGCGTTTGGAGATGTCGGAAATCAGAGCCCCAAGGCCCGGTACACCCGCTCCCACTTGGCCGCCCACCGGTCCGCTGTCGGATTGCTGAAACCGCAATCCTTCAGCCTGCACCACACGTGGCGCGGGTTGAACAGGTGCTGCATTAACGACCTCAACCGCTTCAGGAGGGAAAATTTTGACACCGCGCACCACCTCCGGGAGTTTGCCGGTGCGCATGGCGTCGGCGTTGCGTTGCGCGCGCTCCGGGTCCTGTCTGGCCCACCGGGACGCCATGATGCCCTGGGCCGCCCCTTCCCAATCGCCGGCCTGGACCATGGCGATGGTGTTCTTGAAGGCGAGGGCACCGTTGACGCCAAGCTGGTAGAACGACGAGAGGACGACGGCTTCCCGTGTGCCATCGAGCTTTTCGCGCCAGGCCGGGAAGCGGCTGTCGAGAACGGCAATGATGTCCGCGAGTTCGTCCAGAAGCATGACCTGGGCTTTCTCGCGGTCCCATTCCCAGTTTTTGAATTCGTCGTTGGAGATGCCATGCGCTTCGAGATTGAACCCATATCCGATGGTCCAATGCCCAGCGGGACACTTGTAGGGCTTGTCCCTGTACCCCTCCTCGGCCTTGAGCAGGGACACCCCGAGCGGAAAATCCCTGAGGATGTCGGCATGATCCATGGCTGCCCTCCCTCGCCCGAGTCTGGGCGGATGGGTCAGCCTACCCCCGGTTTTTTGGGGAGTTCAGGATTGACCAACATTGGCCATCCGGGGGCCATCATTGACCAACATTTGGGTATTGACAGGATCTAGCCCTACCGACATCAGGGCGAAACAAGAGGAGGGAAACGAATGTCTGAGGCAGAATTGAAAGCTTATGTGTTCAACTGCTTGGAACAATTCGGCGAAGAGGAAGGGAGGCGAATCCTACTTCGAAAACTGGAAACAGACCGTGAGTTCGAAGAGGCGGCCACCCGTTATGGCCTGAGACTGGGGGCAACCGTTGCCGAATCCTGGGGCGCCACTAAGCAATGATTGGGGCATCGGGCGTCGCGCTGTCGCTCCAACCAAGCGTCAAGATCGACTGGCCGAGCGCGCCAGGTCCCCTTCCCCGCCCCACTTTTCCAGGCCGGCAGGCCAAGACGGTCGACCAACATCGGGATGTCGTGGCGATTCTCGCCGATGGCAGCGGCTATTTCAGCTGCACCGATAAGAAGTAGCTTCACGCCCTACCCCCGGTACTCCTCTACTTCCCAGGCCCCTTTGACATGTCTGGCTCTTCATAGGGTGGCCCGCCACGCACCGCGTTTATGGTCTCGGGTGGGGCGGGCCATTTTTTATGTCTTGTTTACGCAGCCGGGGTGGGAATCACATTGTCCACGCAGCCGGAGGCCACGGCTTCGGCGGCTGTGATGCCAAGCCGGGCCAGCGCGCTATTGGGCGCGATCATCCACTTGTACAGGTAGCGTTCGGAGACGACGCCATCGTCGTTTTTCACGTCCACAATCTTGGTGCCGGCTTCGGCCGGAGCCGTGGCGTTGATGTCAAGCTTCCCCTGCAACACCCAGTTGTAGCGTTCATCCAGCAGGGTCTGCAGTTTGGCGAGCATGGCGGGCTTGGTGGCCGGATCGGCCAGCAAGTGCAGGACATCCTGACGCGAATTGATGATTTTCGGAAAACCTTTCATGGGGAGACTCCTCGTTGGTTGTGGTCAATTGGGGCTGTAAAAAAAGGACTCTCTGCCTCCGGCGGCCGGGAGGGGGTAACCCCCTCCCGGACCCTCCCAAACGCCCCCGAAAACGGGACATCCCGAGAGCCTGCTTGCCTTTCGGGCAAGGGGGGCCGGGGGGTATTATGCCCCCCGGCGGGTCCAGGGCAGCGCCCTGGCCTAGTCGGCTGTGGTCCTGTTGTTTGCACCGCCTCGCGCGCCGTATCTCGGATCCAAAAACAGCGGGCTTGTCGACCAAACCGAACTCCGAGAGCCGCAAGACACCCCATGGAACCAAGCGCCACCAAAAAACACACGGTTCGGGGCTTGGTAATGATGTCCGGCCACATGCGCATCGTTGCTGTCATACGCATTGACCCAGGCAGCGGCGGAGGCGCCCCCCCCTGCTTCCGTTCCCCACTGCCAGAGGTTGCCACAGCAGTCTTCGCAACCGACATGGGAAATCATGCGGATACCGGCCGTATCAGACTGGGCACCTGTGGTGCCGGGGTCGGCCGAGCCAGCAATATTGGTGCCCTGGTTGCTGCCCAGGCTGGCGGCCACAAACTCCGTTTGCGTCAGCATCCGTTTCTTGGTCGCGCCAAACCATTGCGAAAACTTATACCAATGGAAGATAGGCGAAGAGGCCCCATCCGCACAGGTGGCGTTGTAGGCCGACACCAACGTATCGCCCGCAACCGACGTCAGGTAGATGTCCACCCACTTGTCGATGCCCTCCACGTAGACCATGCCTTCAGGAGCGGAGACGGGGCGGTGTTTCAGATCCCAGACAGAGGCCGGCAGAATATCGCCGGTCAGGTAGTCGCTCAGGGCATGGTCGGCAATGGTGCCGACGGACAGACACAGACAATGGAAGCCGCCGATCTTGCGCGAAGTCGTCGGCGTATAGCCGGTCGGATAGGTCGCGTTGGCCGAGACAAGGAACTTCAGATCGCCGGAGTTGTAGCAGGCGTAGACGTAGAAATCCTTGCCGGCCCGGTTGGCGGCCACGGTGTAATCGGTCTCGGAGGTCGTGTCCCAGGTCGCAGCCAGGGAAAGATCCAAGGCCTGTTGGGTCCCCGTATACAGTCCAAAACCACCCACATTGACGAGCAGCTGCTCGGGCGAAAGCAGGGTGTAGCGGTCAGCAGGCACGGCCATCGGTTTGGCCGCCCAGACGCTATCCCGGTCATACTGGCCCGGGGTCACCACAAAAGTGGGCGTGGGAGGCGTGACGGGCTGATCCGTGCCGCTGACGCAATGGCCGTCGTTGGCATAACAGGTCACGGTAGGCACACTGCCGGCCGCGCCTTTGACCGCTTTGAAAATGCGCATGCTGGTCGGGCTGGACGCGCCGCCGCCCTGGCCTTCGACGTCGGTTTCCGCCCCTGTGACCAGCGTAAACGCGCAGGTCGTGGTGCGGCCAAGGGGCGTGATGTTGCCGTCCGTGGTGCAGGTGGCCGGGACCAGAGCGCCGCAATCGGAGGCGACGCCCACCCGCAAAAACACCGTCGCATGATCCGGAATCACAAAGGTGCGCGACTGGTCGTGGGTATCAAAAACCACCCCGCCGACGGCAAAAACGACATTGTCGCACAGGGTGACCTGATCCGCCGCGGCCACGACCGGCATGGTGTACCCGGTCGTATGGATCAGCGGATAGTGATGCAGGACGTGCAGATCGATAAGAGCCTGGGACAGGCAGGCGTCATCCTCTTCCAGCCGGTCCAGGGTCAGCGGGTTGTGCAGATTGCCGACGCCAAACGCCGGAAGATTCTTTTTGATCCAGCCAGGGGTGCCACTTTTAATAACGCTTCCCATGTGCCAAAATCCTTGGGTTGTAGGTTGAGGCTTCCCAGTCTCAGCTCCCTAACGGGCAAGCCAAGTGAATACGGCCGAAGCGTAACCCCAAGGAAAGGGCATTCTCTAATTTGCGGTCTGGTGCGGTCTGGTGAGGCTTAGAATGGCAAGAAAGGCTATTGACAGGTTTTTGTTTTTCCTGGTTACGCACAATCCTCAGCCAGTTTGAGCAGTCTGTAAGGCATGGGCGGCGTCCGCAAGGAGACCCAGGCCAACCGCGTGAGCATTGTCGCCAAGTCATAACGGCGATTGAATCGATATCCGAACGAGGCCAGATAGCGCGACACATGTTTGCCTCTCACGGCACGATATGTTCCCAATAATGCTGACTTCACATTGCCAAGCATGGTGTTGACCCACTTAAATACTGAGTCCTGCACAGCCTTGCGGCCACTGTCTTGAACGGGTTCGTGCCGACAGCCCGCAGCCTGGACCTCGGAAAAACATGGCAACCGGTCCGTCACCACCAATGTCCCGGAACGCAAGATTTTCTGAGATGCCCGCTGCACCTCATTACGCCGAAAACCTTTGACTCGGCACAGCTTCATCTTGTGTGGTTGTCCACTTTTTGTCGTTTCAACTGCCGCAATAAACGGAATTTTTCCTGGGGCACCACGTCCACGTTTCCCACCACGTCGTTTACCGCCAAGGTAAGCATCGTCCATCTCTACGCGGCCGGTGAGACGTTGCTGGTGTTCACGTTCGAGCATGACCTGCATCAGCTTGTGAGACATTTTCCAGGCCGTCGTTTGCGTGACACCAAGTCTGCGGGCTAATTCGACACTGGAGATGCCGCCCTTGCTTTGAGTGAGGTGATAAATGGCGCGGAACCACTTCTTGAGGGGAACTTTGGTGGAAGCGAAGATTGTGCCAGCGGTCACCGAAGTCTGCGTACGGCAATGTGAGCACTGAAAGAGCCGTCGCCTGCCAACAATAAGCAGCGAGTACTTATCCCTGCCGCAAATTGGACAAACGAATCCTTCGGGCCAACGCCATTGCACGAGGTGTGCCCAGCATTTCTCCTCGGTGCCGAATTGCGCCTCAAACGCATCTTCGCTCATACCCTTCTGGAATTGCACAATGTTTCTTGCCATATCCAGCGCCTCCAACCCCCAGAAAATACACAAAACAATGACCGCTGACAATTAGCTGATGATTGTGTGTAAGCAGGTTGTTTTTTGCCGCGCAAGACGACGATCAAGCCACGTGACGACTTGGTCCATGGTGGTAACAGGTGTCCGCCCGAGGTACTGGACGGGGAATCCTTCTTCCCGAATGAGCTTCCTGATTGTGTTCTCGGAAAGGCCGACCCTGTCTGCAATTACCTTCCATGTGGACAGAATTTCCCCTCCTTGGCTCACCAACTCACCCCTTAAATCCCAAATATTCGCAGATGATGTCCCACGCCGCGTCTGCTCCGACGCAAACCTCAGCACGGTAGCCGTGTCCTCTCGCCGCCTCGATCCATTCTTTTTGCGCATCACTTGCACGGCCTCCTTGCGCCTTCATCTCGACGTACAAGCCATGATAGCCGCCGCATGCCACAGACAAGAACAGGTCTGACACCCCAGCTTTCACACCCTCAGCCTTAAGCTCACCAGCCGTTTTCCTGGCTCTTTTCCCCCCGTTCGGGATGGCAAACAGCATTCGAAGCGCCGGCACGCTCGGGGCCAACGCTTCGGCCCGGGCGATGACAAGGGCCTGCTCCTCATGTTCGGACCGCTTGGCTGGCTTCGTCCTCTTCGTAGCCGTTGCATGTTTTGCAACAAGTGAGAGAGGGCGCGCGCCGCCCTTGGCCAGTTCCCGATCAAGCCACGGCTTGAGCCCGCCGGCTTCTCGAATCTCTGAGATGTCAACGCGCGCCCCGGGCATATGACTATTTCGCCTCGGCTTCCGGCTTCTGCCGACGCTCCCACAGCCGCATGTCCTTCATTTTTTTACGGCGCTCCCGCTGGAGCTCCTTGGAGACCAGGGCCGTGCCCTTCTTGTAGCCGTATTTCTCCCGATATTCCTCGGGCGTGGTGCCATGGGTGGCCAGGTGCTTTTTGGTGATCACCTTGAACGACTTGCCGCACTCCAGGCAGGTGACGCTGCGTTCCTTGAGGGCCTTCTTGGGGTCGATGGCGGGCGGCAGCATGCCTTCGTATCCATCGCCGTTCCCCGTCGTGTGGCCATCGGCTGCGGCTTGGATGCCGGCGGCCACGTTCTTGATCATCGAGGTGATTTCGTCTTCGGTCATCGGCCGGGCGCTCGCCTGGGCGGTCACGATTTCAACCGCTGCTTTCAGATGGTCTTCCATGTGTCGTTCCTCCTGCCGGCCTAGGCCGGGTTACTGGTTTGATCGAGATTATCCAGCCTGACGCATTCCCACGCTCGGCCGGGCCATTTGCATTCGGGAACCTGGGAGAGCTGTTTCGGCTTCTCTGCCTTCCCCTCCCAGTACAACCGGCCACGGCACACGCCGCCAGTGGCGCAACGGATGCCGGGGTTGTCGTCGCAAGGGCGGGTCACGCCGACACCCTTTTCCCGCGACAAATCTCGTCCAGGATGCGCCGGACACCGGCGAGGTTTGTCGCAACTTGCTCCTGTAACTCCTCCTCACCGGTGGGAAGTGGGATGCGCTCAGGATCGGCACTCGGAGCGACCTGATCGGCCACGATCAAATCACGGGTGGTCGGGACAAAATTCGAGCGCCGGCGATGCTCATCAACGGCCGCCAGAAAACGTCGGTTCGTCCATGGGGCGAGGTCCTTAGCCAAAATATCCGCACACCCGTCAAGTTCGGTCGGCAGGAGCCGCAGATGCGGGGAGAGCCGCATGTTGCATTCCCCCAGTGCGGTGCGGATCATTGCCCAATCCAGTCTGTTCATGCTGCATCCTCCCTGCTCTCAAGCGCTCTGCCTCCTGGCGGCGTTCGGCATCCTGACATTCCCGGTAGGTCCGTGGCGTGGTCGGGTCGCGGGAAGGGCTGGCCCGGGCCGTCGGAATGGGGTTCAGCCACTCCCTGTCGATCAAGTAGTTCGAGAGCTTTTTGATCCTCCCGCGTCGCCACTGATCGCAATCTTTGCGCTGCTCCAAGTCATCCACGACCCTGGCCAAGGGAAACCCGTGGCGTATGGCCTGATAGGCCTTGTAGGCCGGCACCACGTCCACGTTTCCTCCGGCCTGCTGGTAAGCCACCGCGAGGTCCTGAAACTCGATGGCGCAATCGTTGAGGCTGGAAATCTCGGTGCCCGGCTGGGCGTCCGGGTCATCCTCGGGGGACGGAGGCAAAACAGGCTGCTCTTGCCCCCCTCTGGGGGGTAGGGGGGACACCCTGTTATTTAATTCTTCTCTTCTCTTATCTAATCTAGGTGTTTCCTGGCGTTGCGTGGCGTTACATGGCGTTACATTATCGCAACTCGCCTTACTTTCTTGCTTTTTCCTTTCACGAAAAGCCTTAACCCGGGAGGCACTGTTGTCTTCGCGCTCTCGCTTGGGCTGCCGCTTATCCCAATTGGCGATCCTGTCCCCTTTGGTGAGGTCCTTTGCCGCGAGTGCGAGGAGGATGGCAGCCGCGCCCCCTTCAGGAAGGTCAAAAGCCGCGTCAGCAGCCTCGCTGTCGAATCCGGCGAATGATCCTCGCGGCTCGCTTGAGCTGGCCCTTTCAAGCATCATCGCCCACACAGCCAGCACGTCCGAGACGCGGATGCCCTCGACGTCCTTGGCGGCCTTTTTAGCCACCACCCGAAACTTCGGGTCTGTGCAGGATTCGTGATACCAGCGGAACCAGTCCATTTCACGCCCCTACCTGAGCCACGCGCTGAAGTCCTGTGCACGGTGCAGGGAAATCGAAAAGGCTCCCTTGCCGAACGACTGAACGCGGCTCCCACACGAAACGCCGTGCCAGCCTGCACTCGACCTTTTTGGGTTCATACTCGCCATCGCCATCTCTTTGCTTCCTCTGAACTTTTCTTTTGATAAAACGGGATTGCCCCCGCTCCGTTATTCGTCGAAATCTTTTACCAACCGAGGATTCTTACGGAATGGCTGCTCTGCGAATCTGAAACCGGACCGTAGAGCTTGCGAGGCGTTTGCATCAACTTCGTTGCAAAAACGACGCAACGACTCGAAGGTGGATTTTTTCATGGTGAGGGTGACTCGGACACGCTCTTCAGCAATCGTTTTGCGACGAAATGAACCGTGCGGCATTTCTATTGTGGCCACATCCTCAATCTCCACTTCGGGAATGATGTCCAAATTTATTGTTTCATCCTTCTTGCGGGAAAACTTACTAAACAAACCCATAACTACCTCCAGAGGATGACGGTGAAAGAATTAAAAATCCTTCGGTTCGATGATCTTATTGCCGAAAACGATCACGAGGTTTTCGTCCAAGCCGAAACACCGCAAGGGTATGTCGGCCTTCGTTTCCCTGTGAGCGCCATGGGTACCATGCATCAGGTGTTGGCCGGCCTCCAAAGGCTGACCACCCCGCCACCTGGGGTTGTCGTGTCGAAGTTTTTGGATCCTATTTTTGACATAGACCAAGGCGTGGCCTTGCTTCGCTTCGTCAGCGAATCGGGAAACCATTCCTGCCTCAGTATCGAAGCGACAGCGCTGCCCTCTTTGCAGGATGCTATCCGCCACCTGCCGTGGTCCCGTTGCGACATGCCGGCCCCGTACGGCTCCGATGCCTGACGTGGAGATGCTGCACCTGCACGTGTCGGCGAAAACACGCACGCGGGATAATGCATTGAAGCTCACGCTGCGGGTTGTCGGCATGGCTTTTGTCATCTGGCGCCGCCGAACATTTCCAGCTGGGACGCCGGTTGTATGGGCCAAGGACGAGATGATCCGCTATGCGCTGTCCCGGTTCGGCGGGCGATGCGGCATCCAGTGGCGGCAAGCGTTGCCGATGGCAGGGCCGGGAGCTCCAAGCGCGGGGGCTGGGAAGACAACAGGTCCAGAATAAGCGCCCACAGCGCGCAGCCGACATTGGCCGGGGTGTCGAATTGTGCGAAGTTTTTCATAGAGTACTCTTTATTTCCGCCCCTCCCCTCAGTATTGAATCGGTGCGACTCAAACCCAATCCGAGAGGAGAAGCGAGATATGAAATCGAACCACATGGAAGTTTTGGCAACATTTGAAGAAACACAATTCGTCGTTCCATTTAAAGAAGGAAAATTTCCTCTTCCTTTGGCCTTAGATATTTTCTTACGCGATGGATGGAAACTTGTTTCCATGGCTCCCCATACAATTTTACGATCTACTCTTGATGATGTTGCGCTTCAATTCTCGACGAGTAGTTATTTACTTGTTTTGCGTAAGATTGAACCTGAGTAGAAATATCTTCGGAATGGGCCTGCTGCTTTTCCAGTAGGCCCCGGATGGCTTGAAGCTCGGAGAGAACTTGCTTGAGAACATCGAGGATTTGCCATTCGGGCGCGCGCGTGTCGTTGGGCATGATGGCTTCCTTCGCTGTTAGGCCGCGGCTTCATTCATTTGAGCCAGAAATTTGGCTCGGCACGTTTCACAAATGGGTAGGCCGCCAGCCCCGCGCAGGCTCGGCCAGTGATGGCAGACGGCTTCCTGGTGGCAATACGAGCACGTGTCCGGGTAGCTACTGCCGGGAAGCTCCAGGCAGGGCCGGCAGATGATGAGCGTGTGGACGATTCGCACCCCTGGCGGATCGCCGCCGCAGAGGACGCAGTGGCAGGGCAGCGGATGACGAGCCATCACGCAGCCTCCCCGGGGGGGGCGGAAGATTCGAGACGTGTGCAGGAGTCGGGCTTGGGCTTAGCCCGCAATGGTGGGCGGCGGTCCCCGTAGAGGTAAGGCCAGAGCTTTTCGAGAGTGTTGGAATGCACCCCCTGACGCTTACCTTTCTGGACACGGGTGATGATTTCCACCTTGATCCCTGCGGCCTTGGCGAGGCGGTAAGGGTTCCACCCCGTTTCCTGGAAAAATGTGTTGAAATCTTGTGCGAGGTTCATAGCCCGATGGTCGCCAAACGTAGACAGAAAGTCAAGGCGAGTTTGCCAAAAGACTAGTTGCCAAATGGGGACTATAAAATGTTGATTACCCAAATGGGATTCTACGAAGATTTTATTTTAGGGCTTAAAAGCGTTGTCAGTGAAAGATTTGACAACAAGCCCTCGCGATTGGCGAAGTCCGCTGGAGCGCATACCAGCACGGTCACGAGAATTATTGACGAGGAACGGTCGACCTGGCTCGAGTCGATCGGGCGGATTGCCGACGCCGCTGGGTTAACCGTTGTCCCGAGGGAATTAAGTAAAGGGGATGAATATGCCTTCATCCCTCGCGCCTTGGCGCGTCCCGCCGCCGGGGGAGGATCCCTTGAGACCAGCGGTGAGACCGAAGGGTGTCTTGCATTCCGTCGAGAATGGCTCGGGCGCAGAACTAGGACAAGCCCAGAACGGTTACGAGTTATGGCCGTCGCCGGCGATTCTATGAGCCCAACAGTTGAGGATGGAGATATTGTTTTAGTAGATGAAGGAATAGCGGGAGAAGGACCACAAGATGGGCGTGTCTACGTAATTAGAAAAGGTGAAGAAATTTACATTAAGAGATTTAGACAGGGTGTTGGTGAATTATTGTTTATGGGAGATAACAGGGCAAGAGATTACCAGGATGTAAAAATAAAGGCAGGGGAAGAGGACGGGTTTGCAATAATAGGACGGGTCTTGTGGGCTGGCAAGGAATTATAAATCAGAACACGAAATTTTATACTGTTGTAAAACTTCTATGAGAAATCTTTTTATTGCATTTTGTGCGCTTTTCTTATTTCAGACCAGCTTATTCGCATACGATATAACTCTTCACGATACGTCTGTCAGTGTCTATTTCAGCCCCAATGGCGGCGCTCAACAGGCCATTGTAGACGCCATAGGGCAGGCCAAGGAGTCTATCAACATCCAGGCCTATAGCTTTACGTCAGCACCCATCGCCAAGGCCCTGATGGATGCAGCCCGGCGCGGAGTGAAGGTGGAAGCAATTCTGGACAAGAGCCAGCGGGCGGCGACCTACACCGGAGCTACTTTTCTTCGGAACGAGGGCATCCCAGTTTGGATTGATGCGGCCCACGCCATCGCGCACAATAAGGTCATGGTGATCGACGGAGACAAGGTGGTGACGGGGAGCTTCAACTTTACGAAGGCGGCTGAGGAGAAGAACGCGGAAAATCTGCTTATCATCAACGACAAAGGGTTAGCCCGACTCTATATGGAGAATTGGAAGCGGCATCGGGCGCACTCAGCCAACTATTAATGATCTGGTGCAAGCTTCAAACTGAAAATACGATCAACTACAAATAAAAGTAGGCATGATTTTGTGGTTAGAAGACCATGCGCCATAATAAGTCTAAGTATTTTTCTCAAATCTCCCATAGCGATCTACTTGTATTGCTAGAAATATCGTACGAATGCCTTTATTGTAATTCAGAAAAAGAGTATTATAGTATATTCGAAAGGATAAAGGATATCCTCCCCTTCGACCTATCTACCTCTGGACTTGCCGAATTAGACAAAAAAAGTAACGTTATCGCGTACGAATTAATAAACATTAACTATCCAGAAGAGTGGCTACTGCTATATAAAGAAAAAAAATTTAGCAGTGTGGATGTGATTGTCAAAAATAATTTCACCACATTTCAACCTCAATACTGGGATCACACATACAAAAAAACTCAACCATCACGACAGTTTTTATTGCTAGCATCAGATTTTAACATACACCATGGGTATACATTCGGGTCAAGACCTTTTGGACCTTGTGACAAGGCAAGTCTTTACTCATTTTCTGGAAATTTTAAAAAATATGATCCTAAAATAGCTCCGATCCTAGAAGCACTAATTCCACATCTACATTTAGCATCCTCCCGTCTAATCGAAGCGCATAGAATTCAACACAACAGTAGCATACTAACACCCCGTGAAAAAGAAGTGTTACACTGGTTAAAGAATGGAAAAAGCACATGGGAAATTTCTGTTATATTAAAAATAAGCGCAGGTACAGTTAACTTTCACATCTATAATATTATGAAAAAGTTGGATGTTGTAAATAGAGCACAGGCTGTTGCGGTGGCAACACATCTTGGTGTACTCGATATTGATTGAACCAAACCATAAAATCAGGACGCTTCCGCTCGTTTGTATCTTCAAATTCTCTCCAGTCCATTATCGCTGCAACAGCTATGACTCCGTCTGGCATTCTCGTCGGCTCACCAACGCACTTGCATGGGAAGCCAAACATTTTTAACAACCTAAAGACCTTGTACTCCACGACCAAGTAAAGATAACGCACGTTTATCTCAACGCACCGTCTATAAACACAGCGGTAAAGTAGCATAGACACCCCTACAGATCCTATTGCTGTGTTCACTTTAGTGTCTCGTTCATCCATACTCACACAAAGTCGAGAGACTTCCCTGGTATCGTTCATCTTGCGAAGTTTATGCTTCGTCGAAACTAGATTAGAAAAATCCGTGTCTAGCATATAACAAGGCGGCGACACAAGACGAAGATAAGATAAAAGCTTTTCTCCACGAAACACTCCGAAATGTTCAGCGCCTTTATCATAGGCATCCCGCTCAAGTCTTTGTTTGCTCTGATGAACCCACCCTAATTCCTCAGCGAAAACTTTGTGTCTTAACCGATATGCGACTTCTATTGCGTCGTCGTGAATAACGTGGGCTTCAATTATCTCTGCAGAGTTAAAATTTACAGTATTATTACCATTCCTCTCCATATGCGTGGAAATTCTATAATCTATACCCATGCGCGCCTCCTTGTTTCACACATGGGTAAATGAGGAATTATAAAAATTAACCTGTAAATTCTTCTAGTTGCTCGATGTAAGATAATACACTATTGTTAAAAATTTTTATTATATGCAATGCCTCGACAAAAAACTACTCTTATCTACCTGTAATTTTTACTAGGTACCCATGCTCTTGGCGTAGTGATAAGTAAATTATTATCGGAATTTTTATCACATTGTGGATAAAAAGTCGTCATACGAGGTGGTTATGGACAAGAAAACACATATGGTCCCTTTTGTGGTGAATTTTTCTGCACCAATTATCGACGCCGAACTGCAGATGCTCTTGCTACGATATGAGTATGAGGATGGGAGTATGGGAGCGCTTGGGCTTAAATTTGAGGCAATTAAAACCCTACAGGCTGCGCTGTCCGAGGTGACTCACAGAGTAGGAGGCGTAGGCCGCCACTCTTTGGTGTTGCTCGATAAAGATACCCCGGCGGAAAAAATTATGGCTGATGCGCTAGATACATAGCGCCTTCAACTTGGCCCGCACCATGCGGGCCTTTTCTTTTCCTCTGCTCCACCTCCCTCTCAACCGGAGGGTTTTTTTGGGGCATTTTGGTTGCCAAATGTAGATATTTTGCCTTGCTTTTGGTCTACGTTTGGCTATTATTCTTCTCAACGACGCCCACCACGAACCGAACGCACCGCGCCAATCTGGCCGGAGCCAGTAGCGAACGGGTGGGCGGGCCGGAACCAAGCCAGACGCCAAGAGCCGGATAACCGGGATGATGAGCCCAGCCAGAGGCGGGACGCTCCCAAAGGGACGGAAGGACGCAAAAGGCGAGGGGAAGGCAGGTATTAAGGCTAATTGAAGAACTGAACTTGTAAGGAATCCTTACAGGTTGGCTCTATGAAAACTTGGCCCCTTACGCAGCAAGAGCGAGCGCACAACCGCGTGGACCAGCGAGCGCAGGGGCAGTAATACGGGGCCGGCACGAGTCGGTCCCGGTCGGGATTCAACGCGGTGCCACACGAATTTGTTGTAATTGGGACATCGCGTTGAAACTCGACCTTATCAATACTCACGTGTATCATCATTTAACCTTAGCCGAGTTTTTCCGACGTTTACCTATGGGCGGTTCCAAAAAAGCGAGGACATCATGGATTTTGAGATAGCTATGGAACGCATCCAAAGCATTACGGGGTGCCGAACGCAAACGGAACTGGGAAATATCCTAGGCATCAAACAGTCCAGCATATCCGACGCTAAACGACGGCAGGTTATCCCCGATAGTTGGTTAATCAAATTGTTCAGGCTTTATGGCGTAAATCCATCCTGGATCCTAGGCGAAGCTGAAAGTCCCTATCTTGTCGAGGGAATTAACCAAAAAATACCTGCTGCAGAGATTAACGTTACATCTGCTCCTCTTCCAAAATCCACGACACGGGAACTTCTGACAGCTCTACGCGCTCAACTCGGCGACAGCTACGAAATCCTCATCGTTCCTGCTGGGACCACAATAACCGTCCCGCCCCACACGAAAACTCCCATTCATACTGATGATGATATAGACGTAGCTCAATAGGTCTGACGAGCCGGCCATAGTCGTGGCTGGCTGAAGACTACCTGCGGATGGGCCGCAACACTTAGGGTCGCTCTATAGAGCGGCCCTTATATTTTCAGGAGGTGGCATGCACGACATCAAACACGCGTTTGCGGGGCTGGCGATTATCGCGGCGGTCGTTGTGGCCGCCTTTTTTATTTCTATGCCCCTGCGCTGGGGCACCAATAGTCAATATGTCGGCTTGCCATCCGAGGTCGGCATGTGGGGAGGGAGGTAGGCCATGGAAGCGCAGAAAATAACCCCGGATCAGGCCGTCGTTTTCTCCACGCATGTCTCATGCGGCGTATTTCAGGACATGGCAACATTTCCCGATGAGCCCGAGGCGGAAGAATACTTCAAGAATTGGCGTGATGGGTTTCAGCGTGAACATGGGAAGCTCCCGGCGCGCGGCGTGGACTATCGCATAGAGTGGCGGCCACTGGAGTCGGAGCAGTTCAAAGCCGACTTCGCCCGGGTCGAGCACGGTGCCTACAACGTCCTTTCCGACATCCGGCAAGTGCTCAACGCCACCGACGGCTCCGAGAACCCGGAGCTGGTGCGCCGTGTCTGGTATCTGCATGAGGCTATGGGCCGTATCAACGCCATCTGTGCTTCCATTGCGGACGGGGCGAAGCTCCCAAGCGGCCGATCCCTGGCCGTGGAGATCGAAGGGATTTCCCGGCAGGCGCTGACGAAGGCGAGCGTGGGCGAACGGAGGTCTGCCGCATGAACACCAACGCCATCCCTACCAGCATTGCCCCCGAGCATGTGGCCGTACTCGCCAGCCTCACGGACAAAGACCGGGCCGACATCGAGAAGTTTAAGCGTCTCGCGCCGAATGCAGGGCTCACCACGGTGCAGTTAGCCATTGTCGCCTTCTGCCTGCACATGGGGAGGCCCCGGGAGCAGGCGGTATGACGCCCAGCGGCGGGACGCTACCTTCGGTCACGCGCATCCTGTCCCCCTGGGCCGACTTTTCACGTGTTCCGGACGACGTGTTGGCGCATGCGGCTGAACGGGGGACGCTGGTGCATCGGGCCTGCGCTTGCCGGCTGACCGGTGTTTGGTCACCGCCTGTTTCGCCCGAGGTCGCCGGGTATGTGCTCTCCTTCGAGCAATGGGCCCCCATCGTGACCGACGTCATCCTCTGTGAGGAGGAGCTTGTGGACGAAGCCGCTGGCTACCAGGGACATCCTGACCTGATTTGCCGCCTGCAGGGCGACAATTTCCTGTCGGTGATCGACTTCAAAACTCCCTTAGCCAGAGCCAAAGCGTGGCGCCCGCAGCTTGCCGCCTATCAAGCCCTGGCCAGAAAGCGCGGCCTCGACGTGCGCAGGCTCATGTCCGTGCGCCTCAAGAAATCCGCCGGCCGACCCATCGTCAACGAGTCCACGGCCACCGCAGCACATGACCTCGCCGTCTTCCGCAACGCCCTGGCCTGCTGGCAATACTTCAACGGAGGAAACTGAAAATGGCAGCGATCGACTTCGGCGCGGCACTCCGCGAACCGACCCCCGGCATGCCGCCGGTTGCTCCTGACGTCTTCGAGATGCCGGCACCCGCGCCGACACCGGTTAACCCCTACGACATGGCCCCGGTCAAGGCGGCTCTTGCGCCGTACATGGCCAAGATCGACGCCATGCAAGAGCAGGCGGCGGCCGTGGATATTACCTCGGACGAAGAAAACACCCGGGCCATCGAAATGGGCCTGCAGGCAAAGAAACTCGGGAAGGCCATCGAGGACGCCAGGAAGCGGTTCGTGGCCGATCCGGGCGAGTTCGTGCGGTCCGTCAACGCCCTGGCCAAGAGCTTTTCGGAAAAGCTGGTCGGCATCGAATACGGCCTCAAGCGGAAGATCGGCGCGTACCAGCAGCGCAAGGAACTGGAGCGGCGCAAGGCCGAGGAAGAGGCGCGCCGGCAGGCGGAGGAACTCCAGGCCAAGCTGGATGCCGAGGCCAAGGCCGCTCATGTCGAGCCGGTCAAGATCGAAGCCCCGGCCGTGCCCAAGGCTTCCGGCCCCGTGCGCACGGCGGAAGGGACGTCCTACCAGCACACGGAATGGCGCTTCGAGATCCAGGATGATGCGGCCATCCCCCACGAATACCTAATGCCGTGCGAAGCCAGGATCAGGCAGGCGGTCAAGGATGGAGCCCGCAACATCCCCGGCATTCGCATCTTCGAGCACACTGAAACCCGGTTCAGGAGGTAAATCATGGCCTCAAACCCGCAGAACGTGCCGGCGAAGCAGCCGGCCCAGGCACAAACGGTCATGGCCCTCTTGGAGAGCCACGATGTGAAGTCCAAGCTTGCGATGGCGATTCCCAAGCATCTCACCGT
The DNA here is from genome assembly GCA_021730285.1 of Desulfovibrio sp. JY. Taxonomy (NCBI): domain Bacteria; kingdom Pseudomonadati; phylum Thermodesulfobacteriota; class Desulfovibrionia; order Desulfovibrionales; family Desulfovibrionaceae; genus Desulfovibrio; species Desulfovibrio sp. JY. The sequence continues at coordinate 738,854 of CP082962.1, forward strand.
GGACCGCCTGCTTCGCGTGGCCATGTCCGCCATTCGTATCAACCCGACGCTGCTCAAATGCACCCCGCAGAGCCTCGTGGCATGTGTCATGGGATGCGCTCAACTCGGACTGGAGCCCGAGCCGTTCCTCGGTCAGGCTTATATGGTCCCGTACAAGCGAAACAAAAAGATCAATGGTCAATGGGAAAGCTGGATGGAGGCGCAGCTCATCCCCGGCTATCGCGGCTATATCGCTCTGGCCCGGCGCTCTGGAGAAGTCCAGACGGTCATGCCCCAGGCGGTTTATACCAACGACCATTTCCGCCTGCGATACGGTGTCGAAGCCACTGTCGAGCATGAGCCGGCCGAAGGAGATCGCGGGGACTTCAGAGGGGCCTACGTTGTCTTTAAGTACAAAGATGGGGCCTATTCCTTCGACTACATGAGCAGGGATGACATCGAGAAGATTCGCATCCGTTCCAAGACCTACGACAAGGAATCGGGCAAGAATTCTGGCCCCTGGGGAACCGACTACGTGGAAATGGCCAAGAAAACGGTCATCCGCCGTCATATCAAGCTTGTCCCCCTTGCCGTGGAAAACAACGCCATGGCCATGGCTGCAGAAGCCGAGAACTTGGCCATGTCCGGCAAGAGCCAAATAAACCTCTTCGCCACCAGCGAGGACGAAATAGAGCCCGAGGAAGATGGTGACGACGCCAACGACGTCTACGATAACCCGCCGCAAGCCAGCATGGAGTTCGACCGTCTGGCTCACGAGCATGGCGCAGACATGAACGACCTGGCTCGCTTCACCGTGGCAACGGCCAGCATGAACCAATGCCCGGTGGACGACGTGAAATCCCAGGCCATCGCGAACTTTGATGGGTTCTGGTCTGCCTTTGAGAAGTGGCAGGCCAAGCAATCGGGAGCGAACGGCAACGGCAACGGAAAATCTCGCAATGTTCCCACCCGGGCCGAGATGGACCAGCGGCGAGCGGACACCAGAGCCGAACTGGAAGGCATGGGCGTCTTCGATCCCGTGGTCAAAACCATGGGGGACAAGGGGCAGGGTCCGCCCACGGCATGGAACACCGCCCAGTGCAACAAGGCTCTGGAGATCGGGCGGAAAATGGTGGCCGCCGTCGGCGTTGTTCCCGATCCCGAGGCCGAGGACGTGCACACCGCATCGGAGCAGCCGGCCGACGCACCCCAGGGACTCCCTGAAACCGTTGAGTGTCCGAAAACCGGCAACGTGGTCCGAACGGCCGTCGAATGTGCTGCCTGCGACCAGAACGGCCTGTGCCCGTCCACGGACGGGAAGAACGCCTGAACGGGAAGGAGCCTACCACCATGACCGAACCCCTGCGCTGCTACCTCTGCAAGGCCGAGGCGGACCACCTGACCAGCATCAAAAACCCGAACCCGGCGGATAAGCTCTATTCCATTGCCGTCTGTGACCGCTGCTTGGAGCACAGCAAGCGGAATCAGGACAAGTAGTTTCCCCTCTCGACCTTCCCCCGGTCGAGGTTTGGAACCGGCCGGGAATCCCCCTCCGCCCGGCCGGCATCCAAGCCAACAATCCAAGGAGGATATTTCTATGCCCGAACCGGATTTGACCCATCCCGAGCCCCAGGCCCCGCCGCTGCACGCCGTGCCGCCGAAGCCAAGCCGGGCCAAGAAGGTGCCCTGCGGCACCGCCGCTCCCCGTGTCACACTGTCCGCCGAGCCATCCACGGCGGCGGCTATCCCCGCCGCCCCGGATATTCGGCCGGACCTCTCCCTGGCCACCTTCGCCGCCGGCGTCCACGCTCCCGTCCCCTACGAGATCGAAGTGGCCCTGGCCCACTGGCGCGACAGCGTCATGGATCGAGCCGAACAATCCCGGGCCCGGGACGTGCTCCTGGCCCGAAACGCCGAGCTTACGGCCGAGGTCACGGCCTATGCCGACGAGATGGGCGAGCTCCTGGACGACCTCAAAAAGGCCAACCTGCCGCCGGATCTGCACTGCAAGGCCCGGGACCTGCTGGTCCTCATCGAAATCGACCGGGGCATGACCGTGTCGGCCATCGCCAACGCCCTGCAGACCGTGGCCTATGACATGCGGTCCCGGCTGCTCGACAAGTACAAGGGCGCCGTCAAGATCAAGCTCGGCTGCACCCCTGATCCCAACGACATGGACTCCATGATCGTGCTCGCCGAGGTTTCGCCCGAGATGCCGGCTCAAGCCACGGGCGGCCGGTTGACGCTGGCCTCAGATGGCACAGTGGTCACGCGGAGGGAATCCGCGCAAGCCTTCCAGCTCAAACTCCAGGAGCCCGAGCCGGACCCCCTGCAGGAGATGTTTGGCAAGGCCGACGGCGAAGCCTTTGGCGATCTCCTGCGTTCCAAGGGTGTCAAGGAACTCACCCTGGGGACCGGCGACAACAAGGTCAAGGTCAAGCTGGCCGCCAAAAAGGCGGCGTAGCAATGGGCAGAAACGACATGATCGAAGTGGAGGACCTGGAATTTAGGTGCGAGGCCGGGGCGGCCATCATCGTCGAATACGACGGGGAGGGAATCAGCCTGCCGGTGAGCCAGGTCGAATGGCCCGAGGATGCCGAGCGCGGCGACATGATTACCGTGACCATGCCCGAATGGCTGGCCATGGACCGGGGGCTCATCTGATGGCCGTCCACACCTATCGCTATCGGTACTCGGCCGAGGTCGAAATCACCGTGGATGACGACAAGGCCCCCCAGCAGCAGGCTGAAGAGATAGCCGGCCAAGCCGTGGAGGAACACGCGTACCGGCTGATTGACGGCGACACTTATGGCCTGCTCGGCAAGGAAGTCCTTTCCCCTGGCGTCACGGGCGAAGTCGTCAAAATGGCTACCTGGGACCGTATTTAGCACCCGCCTCCGACCGGCCCTGTTCAGGAGGAACCGGGCCGGGGATGAGGCGCGGCGGGGTGAGCCACGGAAGGTTAGGTATGCCCTGGCGTTGTAAGGTGGGGCCCGGTGGGCCAAGGCAAGGGACCTTTAACTCAAGGACAGAAAAATGGAACGCATCACTTTTCAGATTGAAGGCATCGCTCCTCTGCTTATGCACGACAACACGCGGCTGGCGAATCCGCTTGACCCGTTGTGTAAGGAGCTGAAAGCGGTCACGGGGAAGCGGAAGAAAACCGACGCCGACTTGGCTGAAATAGCCAAGATAGAGTTCCGCGGGGGAATTTACTTCGACGAGGTGGACGGGCCCTATATCCCCTCGCGTTGCATTCAGGCCATGCTTCGGGACGCTGGGACCATCAACAAGCAGGGGCGTGCTGTGAACAGGGGCGTCGTAGTCGTCGAGGATCGTTGCCCGCTTCAGTACGAAGGCCCCCGCACCATCGACGACCTCTTCGACTCGGGCGAGTTCACCGACATGCGCCCGGTCAAGGTCCAGACGTCCACCACAGTGCGCTGTCGCCCCATATTCCGGTCCTGGGGGATCACCTTCACCATCGCCTTCCAGCCCGACGTCATCAACCGTGAAGAAATCGTGGACATCGTGGAACGCGCCGGGATGATGACCGGCCTGGGAGACTACCGGCCGGGGTCCCCGAAGGGAGGGCAGTTCGGGCGCTTCGAGGTGGTGGCCATCGACGGAAAGAAGGTGCGCAAGGAGGCCGCGTAACCTATGCCGGCCGCACAGTCCCGCCAGCCTCCCGAAGGAATGCAATACGACAAGGGGTGGCAAAACGCCCTGGTGGCATTCGATCATGCCGAATTCTACCCGGGCGACATCATCCCCATGTCATGGTTTTATGAGCATTTCCGAGTCCGTGATTTTCCCTCCGACGCATCCTGCACAGTCGGCGAATACCAGAAAGAACGACTCATCTTCATGGGTCAAATGGAACGGTTCCAAAAGGCCCTGGCCGAAGACTACGACCTGATTTTGCAGAACGTGCGAGGTCAGGGCTACCGAATCATCCCTCCGGCCGAGCAAACCGGATGGACCATGGACCAGGGCCAAAAGGAGATGACCAAGGCCCTGAACAAGATCCACATGCGCCTGACGCATATCCGACTCGGGGAACTGACCGACGAACAGCGGCGACAGAACGCCGACGCCCAAGCCAAACTGGCGGCGTTGAGGTCAGGGGCCAGGAAGGCTCTGATGTGAATTTTGTGTGGCAAGGGTGGCAAGGTTTGGTAGGGCGATGCGGAGTCGGGCAATGTAAGGCTTGGCAAGGCTTGTCTCAAAGGTCAGGCGACTTCGGTCGTCGGGCCGATCGATGTTTGCCGCGGAGAGGTGGGGCCAGGGTAGGCCGGGCTCGGCGTTGCATGGCAAGGCTTGCCTTCGAGGTGCAGCGGCGAAAGCCGTTGCACCGATCAAGGTGGGGTATTCCTTGGCTAGGCCGGCTGTGGCGATGTGAAGCATGGCTTGCCTTCAAGGGCCAGGAAGCGATTCTTGGCCCGATCAAGGCGGGCCCAGGTCTGGTTTGGAATGGTGCGGTGATGCGGGGCTATGTGCGGCACGGTGCGGCTTGCCTTGCAGGGGCGTCAACTCCGGTTGGCGTCCCGAACATGGTAAGCCACGGTGAGATTTGGTCCGGCGGGATGTGGCCGGGTTATGTCGGGCGAGGTAGGCATTTACAACAAATAATAGATGGAAGGCCGCCGTACGGCGGTCTTTTTATTTGGAGGTCGGCATGGCCACAATCAAGCAGTGCGACCACTGCCAGTCTACTAAGGATGTTGAAACGCTGTTCCTCGAAACGGGTCGGCGTCAAGACGCCGCCGGGGCCATGGAAAGCACGGGTGAGACGATTGACCTATGCCTCAAGTGCCAATCCGCCCTCCTCAAGGAGCTTTGCAAGAACAGGCCGACGTTTTCACAAGCGGCGGCGGAAATCGTCCAAGGATGGTTTGAAGCATGAAAGACCCCACCAAGAAGCCCAAGCAAAAAGATTTCGCCCGGATCAACAGCGTCAAGATGGGCGGCGGTCCCCACGGCGGGAGATGCAGAATGCACATCTGCAAGCATTGCGGGACGGTAAACGGGTTTCGCGTGTGTCCGTTCTGCGGGAAGAGGTGACACCATGACCCGTCGCCATTGCCCTATCAGCGGCCGTCTTTTTGTTCCCTACCATCTCAAAGACAAAACCTGTGGCCGGCCTGACTGCCAGCGCCAGCGCGCCCTAGAAACCCGCCTGGAGCGGTTGGCCATCCTGGCGGATGCGGCCAAGGATGCCGAGGAGCGCCAGCAACGCCGGCTACGGACGCGCCGATTGTACGAGCGCGGCGTGCGCCGGGAAGCGAGGTTGTCAGTATGAAGCAACAACAAACAGCCCGCCGGGCCCAGGGCTACATGCGCAAGACGAATCGGCGTTGCCGGGACTGCGTCTGGTTTCTGCAGGGTAAAGGCGGCCCGCAATGCGGCAAGGGATGGTTCCCGACGGGAGAGCTTTCCTACTGCGAACAGGAATGGACGCCGAGGGAGGGAAAGCCATGATCACCATGCCCTGCATCTCCATCCGTCAGCCCTGGCCATGGGCCATCCTTGTTTTGGGCAAGGACATCGAAAACCGATCCTGGGCGACGCGGTTCCGTGGCCCAATCCTGATCCACGCCGGCAAGCACTTCCGCCCTGATGAAATCCGTGAGGACGTCAGGGACTGCGCCATGATGGCCAGGAAAGCCGGGCACGCGGTTCCGAACAAGGTCACCTTGCACGATCTCAAGGCCCAAACCGGTGGCATCGTCGGTATGACCACCATCGTGGATTGCGTGCGCGGCCATCCCTCGCCCTGGGCCATCCCGGGGCAATGGCATTGGGTGCTGGCAGACGCCCACCCCCTCCCGTTCCATCCCTGCCTGGGCCGGCTCGGGATTTTCCAAGTTGAATACCCGCATAGCCTCGCTGCCTGACGGAGGTTTACGCATGAACAGAAAAGCTCTTGAAATAGCATTGGCCGCAGGACAAAACTTGTCCCGAAGGCTGGAAACGCTCAAAGAGGCTCTTGAAGCGGGAAACGAGGCCGCCGCGCTCGATATGGCCAGGGAGATCACAGGTGCGAAGAGACAAGGACAGCAAGGGCAAGCCTGTCGTTGAACTGCTCAGGGTATCGACCTCAATGCAAGCCGGTGATGACCGCGCGGGCCTGCCTCGGCAGATGGAGGCCAATCGCCGGACCGTCGAACGCCACGGCCTTGTCGTGGTGCGGACGGTCCGGCTGGTGGACGTCAGCGGTACGGCCACGATCCATGCGCCCGAGGTCCAGGAGATGCTTGCCATGCTCAAGTCTGGCCAGGCTCATGGCATCGTCTGCGCCGATTTCGACCGCTTGCTTCGCCCGGATGACTTTCGATCCCTGGCCATCCTCCAGGACATCCGAGAGGCCGGCGCGATCATCTACCTGCCCGACGGCACTGTGGACATCAACACTCAGGCCGGTTTCCTCATGTCCGGCCTGCAATCCATCATAGCCGGAAATGAATTGGCCCAGATCAAGAAGCGAATGATCGGGGCCAAGGAGGAAAAACGCCGCCAAGGGAAATGCCCGCAGTCCGCAATCTGTCTCCCGACCGGCGTCGGTTATGATCGGCAAACCGAACAATGGTTCTATACCACGGATGCTGAAATCGTCCGGGACCTGTTCGCCCGTTTTCTGGCCGGAGAGCACAACCTGTCTGAGCTTCAACGACAGATTGGCTTGCATCACCGGACCATTTCCAACCTGCTGCGCAACGAAATTTATATCGGTGTCCGGGCCTATACCCAAAAGCGGGCCAGCGAGAAGCGATTGAAAGCGGATGGTCGCCAGGGCGATCGCCGCAAGGTCGCGCGCCTCCCCGAGGAGATCATCCGGGTCAAGGTCATCGACGAGCCTCTCATCGATCCCATGGATTTTTGGAGGGCCCAGGAAATCTTATCGGCTAAGCGAGGTGGATTCGTGGAGCGTCGGCAGCAGGCCGACGACCTCTTCCTATTCAAGGGGCTCCTCCGGTGCGCCGTTTGCGGCGAACCGATGTACACGGTCCCCGGTGGCAAGGCTGGCCCCAAAAAAGACTACTATTACTGCCGGCAAAAGTCTGACCACTTCAAGAAAGCTGGTGGCCCAGGATGCCTCTCCCATTACATGCATCGCGAAAACGTGGAAGAAATGGTCATGCGTTTTATTGAGCGAAAACTATCTGACCCTGATTATGTAAGCGAGCAAGTGGCGCTCAATTTTGGATCAGAAGCAAACGTTCATCACGACGCCGAATTAGCGAACATTCAGGATAAGTTAACGAGGCTGGAGAAAAGCAAAAAAAGGGCAATAGACCTACACGTGGAAGGCATCATCGAACGTCCAGATTTGGACCGCAAGTTGGCATCTATCAAGTCGGAACAGGAACGCTTGCGAGCGCATCTTCATGCCATGGCAATCTCAAGCGGCCCCACGATTCAGGATGTCGAGGCGGTTACCGCTATCACGGTCAAGGCTCTTGCTACTTTTAAGACCTGGACAAGGCGGGAACAGCGTTCATTTCTTCGTGCCGCAATGCTCAAGTTTTGGATAACCGACCAAAAGATCACAAAATTTACGCTGCCATTTTGTCAGAAGTCTGCGCCCCGCATGGGCAGGGATTCATGGCCGCGACCAGCATCACGTCGGCCGGATAGGACAGCGACACCGCCGCCCGGGCGATGGTGACCTTCCCATCCTCCAGCGGCTGGCGCAGCACTTCCAGGACGGATTTCTTGAACTCCGGCAGCTCGTCGAGAAAAAGCACCCCCCGGTGGGCCATGGACACCTCGCCGGGGCGCGGATAGGAGCCGCCGCCGATGAGCCCGGCGTCGGAAATGGTGTGGTGCGGGCTGCGAAAGGGCCGGGCCGCGAGCAGCCCGGACCCGGGCTCCAGCCGGCCGGCCACGGAATGGATGGTCGTGACCTCGAGGGCCTCGTCGAAACGCAGCGGCGGCAACACCGTGGGGATGCGCTTGGCCAGCATGGTCTTGCCCGAACCCGGCGGGCCGATGAAAAGGAGGTTGTGCGAGCCCGCGGCCGCTATCTCCACCGCCCGCTTGGCATGCTCCTGGCCCTTGACCTCGGCGAAATCCTCGGCAAAGGCGTCGCCTTCCCCGGTCGCGGCAAAAGGCGGCGCGACGGCCGGGGCAATGTCCTCCTCGTCCTTGAAAAACCGCAGGACCTGGGCCAGATCGGCCGCCGGATACACGGAGAGCCCCTCGACCACCGCCGCCTCGGCGGCATTGGCCCGGGGCACCACGAGCCCCCTGGCCCCCTCGCGTCGGGCACGGGCGGCCAGGGGCAGGATACCGGGCACGGGCTTGAGCTCGCCGGACAGGGACAGTTCGCCGGAAAGAAAATAGCCGGACGCCGCATCCCGCGGAATCGCCTCCACGGCCGCAAGCAGCGCCATGGCCAGGGGCAGGTCGTAGCCCGAGCCCTCCTTGCGCATGTCGGCCGGGGCCAGATTGACGGTGATGCGCGCCGGCGGCAGCCGCAGCCCCGCGTTTTTCAGCGCCGCAAGCACCCGTTCCTTGCTCTCGCGCACCGCCCCCTCGGCCAGCCCGACCATGGTGAAAGACGGCATGCCCTGCCGCGCCAGATCGACTTCCAGGGTCACGGGATAGGCGTCGACGCCTAAAAGCGCGGCGGTACGAATTGTGGAAAGACTCATAATCGTTCGATAACCGATATCCCCGCCTTGCGGTCCACGCAAGGATTTTACCCGACCCGCCCTTTCCATTTGCCGGAGGCGATGCTAGCATCGGCAAGCCTCCGTATGATAGCGAGCCTTGGCCTCAAGGCGGCGCGACCCCAACCCCACCGGGAATCCCGACGGCATGACCTCCGCCCGCTTCTCCCTGACACGCTCTGTTGGCGGCGCGGTATTGCTTACGGTCGTGTGCGTCAACACCCTGCTTCTGGCCGCTTTCGGCATCCTGGATTATGCCGGCGAAAAGCAGCGCCTGGACACGGAACTGCGCTACGACCTGTCGGCCATCGCCGACCAGCTCGCCGACAACCTGGCCATGCCCCTGTGGTATCTTGAAAAAGACCACGCCGCCCGCCTCGTCGACGGCGTCATGCGCAACGAACGCATCGCCGCGGTCGTGGTGACCGAACAAGGCCACAAGGGCATCTCCATCGGCCGCACCCGGGACCGCGACTGGAAGCCCACCGCCCTGACCGAACGACCGGCCCTGTCCGACGTCATCAGGGAGCGGCGCGAGATCCATTACGAAAAAAACCGCCTCGGCACCCTCGAACTTTTCGCCACCCGCCGCTTCGTCGCGCAAGACCTGCAGCGTTCCCTGCTGCGCATCCTCCTGCGCATCCTGGGGCTCAATGCCGCCCTGGCCCTGGCCCTGGCCGTGGTCGTGCGCTGGCGGATCATCCGGCCGCTGTCGCGCCTGGAGCGCTACGCCGCCCGAGTCAGCCTCGGCGACGACGCCCCCGGCGACCCGGCGGAACTGGCGGACCTGCGCTTCGAACTGCAAAGCCTCGGGCGCACCATGCAGTCCACGGTGCAGCGCCTGTCGGCCGCCCAGCGCAATTACCGCGACATTTTCGAGAACGCCACCGAGGGCATCTTCCAGACCACGTTCGACGGCCGCATCCTCTCGGCCAACGCCGCCATGGCCGGCATGCTCGGCTACGACTCGCCCCAGGCGCTCATGGACGGCATCACCGACGTCGGCCAACAGCTTTTCCACAACCCCGAGGAGCGCCGCGACATGCTGCGCCGGCTGGTGCGCGAAGGCAGCGTGACCGGCTTTCTGGCCCGCTTCCTGCGTCGCGACGGGCAGACCATCTGGGTGCGCATCAACACCCGGCTGGTGCGCGACGCTTCCGGCAACCCACTTTACACCGAAGGCACCCTGTCCGACGTCACGGCCCGGCTCCGGGCCGAGCGGCGGCTGGAGATCTTAAACCGCCACCTGCGCGAGGCCGTCAGGGAACGCACCGGCCGGCTGGCCGAAAAGGCGGCGGAACTGGAGGCGGCCAACGCGCGCCTGACCGAACTCGACCGGCTTAAATCGGGATTTCTGGCCACCGTCTCCCACGACCTGCGCACCCCGCTGACCTCCATCATGGGGTTTGCCAAGCTCATCGCCCGCGACTTCAACCGCTTCTTCGCCCCCTTCGCCCAGGGAGGCGGTCCAGGCGACCGCCTGCGCCGCCAGGCGGAGCGCATCACCGCCAACCTGGCCATCATCGAAAGCGAGGGCGAACGCCTTACCCGGCTGATCAACGACTTCCTCGACCTGTCCAAGATCGAAGCCGGCCGGGCCCAGTGGCGCGACGCCGCCGTTATTCCGGCCGCGATCATCACCCGGGCCGCCGACGCCGTCAGCGCCGACTTCGAGGCCAAGCCGGACGTGGCCTTTTCCATGGACCTGGCCCCGGACCTGCCCGCGCTTCTGATCGACCCCGATCGCTTAAGCCAGGTGCTGGTCAACCTGCTCGGCAACGCCGCCAAGTTCACGGACGAAGGCCATGTGCGGCTGCGGGCCTTCCGGCGGGACGGCATGCTGCGGGTGGAGGTGGCCGACAGCGGCCAGGGCGTGCCCCGGGAGTCCCTGGAAAAAATCTTCGACAAGTTCCACCAGGCCCAGGCCGGCGACACGATGGAAGAAGGCCGCCGCCGCAAGGGCACGGGCCTGGGGCTGGCCATCTGCCGCCAGATCGTCGAACACTACAAGGGCCACATCTGGGCCGAATCCGAACTCGGCCGCGGCAGCACCTTCATCATGGAACTGCCCCTGCCCATAACCGTCGGCCCGGACGCGGCCACGGAGGAAACGTCATGACGACCACCCGCCTTTTTTGCACCCCGCCCCGCATCCAATTCGGTCCCCGCGCCCTGGAACACGTCGGCCGGGAAGCCGCGCGCCTGGGGAAAACGGCCCTTGTCGTGACCGGCCGCTCCTCCTCGACCAAAAACGGCTCCCTGGAGCGGACCTGCGCCCTGCTGACGGCGGCCGGGGTCGCGGCCGTGCCCTTCGCCCGGGTGGAATCCGATCCGAGCCTCGATACGGTGACGGAAGGCGCGGAACTGGCCAGGGAAAAAGGCTGCGACGTGCTCGTGGCCCTCGGCGGCGGCAGCGCCATGGACGCGGCCAAGGCCATCAGCTGCCTGCTGGCCAATCCCGGGCCGCTGGCAAACCTCGAAGGCGCAACCGGCCTCAAACAGGGACCGCCGCTTGTCGCCGTACCGACCACCGCCGGCACGGGCAGCGAGGTCACACGGGTCGCCGTCCTCACCGACACGGCCCGCAAGTACAAGCTGCTGCTGGTCGGCGAAACGCTCATGCCGGCGGCGGCCATCCTCGACCCGGAACTGACCGCCTCCATGCCGCCCAAAGTGGCCGCGGCCACGGGCATGGACGCCCTGACCCACGCCATCGAGGCCTACGTCTCGAAGCTGGCCACCCCGCTCTCCGACACCCTGGCCCTGGCCGCCATCGAGACCATCGGCGCCAACCTGGCCCTGGCCGTGACCGCCCCGGACAACCTGCATGCCCGCGCGGCCATGCTCTATGCCCAGATGCAGGCGGGGCAGGCCTTTTCCAACGCTTCGGTCGGCCTCGTCCACGCCATGTCCCGGCCCATGGGCGCGCGCTACGGCGTGCCCCACGGCGCGGCCAACGCCATGCTGCTGCCCCATGTCGCGGCCTACAACCGGCCGGCCTGTCCGCAGCGCATGGCCCGCATCGCCATGGCCCTCGGACGGTGCATCGACGGCATGGACCTGGGAAAAGCCTCGCGCCAGGCGGCTGTCGCCCTGAAGGAACTGGCCGCCGAGCTGCCCCTGCCGCGCACCCTGGGCGACGTGGGCGTGCCGACGGGCGATCTGGTCGACATGGCCCGGGAAGCGGCGGAAAACGGCAGCAGCCGGGTCAACCCCCGCCGCCCCAGCCCGGAAGACATCGCTTCGATTTACCACGAATTGGCTTAGGGAGAGGTAGAAAGTGCGAGAGGGGAACCCTTTTTGGGAAAAAGGGTTCCCCTCTCGCGCTCTCCCCTCCCCAAAACTTTTAACGATTACGAATGCGGTGACGGTAATGCGCTGTAACCATTGAAAGTCTTTAGGATGGGGGGTCCGGGGGAAACCCTTTCTTCAGAAAGGGTTTCCCCCGGTTCCTCCATGCGAATGCCGCATGGCTCGGCTGGCCAGAAAGCGGGCCATGGGCGGGGCGAGGAACGTCACCAGGAAGAAGCGGACCGTCTGGAGCGTCATGACGAAGGACAGGTCGACGGGGCTCGTGGCCGCGATGATGGCCACGGTGTCCATGCCGCCGGGGCAGGTGGCGAGGTAGGCGGTCAGGGCGTCGACCCCGGCCAACCGCACGATGACCCAGGCCAGCACGCCGCAAAAGCTCATGAGCGCGACGATGGAGGCCAGGATGGCCGGCAGGGAGCGCGCGGCGTGCAGCGCCACCTGGCGGGTGAAGCCGAGCCCGATGCGCCAGCCGATGGCGCCGTAGGTGGCGGCGAGAAGCCAGGCCGGCACATCGGCGATGGCCACGCCCGAGAGGTGCAGCGCCCCGCCCACGGCCATGGGCGCGAGCATGGCCCCGGACGGAATATGCGTGCCGAACCCGACCAGCGCCCCCAGGGCAAAGAGTCCGAGCAGCGGCAGCAGCGTCTGCCACTGCGGCGCCGGGAACCAGACCACGTCGAGCCAGACCGAACCGCCCTTCCCCTGCCAGAAATGCGCCACCAGCGAAGCGGCCAGGGCCACGCAGATCACGCGCAAATACTGCATGAAGGCCACCAGCCGCGCATCCGCGCCGTTGGCTTCGGCCATGACCACCATGGCCGTGGCCCCGCCCGGGGACGTGCCCCAGATGCCAGTGGTTTCGGGCATGACATGGCGGCGGTAGAGCAGCCAGCCGAGCACGCCGCTGGCGGCGATGGTGGCCAGGACCACGGCCAGAAAAAGCGGCCAGCGGCTTAAAAACGAGGGCAGGATGTCCGGAGTGGCGGCCCGGGAGATAAACGCCCCGACAACGGTCTGGGCCAGGATGTAGGGGGCGCGGGGCAGCGCGATGTCGCCGCCGCAAAGGGCCATGACGATGCCGGCCAGCATGGGGCCGATCAAGAGCGCGGCCGGCAGGTGCATGCGCCATAGGCCCGCCGTGGCCGCCACTGTCATCACCGTCAGCAGCAACCACTTTTTCGCTTGCATGCGTGCTCTCCCCGGATGGGCGGGCGAGCGGGGCTCCGCCCCGGACCCCGGCAGAGGCTCCGCCTCTGCACTCCGCCGGGGGGCTTGATGCCCCCCGGTCCCCCCTTGACGCTTTGCCGGGTGGGACTTCGCGGGTTGATGGGAATGGGAATGGGAATCGAGTCTTTGTTGCCGCAATCGGCCCGCCGGCACGAAGCGCTTCGCGCTGCGACACCGGGCCGATTGCGGCAACAACCGCGCCAGCGGCGAAGCGCCGCATTTCAAGAAAAAAAGAATGCTTCCTTTATCCGTTCCCGGCTCAACCCGACCAAAGCCGAGTCGGGGGGACCGGGGGGCCCGTGGCCCCCCGGTAGGGTGGTCCGGGAGGGGCAACGCCCCTCCCGGCCGCCGGAGGCATCCCTATCTACCGCACAAGGCGGCCGATGCGGCTCCAGCGAATGTCGGACGGGCCGTCCCAGGACCAGTAGATGACCCAGGCCTTGCCCCGGATCTTGTCCTTGTCCACGAAGCCCCAGAAGCGGGAATCGTAGGATTCGTCGCGATTGTCGCCCATTACGAAGTATTTTCCGGGCGGCACGGTGATGGGACCGAAATTGTCGCGCCGGGCCTGGATGCCCGGATCGGTGTGCTTGACGTAGGGCTCGTCGAGCTTCTGGCCGTTTCTGTAGACGACCTTGTCCTTCATCTCCAGCACGTCGCCGGGCACGCCGATGATGCGCTTGATGAAGTCCTTGGAGGTGTCCTCGGGAAACTCGAAGACGATGACGTCCCCGTGCTGGGGATTTTCGAGGGGCAAAATGGACTTGTCGGTAAAGGGGATGCGGGTGCCGTAGAGGAATTTGTTGACCAGCAGGTGGTCGCCTATAAGCAGCGTATCGAGCATGGAGCCGGAGGGGATCTTGAAGGCCTGGACCACGAAGGTGCGGATGACGAAGGCCAGCACCAGGGCTACGGCCAGGGCTTCAAGATATTCCAACAGCAGCTTTTGCCATCTCGGGTTCATCGTCGTGATTCCTTGTTTTCGGGGGCGGCGGGACGGGCAGGCCCGCGCGAGCCGCGCGCGGACGCCCCGGCCGTGGTCGGAGGTTTGGAAAAGGCGGGCCGGTTAGTCGTCTCCGGCCTTGAGCGCCGCCAGGAAGGCTTCCTGGGGCAGTTCCACGTTGCCCATGCGCTTCATGCGCTTCTTGCCTTCCTTCTGCTTTTCCAAGAGTTTACGTTTCCGTGTGATGTCACCGCCGTAACATTTGGCCGTGACGTTTTTCCCCATGGGCGCGTTTCGCTCGCGGGCGATGATCTTGGTGCCGATGGCCGCCTGGATCACGACCTCGAAGAGCTGGCGCGGGATAACGCGCTTGAGCTTCAGGGCCAGGGCCCGGCCGTAATGGTAGGCGTTGTCGCGGTGCACGATGACGGCCAGCGCGTCGACCGGGTCGCCGTTGATCATGATGTCGAGCTTGACCAGGTCGGAAGCCCGGTAGTCGATGATCTCGTAGTCGAGGGACGCGTAGCCGCGCGTGGCGGACTTGAGCCGGTCGAAAAAGTCGTAGACGATCTCGGCGAACGGCAGTTCATAGGTGATGATGACGCGGCTGGCCGTGAGATAGCGCACGTCCTTCTGGATGCCGCGTTTTTCCTCGCACAACTTGAACACGCCGCCCACGTACTCGTTGGGGGTGTGGATCTCGAGGCGTGCATAGGGCTCGTAGAGGGTGGCGATTTCCTGGGTCTTGGGCAGTTTGCTCGGGTTCTCGATGGAGATGGTCGCGCCGGAGAGCGTTTCCACCTTGTAGATGACCGAGGGCGCGGTGGCGATGAGGTTGGCCCCGAACTCGCGCTCCAGCCGCTCCTGGATGATCTCCATGTGGAGCAGCCCCAGAAAGCCGCAGCGAAAGCCGAATCCGAGCGCCTGGGACGTCTCGGGCTCGTAGGTGAATGCGGCGTCGTTTAAGCGCAGCTTTTCCAGGGCGGTCTTTAAAACCTCGTACTCGGCCGCGTCCACCGGGTACAGGCCGCAAAAGACCATGGGCTTGATTTCCTTGAACCCGGGCAGGGCCTCGGTTGCGCCGTCCTCGGCCGCGGTGACGGTGTCGCCCACGCGGGCGTCGGTCAGCGTCTTGATGTTAGCGCACAAAAAGCCGGCTTCGCCCGGCCCGAAGCTCGGGATGTCGATGGGCCCCGGGGAAAACGCGCCCAGGCGGATGACCTCGAAGGTCGCGCCCGTGGACATCATCTTGATGCGCTGGCCATGCGTCACCGTGCCCTGGACCACCCGGAACAGGACCACGACGCCCTGGTAGGAGTCGTACCAGGAGTCGACGATCAGGGCCTTGAGCGGCGCGGCGGCGTCGCCCTTGGGCGGCGGAATCTTGGTGATGATCTGTTCGAGGACCTTGTCCACGTTGGCCCCGGTCTTGGCCGAAACGGACACGGCGTCGGCGCAGGGAAGCCCGATGGCCTCCTCGATCTCGGCCTTGACCGCCTCGGGGTCGGCGCTCGGCAGGTCGATCTTATTGAGGACCGGGATGATCTCCAGGTCGTTGTCCAGGGCCAAAAACACGTTGGCCAGGGTCTGGGCCTCCACGCCCTGGGTGGCGTCGACCACCAGCAGCGCCCCCTCGCAGGCGGCGAGGCTGCGCGAGACCTCGTAGGAAAAGTCCACGTGGCCGGGCGTGTCGATGAGGTTTAGGATGTAGTCGGTCCCGTCGGCGGCCTTGTAGGGAATGCGCACCGTCTGGGCCTTGATGGTAATGCCGCGTTCCCGCTCGATGTCCATGCGGTCGAGGTATTGCTCGCGCATCTCCCTGGCGGTAATGACGCCGGTGAGTTCGAGAATGCGATCGGCAAGAGTCGACTTGCCGTGGTCGATGTGGGCAATGATGCTGAAATTTCGGATGCGAGCGATGTCCATAGGATGAGGGGGCCTTTGGCGAAGCGACGCCAGGAGTCGGCTAGGCACATAATGGAAGGTGGTGTCGAGGTCAATGCGGGCGAGGGGCCGGCGGGGGGCCGGAAGCGAAAACCGCCCGTTGCGGCATGGCCTAGAGACATTTTCGTGGTGTTTGACACATTTTTCACTTGGTATTCCCCTGGCCCTGGTGTATACGAAGCGCACTCATGGGGACGGCCGGCTCCGGTACTACATCCGGCCACCCACGGATAACGCGGAAACGTTAAACAAAATCACCGGTAAGGAGGCGCTACATGTCCAAATTGGTTCCGCCGCATGGAGGCAAAGGTCTGGTCATTCGCCTGCTCGAGGGCGCTGCGAAGGAAGCCGAGCTCAAGAAGGCCGCTGGCCTGAAGAAGGTCGAGATCACCGCCCAGGAAAAGGGCGACCTGATCATGATCGGCATCGGCGGCTTTTCGCCCCTCGAAGGCTTCATGACCAAGGCCGATTGGAAGAGCGTCGTCGAGAAGATGACCCTGGCCGATGGCACCTTCTGGCCGGTTCCCGTCATGCTGGCGGTTACCAAGGAAGACGCCGCCGGGATCAAGGCGGGCGAGGAGATCACCCTCGAGCGCAACGGCGAAATCTACGCCACCATGAAGGTCACCGAAAAGTTCGAGATGACCGAAGCCGACAAGAAGTGGGAATCCGAGCTGGTCTACAAGGGCCACGGCGACGACTCCGCCGACGACAAGTTCTGGAAGGTCGCCCTTGAGGACCATCCGGGCGTCAAGATGGTCATGGCCCGCAAGGACGTCTGCCTGGCCGGTCCGGTCAACGTCCTGTCCGAGGGCGAGTACCCGACCAAGTACAAGGGCGTCTACCTGCGCCCGGCCGAGACCCGCGCCATCTTCGACGAGCGTGGTTGGGCCAACGTCGCCGCTCTGCAGCTGCGTAACCCCATGCACCGCTCCCACGAGTACCTGTGCAAGATCGCCATCGAAGTTTGCGACGGCGTCATCATCCACTCGCTGATCGGCAACCTGAAGCCCGGCGACATCCCGGCCGAAGTGCGCGTCGACTGCATCGACACCCTGGTCAAGCACTACTTCGTCGAGAAGAACGTGGTCCAGGGCGGCTATCCCCTCGACATGCGTTATGCCGGTCCCCGCGAAGGCCTGCTCCACGCCACCTTCCGCCAGAACTACGGCGTCAACAAGATGATCATCGGCCGTGACCACGCCGGCGTCGGCGACTTCTACGGCATGTTCGAGGCTCAGGAAATCTTCGACCGCATTCCCTATGCCGACGGCAAGGCCCCCAAGGCCGGCCAGGCCCTGCTCTGCCAGCCGCTGAAGATCGACTGGACCTTCTACTGCTACAAGTGCGACGGCATGGCTTCCCTGCGCACCTGCCCGCACACCAAGGAAGACCGCGTCATCCTGTCCGGCACCAAGCTGCGCAAAATGCTGTCCGAGGGCGGCGAGATTCCGGATCACTTTGGCCGCGACGAAGTCCTGGTCAAGCTGCGCAAGTACTACGAAGGTCTCACCAACAAGGTCGAGATCAAGATGCACCACGCCGCCGAAGGCAACTAGGCAGCGACGCATCCCACGGATACTCGGGGGGGCGCTTCGGCGTCCCCCTTTTTTTGTGCCCAGCATCCGCCCGTCCGCATCCCCTCCTCTCGCAAGTCCCCGGCCGCGGGTCGCTCCCTGTCGCATTTCATAGTAATATACTCTAATATTAGTATATTTTTCACACACGCCACTGTTTAAAATCCATACGCATTTTCGACCTCTGTATAAAAAACTCCCGTCGCCGCGCGATATTCCCCTTGGCCCGGTTGTTGCTATTGCCCTATGCACAAAAAACGGTTCTATATTTTGTGCATCCAAGCGACACAACACGCCCCTCCCAACAACAGAGGGGGACAGCGGCCAAACACAAATCCCGGGTGGAAAGTCTTCGACGCAGAAGCTGCAAGGCTGCACACGGAAAAAATAAAAACCGGTTCAGTGATTCCCCTTCCAGGGACTCTGACGAAAAGCCCCGACACAACGGAGGATCATGATGCGCAAGTTAACGTCCCTTGTCGCGCTGCTCGCATTTGTCCTGACCATCATCACCAGCCTTATCTTGTACATCGCTCCCCAGGGACGCGTCGCCTACTGGTCCGACTGGACGCTTTTCGGCCTCGACAAGACGCAGTGGGGCAACCTGCACGTCAACCTGGGCATGCTGTTTCTTCTCGCCCTGGCGCTTCATGCCTATTACAATTGGAAGGCCATTGTGGCCTATCTGAGCCGGGCCAGAAAACTGGTGATCGTCACGCCGGCCTTTGTTGCGGCCTGCGCCATCGTGCTGCTGGTGGGGCTCGGCACCTATGCCGGGCTGCCGCCCTTCTCGACCTTCCTGGCCGGCAGCGACTATTTCAAGGAACGCGCGGCCCGGCTGTACGGCGAACCGCCCTACGGCCATGCCGAACTTTCTCCCCTGGCCTCGCTCGCGCCCAAGCTCGGCCTGACGCCGGAGGTCATTGTAAAGGGCCTCAAAAAGGCCGGCTACGACGCGGCCGCGCCGGACGCCACCTTGCTCTCACTGTCACGGCGCTACGGCGTCTCGCCGCAAAAGCTCTACCAGGCCTTCGCACCCGATACGGGCAAGGAACTGCCGGAGCTGCCGCCGCCCGGCACCGGCAACCGCAGCCTGTCCGACCTGTGCCAGACCTACGGCCTCGACACGGCGCGCATCGTGGCCGGGCTCAAGGACCGCGGCATCGCGGCCACACCCGACGCCACCATCAAGACCATAAGCGAGAAAAACGGCCAGGGACCGCTCGAAGTCTACGCCGCCATCCGGCAGGCCGCCGTCGCCGCGAGGCCGTAAACGCCCCAACAGTCGCCAAACGGGCCGGCAGGCGCGAACGCGGCGCGTGTGCCGGCCCGTGACGTTTTCCGGGACCGCCGCCGCATCCCCTCTTTCCTTTGTGTCCGCGCCGCTGCAACCATGCGGCGATCCGGCGTTACGCCGGTAACGCCCCGCACGACGCTTGCCGCAGTTGGCCAATCCCTGTATGCCAAAGTCCATGGAGCAGTACCTCGCCGATTTGCATATCCATTCCCGCTATTCCAGAGCCACCAGCAAGGGGCTGACCCCGTACAACCTGGCCGCCTGGGGCGAAATCAAGGGGCTCACCGTGGTGGCCACCGGGGACTTCACCCACCCGGGCTGGCTCGACGAGCTCAAGGCAGCCCTGACTCCGGACGGGAGCGGGCTTTTGCGCCTCGATGATCCCAAGGGCCTGGCCGGGGAAATACCCTGGTTGCCCGACGCGCATCCGGCCGGCCGGGTGCGCTTTTTGCTTTCGGCGGAAATAAGCTCCATCTACAAACGCGGCGGCAAGGTCCGCAAAGTCCACAACCTCGTCTACATGCCCTCCTTCGAGGCGGCCGAAAAGCTCAATGCCAAGCTGGCCAAGGTCGGCAACCTGGCCTCCGACGGCCGACCGATCCTCGGCCTCGACAGCCGCCATCTGCTGGAGATGACGCTTGAGACCGACCCGCTGGCCTTTCTCGTGCCGGCCCATATCTGGACGCCGTGGTTCTCGCTTTTCGGCTCCAAGTCGGGCTTCGATTCGGTGGAGGAGTGCTACGGGTCCCTGGCCAGGGAAATCTTCGCCATGGAGACCGGGCTGTCCTCGGACCCGGAGATGAACTGGACGCTGTCGGCCCTGGACCGCTTCCGGATGATCTCCAACTCCGACGCCCATTCCGGCGAAAAGCTCGGCCGCGAATGCAACATCTTTTCCGGCGACCCCTCTTTCGAGGGCATCTACCGGGCGCTTCGCGGCCAGGGTGTCGGGCCGAAATTTTGCGGCACCGTGGAATTTTTCCCGGAAGAGGGCAAATACCACCTCGACGGCCATAGGGAATGCGGCGTGGTCATGGAGCCGGCCGAAGCCAAGGCCCGGGGCGGGCTGTGCCCGGTGTGCGGCAAGCCCATGACCCTCGGCGTGCTGCACCGGGTGCTCGATCTGGCCGACCGCGCCGAGCCCGTGCGGCCGGAAGGCATGCCCGGGTTCACGTCGCTTATTCCCCTGGACGAGCTGGCCGGCGAGGTCATGGGCGTCGGGCCCAAGACGGCCAAGGCCCATGGGCTGGTGGCCCGGATGCTGGCCCGCTTCGGCGCGGAACTGACCGTGTTGCGCGAGGCTCCGGCCGAGGAGATCGGCCGGGTGAGCACCGCCCTGGCCGAGGCCGTCAGCCGCATGCGCCGGGGCCGGGTCTTGCGCACGCCCGGATTCGACGGCCAGTACGGCCGCATCGCGGTTTTCACCCCCGAGGAACGCCGCGAGCTCAAGGTCGGCCGTTTTCTGGCCGTGCCGCCGACGCCGGACAGGACCAAGACCGCCCGCGAACCGGCCGTGGAGGACGATCCGCCCTCGGACCCACCCCCCGCGCCGAAAGGAGTCGCAGAGCCGGCCCCGCCGAAGCCCTTTGACCGGGGCCTCAACCCAGCCCAGCGCGCGGCCGTTTCGTCCCAGGCCCGCCACCAGCTGGTGGTCGCCGGACCGGGCACGGGCAAGACCCATACGCTTTTGGCCAAGATCCGGGCCCTGCTCGATGCCGGCGTGCCGCCGGACGACATCCTGGCCGTGACCTTTACCCGCCGGGCGGCCGGGGAACTCCGGGAGCGGCTGGCCCGCGACGCCGGCGTCGCCGAAGACGCCGTGGAGAGCGCCTCGGAAAACGCCGCCCTGCCCCGGGCCGACACCCTGCACGCCCTGGCCCTGGCCTCCTGGACCGCCTCCGGCGGCCAGGAACCGGTGCTCCTCTCCGAAGAAGCCGCCAGACGCCTTTTTGCCACGGTCAACCCGGAACTTTCCGGAGCCCGGCTGCGGGCCGCCTGGCGCGAACTGTCCCTGGCCCGGGAACGGCTCACACCGCTCCCCCCGGCCGACACCGCCGGCCCCGGGCTCTATGCCGACCGCTACGCCCGGCAGAAAGCCGACTGGAACCTGCTCGATTTCACCGATCTGCTGGAATTCTGGCTGGAAAAGCTTGTCGCCGGCAGCGAACAGCCGACCTGCACCCATGTGCTGGTGGACGAGGTCCAGGACCTGACGCCGCTGCAACTGGCCGTGATCGCCGCCCTGGTCGGGCGCGACCGGGCCAGCCTTTTCGCCATCGGCGACCCGGACCAGTCCATCTACGGCTTCCGGGGCGCGGCCCCGGGGGTGCGGGCCGAACTGCTCGCGGCCTGGCCGGATCTGGAAGTCGCCACCCTGGCCGAGAACTACCGCTCCACCCAGCCGATCCTGAACCTGGCCGCCGGACTTTTTCCGGGCCGCGCGCCGCTTATCTCGCGCCTCAGTTCCGAAACACCCGTGGCCAGCGAGATACAGCTTTTCGAGGCCCCGACCGCCGCCGGCGAGGCCGGCTGGATGGGCGAGCGCATCCAGGCGCTTCTCGGCGGCACCTCGCTGACCCTGGCCCGCGACCTGTCCGCCGACACCCTGGCCCCGGGCGATCTGGCCGTGCTGGTGCGTTTTTCCGGGCTCATCGGCCCCATCCGCAAGAGCCTCGAACGCTTCGGCATCCCCTGCGCCGCGCCCGAGGCCGACGCCTACTGGAACGAGCCCCGGGTGCGGCTGCTTCTGGCCGCGGCCGGACGCCTCCTGGGCCTGCCCGCGCCGGCGGACGTGGAAAAGCCGCCTACCCTGCCCGACCGGGTGCTGGCCAAGGGACCGCTGGGGCTGTCGGCCTACCTTGGCGACATCGCGCCTTTCGACCGCCTGTTCTGGCAGGGACCGGAATTTCGGGATCTGTGCCGGGGCTTCGACGCCCACGACGGCTGGGCCGGACTGCTCAACCACGTGGCCACCCAGACCGAACTGGAGCTGGTGGGCAAACGCGCCCAGAAGGTGCGCATCATGTCCCTGCACGCGGCCAAGGGGCTGGAATTCGCGGCCGTGTTTCTGCCGGCCCTGGAAGACGGCATCCTGCCCTTTGCCGGTTCGGACTTTTTAAGCGGCAAACCCGGGCACCTGGCCGGACAGATGGACGAGGAGGAGGAGCGGCGGCTTTTTTACGTCGGGCTCACCCGGGCCAAAAGCCGCCTGTTCCTCTCCCATGCCCTGCGTCGCGATCTTTTCGGTCGCAGGCTCATGCTCAAGCGTTCGCGGTTTCTGGAAAACCTTGATCTCGGGGGGGTGCGGCGCCGGGCGCTGCGGGCGCGCACGGTCAGCCAGGTCAAACAGCTGGGGCTTTTCGACGCGGACGCGCCTACCAGATGAATCGCCACAGATAGCGTTCGTAGGCCCGGGACATCCGATGGGCCGTCGGCGCCTTGACGCCAAGGTCCTGCAACCGGCAATACACGTGCAGCGGGTTGAAAAAATGCTGCATGAAATTACGAATTTGTCGCATGACACCATCACCTTGAAACACCGGCGGGATGCATCCGCCATTGCAAACGCGGCGCACCGACTGGCCGCTCACATAATGACAACCGGCACTTCATACGCCCGAACTTCCGGACGCTCAAGCTTTCACAATCGTTTTTTATAATCAATATTTTCGATATGATACAAAATTACAACTGCCCTGCGGCCTGGCGGCTGGCGGCCCCGAGCTGCGTGTGGCCGGAAACCGCCAAAGTCAATTGTCGACGACTGGCCCGCACCGTGCCCGAAGTCGGCCTGTATCTGCTGGAACTCGACAGCTGCCTGGCCTACGGGCCGGACGACCTGCCCCAAAAGACCTACGGCCTGGCCTACCATCTGCACCTCCCCTTCGACCTGCCCTGGGAACGCGGCGGCACGGGCGCGTTCACGGCCATGGAAGGGCTGCTGACCAAAACCGCCCATCTCTCGCCCTGGGCCATGGTGCTCCACCCGCCCCGAAGCCTGACCGATCTGGAGGATTTTCTGGCCGCCATGGCGGTCACGGGCCGCGATCCCGCCACGCTGCTGCTGGAAAATACCGAGGACGCCTCGCCCGAGGACGTGCTGGACATGGCCGTGGCCGCCGGCTGCGGCGTGTGTCTCGATCTCGGCCACATGCTGGCCCTGGGCCAGACGTTGCCGACCGACCGGGCCGAACTCGTCGAGCGTACGCGCATGCTCCACGTCTACTCGCCCTTCGGGGCCGAAGGTCCGCCCCCGGGCCGCAGCCATGCCCACCGCACCCTGACCTGCCTGTCCCCGGAAGGCCGCGACGTCCTCGTCTGGATGCTCGGCAACCTGCGCCCGCGCACGGTGGTGCTGGAAGTTTTCGCCCCGTTCCATCTGGTGGAGAGCATGGCCGTGCTCGACGCCCTGACCTGCGGCAAGACGTCCGAGGCCGCCTGCGGGGACAAGGCGTGATCCGGCTCCTGCTCGGCGGCGTCAAATCCGGCAAATCGGCCCTCGGCGACCGGCTGCTTCTTGCCGCCGCGCCGCCCCACCGGGTGGTGGCCACCGGCCGGGCCCTGGATTTCGATTTCCGGGAGCGCATCGCCGCCCATAAAAAAGCCCGACCGGCCTCCGTGGCCGTCATCGAGGCCGGCGAGGGCGCCATGGGCGTGCTGGCCCGCGAGGCGGCGCGCGGCGGCGCCGTGCTTTTGGACAGCCTGGACTTTTGGCTGTTCGCCTGCCATGACACAACTGTAATGCAACCGCTACACGCGGCCCTTAGCCTCGGCATGACGCCCTACGCCGACCCCGCCGGGCCGGAACTGATCGTGGTGAGCACCGAAACAGGACTGGGCGGCATCGCCGCCGACGCCGCAACGCGCCGTTTCGCGGACGCCCTCGGAACGCTCAATCAGACCGTGGCCGCCATGGCGGCCGACGTGCGCCTTATCGTGGCCGGCTGCGCCATAACGCTCAAGGGAAATGCCGCATGAGCTATTTTCGCAAATTGACCAACGAGGTGACACGGCTGACGCAGATGTTCGGGCGCGACGACAAGTGGCTCATCGTCATCAACGCCGATCCCGACGCCATGGCCTCGGCCATGGCCCTGCGGCGCATCATGGTCCACCGGGTGGCCGACGTCGGCATCGCCCGGGTCAACGAGATCAAGCGCCCCGACAACCTGGCCATGATGCGCTTTCTACGCATCCCCAACGTCATGCTCACCCCGGAGGTCAAGGCGCAATACGACCATTTCGCCATGGTCGACTCCCAGCCCACCCACCATCCGGATTTCAAGATCTGCGACTTCAGCCTCATCATCGACCATCATCCGATCAAGTCCGAATTTCCGATCAAGGCCGCCTTCGCCGATATCCGGCCCGATTACGGCGCGACCAGCAGCATCATGACCGAGTATCTCTACAACATGCACATCCGGCCGGGAAAACTGCTGGCCACGGCCCTGGTCTACGGCATCAAGACCGATACCCAGAGCTTCGAGCGCCATTTTGTGGAGGCCGACGTCAAGGCGTTCAGCTATCTGGCCAAAAGCGCGGACATGCAGGTCGTGCGCAAGATCATCTCCAGCGAGTACCACCGCCACTGGCTCAAGTATTTTTCCAAGGCCTTCCGCAAGATGCGCTTCATCGGCCAACGAGGCCTGTTCGTGTACATGGACAGCCTGGAGAGCCCGGACATCCTGGTCATGCTGGCGGACTTTTTCGCCCGGGTGCACGGGCTGTCCTGGAACATGCTGTGCGGGGTGATCAAAAAGCAGGTGGTGGTGATTTTCCGGGGCGACGGCATCGGGCGCAACATGGGGCACGTGGCGTCCAAAATGTTCGGCGACATCGGCTCGGCCGGCGGACACAGAGGCGCGGCCCGGGCAGAAATCGAGCTGGAAAAACTCGGCGGCAAACCCGTGGAGGAATTCCTCTACAAGCGCCTGACCGGGAAAAAACTCCCGACCAAGGAAAAATGCCCAATTTAGAGGAGCTGGGGGGAAACCTTTCTTGCAGAAAGGTTCTCCCCCCAGGCCCCCCTTCCAAAGACTCTTAACAGTTACGAGACACCACAGGCTATCCAGTTGTAACCGTTAAAAGTTTTGGGGAGGGGAGAGCGCGAGAGGGGAACTTTTTTTCAAAAAGGGTTCCCCTCTCGCACCTTCTTCACCCTTCCCTATCGCACAGCGCGGACCGATATGGGGCAACAGAAATCGGCCCGGGTCACGTAGCCGAGTTCCACGTCCGCCGCGTAGGCGCTGGCGTAGTTGGCCCGGTCCGCGCTCCACACCCGGCGCACCGGCTGGCTGAAGGCCGCCGGCAGGCAGTAGCCCTCGCCGGTGGGTTCCGGGCGCAAGAGTGTGGCCAGCTCCGGCATGGTCGGCAGCCGCCAGTCGGCATGGCCGCCGGCGCGGGAAGCGTTGAGCCGGTCCACGTAGACCGCCGCTTCCTGCCAAGTGAGGCCGTAGGGCGCGGCCCGGCGCATCCAGGCCAGACCGCTTGCCGGGTCACGCAGCACGCCTTCCCCGTCCGGCTCGAAATTCCCCGGCCACCAGCTTTGCGGCCGCCACAGCACGTCCAGCCCGAAGGCCTCCCGCGCCTCGTGCACCGACACCATGGCCGGTTCGCGGCGCAGGGACGCGGCGTCCGGATGGTTGTCCGACGCGGCCAAAAACGCCCCGCCTCCGGCGCACACTCCCTCCATGCGCCGCGACCAGCCCGCCGCGCAGACCTCGAGCGCCTCGGCCATCTCGCCGGCATCGGCAAAGCGGTCCCGGGGGCGTTCGGCCAGGGACCGGGCGAAAAGCCCGTCGAACTCGTCCCCGGCGTCAACTTCCCCATCCGCCACGCCGCCGGTCCCGGGCTCTGGCAGCCGGCCGGTCAGCATGCGGAAAAAAGTCACCCCCACGGCATAGAGATCGGACCTGGCGTCGGCCGCGTCCGGGTCGTCCTCCTGCTCCGGCGCGGCGTAATAGGGCGAGCCGACCTTCATGTTGTCCGGGCCGCGATACGTCTCGCCGCGCACCTTGGACAGGCCCAGGTCCGTGATCTTCACCACGTCGTCGTCGGTGACGAGCAGGTTGAAAGGCTTGACGTCGCGGTGGACGATGCCGGCGAAATGAAGTCTGGCCAGTCCCGTAAGAAGCTGTCTGGCGTAGCCCACGGCCCGCAGGACCGGAAGCCTTCGGCTCGGGTCCTCGACCCGGTAGGTCTCGCCCATGATCGCGCCCAAGGATTCGCCGTAATACTCCATGACGAAATAGGGCCACTCCCCGGCCTGTCCGTAATCGAACACGCCGACCACGTTCTTGTGGCGGATCGAGCCCAGGCGCGCGGCCTCGTCGCGAAAGGTCGTAAGCACGCGCTCACGGCCCCACAAAGCCAGGGTCATCTCGTTGGGACGCAGGAGCTTTAAGGCCACGATGCGGTCCACGACCGGCACCCGGGCCCGAAACACCGCGCCCATGCCGCCACGGCCAAGCACGCCGAGAATGGGATATTTGTCGATACTGCGCATGAAGAAAGAATGCCTCCGGCGGCCCGGGGGAAACTTTTTTCAAAAAGTTTCCCCCGGGACTCCCTTCAAAAACTTTCAACGGGGGGCAGGGGATGCCCGGTCCTTCCAATGATCAGGATGTCTGCGCAGGTGCATGACCGCGACGACGAGAATACAGTCCGTGCGCTTTTGATAGATGAGGCCATAGGGGAAACGGGCGACGCGGCAGCGACGGGTTCTTGCGGACAGCGCCTGCCATGCATCCGGGTTGGCCAGAATACGGGCCAACGTCTCTTTTACGGCCGCAGCGAATTCGAACCCCAGGCCAGGGCATTCGGCATTGTAATAGGCCACAGCCGCTTCAAGCTCCCGGGCGGCCGGATCGAGAAAAAGCGCCCGCATGCCGCGCTAGCGGGACAGGCCCTCGAAGACATCCCGCGCGCCACGAGCACCCACCTGGCCGGCCTCGTAGGCGTCGATCCTGGATTCGGCCTCGCGCCCCCAGGCCGCGTCGATGGCTTGCGCGCCGTCGGCGTCGAAACTCGCCAGCGCGGCATCGATCAACTCGGCCCGCGACACGGGATCGAGCTCAAGCACCTGCTGTAAAAGTTGCGTTTGCGCCTTCATGGGGCCTCCTCCTTTCCTCACCTAATCGCCCGTTCTCCACTTGGCAACCCGAGGCCAGGGGGAAACTTTTTGAAAAAAGTTTCCCCCTGGACCCCTTTCAAAAACTTCTAATGGACCGCGCCCGGTGCGCGTGGTTCCTCTCGTTCTCCCTTTATTGCCGGGGGCGGCTTTCCTGGCGGTACGCCAGGAAAACCGTCCCCGGCAGGAAGGGGGGACCGGGGGGCCCTCGGCCTCCCGGCGGGGTGGTCCAGGAGGGGCAGCGCCCCTCCTGGCCGCCGGAGGCATTCTCTCCCCTCCGCGTCGCGCGCCGTGCGTCACCGCAGCCTGTCGGCGTAGCGGCGGGGCAGGCCCCGGGCGATGATTTTTTTGACCACGGCCTCGATGTCGTAGGGCACGGCCCGGATGGTCAGCATGCCGGAGGCATCGTCGTAAAGGCCGTATTTGGCCCGGTTGTCGCCGTCGCGGGGCTGCCCCACCGCGCCCACATTGACGATATGGCCCTGGGAGAGCGGCAGCGGGTTGTCGCCAAGGGACAGTTCGTAGCGAAAAACGTCGCGACCGGTCAGGCTTGCCGCCTCCAGCATGTGGGTGTGGCCGACGAAGGAGACGCGTTCGGGCGTTCGGGCGAAGGCCCGACGCAGGGTCGTGTCGCCGGCCTCGAACAGGTACGTCGTGGTGTCGTTCGGCGGCAGGCCGTGGACGAAACGGCAGCCGTACAGGGCAAGCGAGGTGGGCAGCTCGGCGATGCGCGCGACAAGCTCCGGCGGCAGCAGTTCCCGGGTGCGCACGAGCGCTTCCAGGGACTGGGAGTTGAACAGGCGTTCCCGGGACGCATCGGCCACGGCCCATTCGTGGTTACCGCGAACGCTCGGGATGCCGCGCCGGGCCAAAAGCCGCAGCACTTCGGCCGGGTCGGGCCCGTAGCCGATATTGTCGCCGAGGCTCACGATGGCCTTCGGGGCATGACGGTCGATATCGGCCAAAACCGCCTCGAAGGCTTCCAGATTGGCGTGAATATCGGAGACGATGGCCAGGAGCATGGGGGACAGTGTGGCAGCTTCGCCCGGACCGGGCAAGCCCCGCCGGCACAAAGAAGGACGCGACCTCGGGGCCTATCCTCCCGGGGTCGCGTCAGGGCGTGAGGGGTATGGTGCGGGGGTTTCGGAGAAGGTTTGCGGAAATATCGACCGAAATTCTAATTGAAGTGGGTGCGTTGCAGCCACTCCTTGATGGCTTCATTCGGCGCGTACACGCCCTTGTTGCCGCCCTGCTCCTCCATGAAATCCCGGGCCAGATCCTCGGGGAGATCGAAGGTGGCCAGTTCCACGCAATCCTCGGAATTGCGCCGCACAAGGCTCAATTCGGGCTTGCCGGACCAGGTGTTGACCACGAAATAGGTGGAGAAGTCGTGCTTTCCCGTGACCGGCTTATGTTCGGCGTACCAGGAGTTGTTGCCCCATTCCAAATACAGGGTCACAGCGTCTTCCGGGGTCATATTCCAATCGATGACCAGATTGGACAGATCGGTCTGGGTCTGCATGGCATTCCTCCTCAGTGCGGTTGCGGTCAACCGGGAACAGACGCGGTTTCGATATGAGACAAAAATAATCCTTTTTATCCTTCGGTCAAGAAAAAAAAGTGTTTTTCCTCCCTTCTTCCGAGGCAATGGCATTATCCAACCGTAATATTTAAGAAACATTAAAATTTGCTAAAAAATGACAAGGACCTTGCTTGCCCCTCTCAGGAAGCCAGCGCAAGGGCATCCCCTGGCGCGGCCAACGCGGGATGCCGTTTGCGTTGTTCTCTTGGCTGGCGGTTGATCGGCGGCGGCTGGTTGGTCGCTGGCAGCTAGCTGTTGGTCGCCTTGGGGGGGGCGTGGCGGCGCGCGGCGCATATTTGAAGAATACGCCTTCGCCGCCACGCCCCCCCAAGGCGACCCAGATCACGCATCTCCAAAGCGGGAGCAGTCCTGGCACTGCCGCCGATCCGGCTCGGACAGACGGCCAAGCGATCCATACGACAAAGGCAATTCCTGATCGGTTGGAGCGACAGCACATTGCCTGAGCCCCCGCCTCCCAATGTGAATAACACTACACATCATACTGATATATTTACCGTTGAAAGTTTTTGAAGGGGGTCCAGGGGGAAACTTTTTTCAAAAAGTTTCCCCCTGGCCGCCGCGACGAGCCACCTGGACTCTGGCCCGCGCCGCCTTGAGGCGCTCCTCGCGGTACGCGCGCACCTGAGTCATCTTCTCCGGGGGCAACACGGCCGCCAGCTTGGCGTCGGTTTCATCGGCCAGGGCGCGCAGGTCCTTACGCAGGGCCAGCATACCGGCCATGCCGGGATTGGTGGCCAGGCGGGCGCGGGCGATGTCCTGGCGCTTTTTGGTTTGTTCGATCAGGATGGGACGCATGGCGCCCTTTTCCTTCGGCGAAAGGGCCACATGGGCGGCCACGTCGCGCAGAGAGGCGTCGGCCAGCTTCTCGGGCGGCTGGGAGAGTTGCGCCGGAAGCTCGGCGGCGTGGACGCCCGACGCCACGGCCAGGAGCAGCACGGCTATGGCGAGGGCTTTTGTCAGCAAAGCTTTGTAACGCACGAAAAACCTCCGCAGGGACGGTGTCCCGTTTC
The DNA here is from genome assembly GCA_021730285.1 of Desulfovibrio sp. JY. NCBI lineage: Bacteria > Pseudomonadati > Thermodesulfobacteriota > Desulfovibrionia > Desulfovibrionales > Desulfovibrionaceae > Desulfovibrio > Desulfovibrio sp. JY. Next base: position 768,552 of record CP082962.1, read on the forward strand.
TGGACAGGCAGTCGGGCGCGGCAAGACGGCGGTTACAGGCCGCCGGGGACAGTCGCCCCCGGGCTGGACGACGGGGCAGGCCGCGCGTAGGAACCCTGGGCTCCGGGGCTGCTCTGGCGAATGCTCCGCCCTCTTGAAACGAAAGCGCCCCGAAACCCCTGTGCCCGCCCGGCAGCCAGCGCGGTAGAGGTGGGAAAATGTCCGCAGACGAGCCGCAACGCCGGGACTGGCTCCCGGTCATCCTTTTGGCGTTCGCCACCTTTGTCTTCAACACGACGGAATTCGCGCCCATCTCGTTGTTGGGCGACATCGCGCAATCCCTGGACGTCACCACGGCCAAGGCCGGACAGCTCGTCACCATCTACGCCTGGATGGTCGCGATCCTTTCCCTGCCCCTCATGCTCGCCTGCGCCAAAATGGAGCGGCGCGGGCTGCTGCGCAACGTGTTCCTGGTCTTCATCGCCAGCCATGTCGTTTCCGGTCTGGCCGGCAACTATTACGTCCTGCTGCTCTCGCGCATCGGCGTGGCCTGCGCCCATTCCATATTCTGGTCCATCGTCATCCCGATGGGCATCCGCGTGGCGCCGAAAAATTACGAATCCCGGGCGCTCGGCATCCTGTCCATGGGATCGGCCGTGGCCCTGGTGATGGGCCTGCCGCTCGGGCGGGTGATCGGCCTGCATCTGGGCTGGCGCATGACGTTCGTCTGCATCGGCGCCATGGCGCTTGTGGCCATGGCGGCGCTCATGCGCCAACTCCCCGTGATGCCGAGCCGGCACGCCGGAAATTTCAAAAGCCTGCCGAGCCTTTTCAAACGTCCGGCCCTTGTCGGCCTGTATATTTTGACCGTGGTGCTGATTACCGGCCATTTCACGGGCTACACGTACATCGAGCCGTTCATCACCCGGGTGGCCCGGGGCAGCGAGGATTTCGCGACCCTGGTGCTGCTCGTGTTCGGCCTGGCCGGCATTGCGGGGTGTTATCTGTTCATCCGCTGCAACCCCAAGCACCCCTTGGCCACCTTTACCGTACCGGTGTGCCTGACGGCCGTGTGCCTGCTGCTCCTGCGCCCCGTCATGGGAAGCCTGCCCGCGCTGCTGACGGTGTGCGCGGTCTGGGGCATGGCCATGTCCGCCGTCAATCTGGTCTTGCAGTACAATGTGGTGAAGGTGGCCCCGGACGCGACGGACGTGGCCATGTCCATCTATTCCGGCATCTACAATATCGGCATCGGATCGGGGGCGTTGGTGGGGGGACTGGTCACCGTCCACATGGGCCTTGATGCCGTGGACAACGTGGCCGGGGCCATCGCCGTGGCCGCCAGCCTCTGGTGCCTGTATTATCTGCGCCGCGTCGGCTGATCGCGCCGGCGCACGCGTGCTTCCCGATCTTCCAGGCTACCCGCAGCGGCGAAGCACGGCCAAGGCGGCCCCGGCCTGGGCGGCCACGGTGGTTTCGCCAAGCTGCCAGCCGTCGTACAGCTCGAACGCGGCCGTGTCCTGTTCCAGACCCGAAAGCGCGGCCAGCAGCGTGCGCGCGGGATCGGGCTTGATGCGGGCAAGCGCCAGGCAGGCCAGGCCCCGGGCGGCCGGGTCGCAGTCGGCAAGCGCGGCCGTGATTTCTTTCAGGCCATGGGCGGCCAGCTCGGGCGCGGCCTCGGCCAGCCGGGCCACGGCCCACCAGGCCCCGCGCCGCAGCGGCGCATGGTCGATGAACGTGCAGTCGCCCTCCATGTCCTGGACATAGGAGACGAGCACCCGGTGGTAGTCGGCGGCCAGCACCGGGCAGACGGCCAGCGTCTCGCCCATGCATTCCGGAATGCCCCAGCCGATGTTGCCGGACTCCTCGTTGACGCGCCACATGAGGTTGCGCCAGACGTCGCGGGCGTCCTCCAGGCGGGCGGCGGCGATGTCCGCCATGGCCGCGCCAAAGGCGGTAACGGCACGCCAGCGCACAAGGGCGTCCGTATCGAGCAGCAGCGAAAAAAGCGGCCCCAGACGCGTCTTGGCCGCAACACCGGCCAGTTCCGCCAACCCGGCTTCCTGGTCGCCCAAAAGCGCCTGCCGCACCCGCGCTATGAGTTCCCTACGCGATGTCATGGATGTTCATCCTTGAGGAAGGGAAGAAAGAGGGAAACAGTGCGAGAGGGGAAACCCTTTCAGGAAAGGGTTCTCCCCTCTCGCGCTCTCCCCTTCCTAAAGTTTTCAATGGGGAGGGGCAGTGCCTTCAAGGGGTTTTCCATCCCTTATCCTTGTGAAAAGGATAAAATCACAATTCCCTTTTACCCCTTTAAAAGTCTTTTGAAAGGGGGTCCGGGGGGAAACTTTTCGTAAGACAAAGTTTCCCCCCGGATAGCATATCCGTCCCCTTCCTCTCTTACTTGGCCAAAGCGGCTTCGATTTCGCGGACCATGTCGGGGTGGGGTTCGTAGCCGGTGGTGCGGGCGCGTTCCACGAATTCCTTGGCCTTGGCGAAATCGCCGCGTTCCATGGCGATAAGGGCCAGGTTGTTGAGGGCCGGGCCGAACATGGGCTCGATCTCCAGGGCCTTGGTGCTGTGAAATTCCGCGCTTTCGAGATCGCCCTTCATGAACAGCGCGCTGCCGAGGGTGGCCATGGCCTGGACGTATTTGGGGTCGATCTTGATGGCCCGGCGCAGGGCCTTTTCGGCCTTGTCCACCTCGCCGCGCTGCAGATGCACGAAGCCGATGTTGCCGTAGGGCACGGCGAAAAGGGGCCGGGCCCGGCAGGCCTTCTCGTTCCACTCCAGGCAGCCGTCGAGGTCGCCCTTGTTCATGGCCAGGCCGCCCAGCTGGACAAAGCCCTCGGCCAGGCCCGGCGAGCATTCCACGGCCTGGTGGAATTCCGCCTCGGCCTCGATCAGCCGTCCCTTGGCCACGTAGGCCGTGCCCAGGTTGTAATGGGACACGCCGCAGCCGGGGTTTTGCGACAGGCGCTTTTTGATTTCGTCGATGAATTCGTCGGGAGTCTGGGCGGTGTATTCCATGCGCGTTCCTTACCTCGGTTCTATTTGGTCGGGCCAAGTTCGGCGTCGACGCCTTCCCTGGCCAACAGTTCCTTGTACCATTTGCAAAAGGCGTACATGCCCTGGTGCTTTTCCGAGCCGTTCATGACCCCCATGCACACTTCCCAGGCGCCCTTGGCGAATTCGTTCGACGCGCCCTTGTGGGCGGCCAGGAATTCGTTGACCAGTTGCTGCCCGGTGCGGCGCGAGGCGTCCTCGCGCATATCCAGGGGATCGTTGGGCTCCTGGAAGGGGTCCCAGGCATCGAAGCCGATCTTGTCGATGAAGCGGCGGCGACGGGGGCTCAGCTTTTCGTACATGGCGCGCTTGGCAGCCGCAAGATCCTCGGGCGAAAGAGCCATCTACTTCTCCCCGTCCGTATCGCCATCGGCGTCGGGGCCCGGAATCACCCAGGTTGTCGAGCCGCCGCAGGAAGCGCAGGCCGAAGACCCGGGGGCCTCGCCGCACGAGCCGCAGTTCGCGCCATTGGCCTGGGACGCCGCCATGGGAGCCTGGGCCGCGGCCGGCGGGGCCGGCGGCATCTGCACCAGGTCGTCCTCGGTCACGATGCCGAGGTATTCCTCGTCGTATTCGGTGATAAGCGCCAGGGACACCGGCACCAGCATGTCGCCCATCAGCGGCAGCTTGGTCGGCAGCGAGGCCACCACGTCCTGGGACAACAGCATGAGCTTGTCCTGGAGCTTTTCGATCTTGACCGTGGGGTAGCGACCGCCTTGCTCGAATCCGGCCTTGCCGCAAATATGGGCTTCGCCGCCGATCTCGAGGGGCACGCCGTACAGCCGGCAGGTGATGGGGCGGGAATGATAGAGGATGCAGCGGTCGTCGTCGCCGAGAAGCGGGCAGCGGATGCGCTCCCGAGCCAGGTCGGCCAGGATCTCGCTGGTCGGCACGCCCTGCTCGCCGGCCCGAAACGCCTTGCGCTTGAGCTTGTAGTGCTCGCGGTCGGCCTTGTTGGCCCGCTCCAGGACGGCGTCGCGCGCCGCACCGGGGGGAAAGGCCTCGTTGAATTTGTGGTTAAGGTGCAGGGCCTCGATAAAGGTCAGGTCGAACAGGGCATGGCAGCAATCGCTGCATCCCTCGCCGCAGGCGACCATACCGGGGCAGGCCTTGGCCACCTTGGCGAAAACGGCGTCGGCCTCGGCGGCAATGGCTTCGTAACGGGCAAAGGCTGGGGAAAAATCCAGGGGCATGGCTTGGGCTCCACGAACGTCCCGGGCCGTGCGCCCATCACGCGGCTCCGCGAGGGTCAAACGGCCCGGGCCGGAGACGGTAACGGGAGCGGACGGCGGTCGACCACTCCCGTTGCCGGTTACTAGGCGATCTACTCTTCCTCGACGACGATGGCGTCCTGGTCGCAAACCTCGACGCAGGATTCACAGCCCAGGCACTCTTCCATGTTCACGGCCACGGCCTTGCCGTCGCGCAGCTCATAGACCTCGACCGGGCAGACATCCACACATTCACCGTCGCCGATACACTTCTTCGTATCGACAATGACTTTGTATCCCATGAACAACCTCCGGGCAACAGAGCACAATAAATGTATTTTTTCCAAGGAATGGCGGCAGCTTACACGTGCACGCCCGAAAGATCCGGAAAAGTTTACGCAGGATTAGCCCCGGCGTGATTCCGTGTCAAGGGAACTGGCCGCAAGCGGCGCGGCGTTGCGCCCGGGGGAGCCGGGGCAACTTTTTTTCTTGTTTTTTTTCCGAAACCGACCGAACCGTGAGGGGCATGTAACCGGTCACGCTTTTATACGTCTTCTCCATCCCCCTTAAAGAAATGATACTTTTTTTAAATAAAGCTCTAAAGTTCCTGGTGGACATGGCCGAAAGGAAGGATGAAGCCTAACTATAAACTTTTCACGCAGGGATGCCTGAAAGCCAGGGAAGGCCATGGGCAAGCTCACCTACTTACAGCCGCGACGCGGCGATATCTCTCCGGTTCTGGTGCTGCTCACCTCGCACAGGCTCGACTGCTTTCTCGTCTGCATCCGTTGCCTGGAACGCTTTACCAGCCTCGACCGCTTCAAGCACATCTACGTGGTCGGCAACGCGCTTTCCCCCGAGCACACGGCCGTGGCCCGACGCTTCGTCGGCCGCCACGCCAACGCCACCCTGGTCGAACGCGGACCGCGCGGCCTGGTCCCGGCCGTGCTGACCGCCGAAAACGAAATCCTCGCCGCCCACATCGACGACGTCATCATCAAGATCGACGAGGACCTTTTCGTCACCCCGCACTGGCTCGAACACCTCGTCGACGGCTACATCGACCACGCCGAGCGCCCCGACGTGCCGGTGGTCATGCCGCTGGTGCCCATAAGCCCGCCCGGCCGCCACGTGCTCAACCGGTTCCTGCGCGTGTCCTACCCGTCCGAGCGGCACATGTACGGCGGGCCGCCCATCGAGGAAAACTGGGTCTACCACCGCTGGATATGGGAAAAGCTGCTCCACGAGAACATGGCCCAGGTGTACCTGCGCGATGCGCCGGCCAAGTACGGCTATGTCAGCTACCTGACCATCAACTGCGTGATCTTCGACGCGCGGCTCATGCGCAAGGTGCTGCCCTTTTCCACCACGCGGGTGGCCGGCCAGCCGACCAGCGACGAGATGGCCATAAACGCGGCCCTGGCCGCCGGCAAGCAGAAGGTCGCGGTGCTCGGCAGAAGCCTGGCCCACCACTACAGCTTTTCCAGGTGCGAGGACTACCTGCGCTCCCACGTGCCCCTCGACGAGGTCTGGCGCTACATGCAGGGAATAACCGAGATGCCGGTGACCACACGGCGTTGCCCCGTCCCCACCGGCGGCGGCGACCTCAAGCTGCTGCGGGCAGGGGGATAGGGAAGAAGCGCAATCTCGAAAAGCATCCGTTTGCAGCGGCTTCACTTTACCCAATTCTCCAACATTGCCGCGAGGATTCCTGTGTCCGGGCGAACGCCGTACCAATGGGCAGGCACATCCCGTGCTATCCTCAGGGCAACAGCGTCATTCATTGTGCATCGCCGAGAAAAACCGCTTTCCCTTGCCGGTTCAGCGGGGATCGACGGCCAACGTCATTAAAGAGGCTTCGCGCGCTTCCGGCAGCAACGAAGCGCTGGCCGAGCAGCCAGGAGCCACTCATACTGAGATGTTGTGTATCATAGTAAAGGGGCTGAGAAGGCGCATAGGGTGAACACTGCCCATCTTGGCAAACGAGATCACGGACGTCCACGACCGTAACATTATCATATGCCGCAGCCACTGCGCCCAGCTGTATGTTGTACGATCCATCGCCTTGGTCAGCATATTTGGACAACGCACGGCAATCGACAAGGTGGAGTGAAACGTTTCGAATATCACATTGCCTGTTATAGGAGGGAAAGACTGGAATTTGTGTGATCACATAGACTCGTTTACCCTGTTTGCGCAGTATATTGAACGTAGCTGCCACGTCGTCCCAGAAGCCGGCAATGCCGGCGTAACCGGACCAAGCCGCAGCCATGAACACCGTGTCGTATTTTTCGAGTTCCTTCGCTATCTGCTGCCGGTATCTGGTGCAGCTTTCACGCCGCCTACCACCGTATTTACCATCCCGACCGAGTATCGGTGGACATTCAGAATGGCTGATATTACGGAAGGAGAACCCTGCGTCCATGGCTGCGGCCCCAAGCAGGCCGACATAATGTGCGGCATGGGAGTCACCCCAAAGAAGTGCCGTCGGCGGAGTACCGTTGCCGATAACACAACGCGGATCGGAAAACCGCTCCGCGTCAAAGATGCTGAGCTGGCAATCGTAAGTATATAGTTGCGCCTGGGCCGTGTCCGCATCCAGCTCCCGCAACTGCTGCCGGTAGACTTCGGCATTCTGCACGATCGTCTCCTTCACCTTGAAGTGCCTCACACTTAGGCCCAAGAGCAAAAAAAAGCAGGCCGGCAGAACATAGTAGCGTACATAAACGGATTTGAAGGGCACGGTCACGTAGCGCAAGGGAAATTCGACGAACGCATATGAGGCGGCTGCAAGAATGGCGGTGACGCCGAGCGCCCCCAAAGCCAACGTCCATGAAATAGTGCTGTGAAAATAGCGGACATAAGCCAGCACAGGCCAATGCCAGAGATACAGCGAATAGGAAAGCAGGCCGATCCCTACCAGCACCCGAGTGGAGAGCAGACGGGAAACGAAGGTGGTCCGTTTTGTACCGGAGACGATGAGAAGTACGGCCCCCATACAGGCCGGTAAGGAATTTAGGCCGGGAAACACGGAAGATTTGTCGATGCGCATAAAGGAGTACAAAAGCAGAGCGCAACCGAACCACGCCGCAGCCTCCCGCATACCACGTCCCAAAAGCGTTTCTTCCCCGCCTCGTAAGGGGAGCATGGCCGCCATCGCCCCGAGAAGGAGTTCTCCAGCCCGAGTAGGCAGCATGTAAAAACTGAAGATCGGCGCTGTATTGGCCATGTGCTGGGCGAGAGAGAAGGACCCCAGGCACAACAAGCCATAAATCGCAAAGCGGAGTCTGGGACGTAGCTTCGCCGTGAGCATCACGGTCAGCGGCCACACAAGGTAAAATTGTTCCTCCACCCCCAAAGACCATGTGTGGAGCAAGGGGAGGTCGTCGATCGACGGTGCGAAATAACTGATGTCAATATGCTTCCAGAAATAAATATTTGATGTCGAGAACAGCACGTACGTAGCGGCTTGGCTCAGCTTGTGGAAGTCAGGTGGGGCGAGCAACGTCACCCCAGCCGCATAGACGACGGCCAACATGAGAAAACTAGCCGGCACGATACGCTTGATGCGGCGGGCGTAAAACATTGATAGAGAGAAGGAGCCGTTTGCGAGCCCCTTGAGGATGAGGCTGGTGATCAGAAAGCCGGAAATGACGAAAAAAATGTCGACGCCCGTAAAGCCCCCAGGTGCAATACGGTCATTAATATGGTAGGCGATGACCGAGAGCACGGCTATGGCGCGAAGGCCGTCTATGTCCGAACGATACCCCGCTTTCATGCGTTGGGGTGGTTCACAGCCACGAGGAGAGGCACCTGGACCATAATGGCGGAAGAACATGGCGTCATCGTGGCGGCGACCGCCTTTGCTTGACGTCGACTCAAGCATGTTGCCGCATCTCGTTGTTCCCTTCATCCCGAGTAGTAGCTTTCCGTTCTTTTTGCGTTCCGCGCTCGACCGGCTCAGGAGACGCCCATGCGGGCGTAGTAGCCGCGGCCGTCGCGGCCGATCAGCATGATGACCTGCCGGTTCATGCGCGACAGGTACACGGCCCGGGTGAATTCCTTTTGCCCGGCGAGTTTTTCCCCGCCGATCTGCACCAGCACGTCCCCCGGGCGCAGGCCCAGTTTGGCCGCCGGCGATCCGGACGCCACGCCGGTCACGGTCACGCCCTTGCCGATGGACACGGTGACGCCCCAGCGCTCTCCGGCCACGGCCACGGCTTCCTTGTCCGTAAAGGCCGTGGGCACGGCGGAAAGGCGTATTTCGCCCTTGCCGCGCCGCACCGTCAGGCTAAGCGCGTCGCCCACGGGCGAGGTGCGCAGGATGCCCAGGTACTGGTCCTTGTCGTCGATGTCCGTGTTGCCGACGGCGGTGATAAGGTCGCCGCGACGCAGCCCGGCCTTGGCCGCCGCCGAGCCTTCCGCCACCTCGGTCACCAGCATGCCGCGCGGCCGGTCCAGCTCGAAGTAGCGGGCCAGGCGCGCGTCCACGTCCTGGCCGGACAGGCCGAGCCAGGCCGGGGTCACGCCGTGGCCGCCGACGATCTGTTCCACCACCCGACGGGCCTTGTTGATGGGGATGGCGAAGCCGATGCCCTCGGCGCCGGCCTGGATGGCCATGTTGATGCCGATGACCTCGCCGGCGAGATTGACCAGCGGGCCGCCGCTGTTGCCGGGATTGATGGCCGCGTCGGTCTGGATGAGGTTGGCGTAGGCCCCGCCCTCATGCTTGAGCGAGCGCCCCACGGCCGAGATCACGCCCGTGGTCACGGTGTTGGTGTAGCCGAAGGGATTGCCGATGGCGATGGCCGTCTCGCCGATCATGATGTCGGAGGAATCGCCCATGGTCGCCTGGGGCAAGGGCTTGCCGCCGGTTTTGAGGCGCAGCACGGCCACGTCGAAATCCGGGTCCGAGCCGACCAGCGTGGCGTCGAGGACCCGGCCGTCGAGGAGCCGGGCCTTGATGGACGCGCCGCCGGCGATGACGTGGGCGTTGGTCAAAACGAGCCCCTTGGCCCCGTCGATGATCACGCCCGAGCCCAGGCTTTCCTGGGTCTCGCGCCGCGGCTCGTTCATTCCCGGACCAAAGAACTGACGGAAGAACTCGTCGTTGAAAAAGGGCCCCATGGCCGGACCGCGCCGCTCCACGGTGCGGGCCGAGGTGATGTTGACCACGGCCGGGGCCACGGCGCGAACGGCCGTAACCACGGGCGTCACCCGGGCCTCGCGCCCGGCCAGGGCCGGCGGGGCGGCGCACAGCAGGGCCAGGACGCACAAAGAAAACGGGAAAAGACGTCGCACGAAAAGCCTCCGAGCGGGAAAATACGGGAAAAGGGAAAAAACGGCGGACCGTCAGCTGATGGGAATGCGGCGTCGCAGGAGTTCGGGCCGGACCTTGGGCACGAGCACCACCAGCACCCCGTCCTTCATCACGGCCGCGATCTCCGCCCGGGACACGCCCTTGGGCAGGGCGAACCGGCGGCAAAAGGGGCCGTAGGAACGCTCGAGGACCTGGTACACGCCGCCCTCGGTCTCCCTGGCAAAGGCGCGCCGGCCCTCGACCACCAGAAACCGGCCCCTGGCCTCCACGGAAACGTCCTCGCGGGACACGCCGGGCAATTCCAGCACGACGCGGAAATCCTCGGCCGTTTCCACCACGTCGGCCACGGGCTGCCAGGCGTAGGCGGCGTCTTTGGCACCGGCCGGTTCCAGGACCATGCCCTCGGCCTCCGCCCGTATTTCGGACAGGGCCATCCACGAGCTCCACTGCAGCTTGGCCATACGCGGCTCCAAAAGGCCGGGGAAAAGGTCCCCGGGCTTGTACGTCAATCCTTGACCGAACGTTTGCCGGCGTCCCAGTCGGCCTGGGGCACGGCTTCCTCGACGAGCATGATGGGGATGTCGTCGCGCACCGGGTAGACCACGCCGCACGGTTTGCAGGCCAGGCCTTCGCCGTCGCCGAGGACCGTAAGCCCGCCCTTGCATTTGGGGCAGGCCAGGATGGTGAGCAGATCGGGATTTATGGTCACAAGACGTCTCCTTTGCGAGAGTGTGGGCCAGTGATAGCCAAATCGGGGGCCGGGCGCAACGGAGGTTCACAATACCGCCGGCCCGGGCTATGCTTGTCCCATGGCGCTCATTGACTTGCACACGCATTCCACGGCCTCGGACGGCACCCTCCCCCCGGGGGAACTTATCGCCCTGGCCGCGAAAAAAGGCCTGGCCGCCGTGGCCCTGACCGACCACGACACCCTGGCCGGCCTGGCCGAAGCCCGGGCCGCCGGCCGGACATGCGGCGTGGACGTGGTGTCCGGGGTCGAACTGTCCGTGGCCGACGGGGACAGGTCGGTCCATCTGGTGGGCCTTTTCCTGCCCGACGCGCCCGGCCCTCTGGCCGAGGCCCTGGCCTATCTGCGCGACCGCCGCCACGACCGTAACCGCCGCATCCTCGACAAGCTGCGCGAATGCGGCATTCCCATAGAATACGACACGGTCACGGCTCTGGCCAGGGGAGCGGTCGGTCGGCCGCACATCGCCCAGGTGCTCGTGTCCATGGGCGCGGTGACGGGCTTCAAGGAGGCCTTCACCCGCTACCTCGGCGCCTATGGCCGAGCCTACGTGCCCAAGGACAAGCTGCCCTTTGCCCAGGCCGCCGCGCTCATCCACGACGAGGGCGGGCTGACCGTCCTGGCCCATCCCTACATCCTGGGACTGAACGGGCCCGGGCTGGCCGAAACGGTCGAGCGCTACCGCGAGGCCGGGCTCGACGCCATCGAGGCCTTCTACCCCGAGCACTCCCAGTCCCAGACGCTGGAATACCTGGCCCTGGCCCGCAAGCTGGGCCTCGGCGTCTCGGGCGGGTCGGATTTTCACGGCGACGCCAAGCCGGAAATCGAGATCGGGCGCGGCCGGGGCAATCTGCGGGTGGACATCTCCGTCCTCGATCTGCTGCGGGCAAGACGGGCCAAGCGCAACGCCGGGTTGGTCCCGGACGGCGAAAAAGGGCTTGACCAACCGCCCGGGGCAATGTAAAAAGCGCCTCTTCCCTATCGGAGGTCAAACCTATATGTACGCAATCGTTATGGCTGGCGGCAAGCAATACAAGGTCCAGGAAGGGGCCACCATCACCGTGGACCTGCTTCCGACCGAAGCCGGCTCCCAATACGTTCTGGACAAGGTGCTGCTGGTTGGCGGCCCCGAGGTCAAGGTCGGCGCGCCCTATGTTCCCGGCGCTGCCGTGACCTGCGAGGTTACCGGACACGTCAAAGGCAAGAAGATCACGGTCTTCCACAAGCGCCGCCGGCAGGATTCCCATAAAAAGCAGGGCCATCGCCAGGGCTACACCAAGCTTACGGTGCAGTCCATCCAGGCCTAGGCCGCAGTTTTAAGGAGCCCCGACATGGCACATAAAAAAGCGGGCGGCAGTTCCAGAAACGGCCGCGACAGCGCCGGACAGCGGCGCGGCGTCAAGCGCTTCGGCGGCCAGCAGGTCGTCGCCGGCAACATCCTGGTGCGTCAGCTCGGCACCAAGTTCCACCCCGGCGAGGGCGTGGGCATGGGCCGCGACTACACCCTGTTCGCGCTGGTCAACGGCGTGGTGAAATTCGAGAAGTATCTGCGCAACAGGCAGGTCAAGACCCGGGTGCTGGTCGTTCCGGCTTCCGACACGACCCAATAGCCTTTCGCGTCTTTTACGCCTTTTTTTCGCGGGCGGGGGGGAGTTCCCCTCGCCCTTTTCGCGTTGGGCTCCTCTTTCCCGGCCGGCGGTTGCCCTTTGCGCGGGGTATGCGTACTTCTGCAGACAACCATCCGGCCCCTAAACGGATCGGTCGGTTCGGCCGATAGGCAAGGGTGGAGGACCCATGGCGGAACAGGGGCACAAAGCCAACATCATCATCAAGCGGGTGAAGAAGGTCGCGGGCGGCGCCCACGGCGGCTCGTGGAAGGTCGCCTATGCCGACCTGGTCACGGCCATGATGGCCTTTTTCCTGCTGATGTGGCTTCTCAACATGGTGCCCCAGGAGAAAAAGGAACAGCTCGCCTCCTATTTCAACGACTTCAGCCTGTTCCAAAACCCCGGCCCCTCATCCCAACTGCTCGATTCCGGGGGGCTCGGCCCACCGGCCGCCGTCGTCGGCAGCCAGGACGAACGACCGGACGTGGCCATCGACCGGAACGGCAAGGCGCCTTCCGGCGGCAAAGGCCAGGATACCGGCAACCTCGACGGCGGCAAACGCCTCGACGCCAAGGGACGGGCCGAGGAAGCCAAGGCCGAGGCCGCAGCCAAGGCCCTGGAAGGACAGATCGAACAGGCGTTGGAAAAAGCCGTTCCGGAACTGGCCAGCCAGGTGTCCGTCACCCAGGACAAGGACAAGGTCCGCATCGAGATCATGGACAAGGCCGAGCGGCCGCTGTTCGTCCTCGGCGGCGTGACGCTCCTGCCCGACGCCCAACGCATCCTGGCCGCCGTCACCGACGTCATCAAAAAGGAAGGCATCAAAGTGGCCATCGAGGGCCACACCGACGCCTACCGTTATTCAGGCACCTACACCAACTGGGATCTTTCCGCCGGCCGGGCGCTTTCGGCCAGGCGGCTGATGATCCAGCAGGGGCTTTCCCCCGACCAGGTGGCCGCGGTCACCGGGTATGCCGATACCAAGCCGTATGTTCCCGGCAACCTGTACGATCCGAAAAACCGCCGCATAAGCCTCCTGCTCTACCGGGAGCCCAAACCCGGCGAGAAGGCGGCCGGCGGCAGCGGAGGCGCCGACGCCGCCGGCGGCACGGAAAAAAGCAAGGCTGTGGTCACGCCCAAGACGCCGGACGTGGGACAGGTCCTGGAGCAGCAGATCGACAACCTTTACGACCGGTCGACCGAGAGCCAGTTCTAGGCCCGGCGACTCCAGGGCGAAGCTATGTTCGCAATCATCGGCATCCTCATCGTCATCGGCTGTATCCTGGCCGGTTTCATCATGGAAAAAGGCAATTTCGACCTGCTCCTTTCGGCCGCCCCGCCGGAGATGCTGATGATCGGCGGCGGCGCGCTGGGACAGCTGGTCCTAAGCGCCCCCAAAGACGTGCTCGGGGCCACCTTCAAGGGCGCGCTGTCCATTTTCGGCGGCATGACCACCAGCAAGCCCTACTACCTGGAACTTCTCACCACCCTGTCCGGGTTGTACATGAAGATCCGCCGCGAAGGCCTGGTGGCCATCGAAAAAGACGTGGAGCGGCCGGCGGAAAGCCCGATTTTCAGCAACTTCGCCAAGAACAAGAAAAACCACGAAGTGCTGACCTTTATCTGCGACACCATGCGGATATTCTCCACGGTCAACATCGAGGCCCACGAATTCGAGACCATCATGGACGCGGACATCGAGGCCACGGTGCACGAGGCGCTCGTCCCGTCCCATGCCATTGCCAAGACCGCCGACGCCCTGCCGGGCCTCGGCATCGTGGCCTGCGTGCTTGGCGTCGTTCTCACCATGGGCAAGATCAACGAACCGGCCGAAGTGCTCGGCCACAGCATCGGCGCGGCGCTGGTCGGAACGTTTCTCGGCGTGCTCATGGCCTACGGCTTCGTCGCGCCCATCGCCACCAACATCGAGCACCGGGCCAAGGAAACCGAGGCCATCCTGCTGACGGCCAAGGCGTCGCTGACGGCCTTCGTGGGCGGCAACCCCCCGCCCGTGGCCCTGGAGGCCGGACGCCGGGCCATCCCCATCAACAAGCGCCCCACCTTCGAGGAACTGGAAGAAGCCATCAAGATCAGCAAGGGCAAGTAGGCGCGCAGGCGTCGGCCTTTGCGGAAGGCCTGCCGGGGACCGGCCGGATTCTCAGCGCAGATAGGACGGCAGGACGATGTCGGCGCAGGGGATGGGAAAGGCCTTGGCCGTGATGTCGGCCAGCACGCCGATATCGAGCCAGTATTCCTCGAAATAGCCGGCCGCGTTGTAGGCCTGGGCCTTGGCCGCCAGAAAGGTCACGTCGCCGCTCTTGGCGGTCACGGCCAGATCGAGGATCAGAAAAAGCCGCGTGGCCAGGGCATCGTCCTTTTCGCGCTTCGGGCAGCCCGTTGCCGCCTGGGCCGGATCGTATTCCACCGAGGCCCGGACCACGGTCTGACCGGGGTCGCCCGCGAACGTCTCCCATATGACGTTTTTCACGCAGGGCGAAACGGCGAGAAGCTCCCCGAGGGTCAGGCCGCCGACCCCGAGCGGCCGCCAGTTGCGGGCCGCCTCCTGGGCCTTGGGCGCAAAACAGCCCGCCACGGCCAAGACCGTGAGCAGAAGGACAGGCAGCATCGGCATCTGTTTCATGCGATTCGCCATCGTTACGGTGATGTTTTTTCCCAATGAGTCGTCGGATGAAGGCCGGGGGGAGGGGGAGCGGCCGCGCGCGGCGCATATTTGAAGAATACGCCTTCGCGTCCGCTCCCCCTCCCCCCCGGCCCAGGTCGCCCGCTCCATATGCGGGAGTGCTCCCTTGCGTGCGTTGCATAGTGGCATACGCGCAGCCCAGGCCCCACATACCATTTTCGCTTTCAAAAAGGTGGGGAATCAAACCGCCCCCACCGGAAACAATAACCACCATTGAATTATAACAACTCGTTATAATTCAACTTTAGATATTATCCCCGCTGAAAGTTTTTGAAGGGGGTCCAGGGGGAAACTTTTTTCAAAAAGTTTCCCCCTGGCCGCCGGAGGCATTTCCCCTGCGCCGCCTCGTTACGCCAGGGGGCGCACTTCGACGCGGTTGCGGCCGCCGCTTTTGGCTTGGTAGAGAGCCGCATCCGAGGCGGCGAGCAGGGCCTCGGGCTCGATATCCATGTTGGGGACGATGCCCGAGATACCGATGCTGACGGTGATGGTGTCCGCCGCCGGGGAACTGGCGTGCTCGATGGCCGCCGCGCGCACGTTGGCCCGGATGAGCCCGGCGATGGACAGGGCTCCGGCCAGATCGGTGCCGGGCAGCAGGGCCACGAACTCCTCGCCGCCGTAGCGGGCCACGAAATCACCGGGACGCTTGAGCGCCGCCTCGATGGCCTCGGCCACCTGGCGCAGGCACAGGTCGCCTTGCAGATGGCCATAGGTGTCGTTGTAATTCTTGAAAAAGTCGATATCGATCATGAGCGCCGAAAGCGGCATGCCTTCACGCCGCGCGCGCAGCCATTCCTTGTGGAAGACGTCCTCGAAACAGCGCCGGTTGGGCACGCCGGTCAGCCCGTCCTGGTTGGAGAGCTGCTCGAACTTGCGGGTGAGCGCCTCGAGCTCGCGTTCGCGGGCCTTGCGCTGATCCATCTCTTCCTTGAGCCGCAAGGCCGAACGGACCCGCGCCCGCAGTTCCATGCTGTTGACGGGCTTGGCCAGAAAATCCATGGCCCCGGCCTCGAAGGCGCGCTCCAGGCTGCCGGCCTCGTCCTTGACCGTGACGATGATGACGGGGATATCGCGCAGGCGCGGATCGGCCTTGATCAGCCGGGTGGCGTCGATGCCGTCCATGTCCGGCATGACCACGTCCATAAGTACGAGATCCACGTCCGGAGCATCGTATTTGCGGCACCGCTCGTCGAGCAGGGCCAAAGCCTCGCCGGCCGAGCCGGCGCATAACGGCTCGACGTAGCCGGCCCCCTTGAGAATGGTGGACAGCAGCAGGCGGGAAGAGTCGGAGTCGTCCACGATCAGGATGTTCATGCCGATCCCGGTGCGTGTTGCCTGGCCCAAAACCACGCGACGCATGCCGCGCGACTAGGCCGGAAAGAAGCCCGGCAGCCGAAGCGCCGTGACCGTCGTGACATGATCCGGCAGGCCAGACAGAGTGCTTGTCACGCTTCGTATCTTGCCCCAACAGGGGAAAAAAGCAACCATCAGCCGGCCGGACCACCCGGCGCGGCGCCCACGCGACCGGCCAACCGCTCCATGGTGTCCCGGTCCGTGAAGTCGAAACGCAACGGCGTGAGCGTGACGTAGCCTTCCGTCAGAATGGCCCGGTCGGTATCGGGCGAGAGCGCCTCGGGGGGGATGACGCCGGTCAGCCAATAATAGTTGCGGCCGCGGGGGTCCTGGCGGGTGACGTACCAGTCGTTGTACACGGCGGACGTCGGCGGGCACAGCCGGATTCCCTTGACCTCGTCCACGGGACAGGAGGGGAAATTGAGGTTGAGCACGCAACGCGGCGGCGCGACCTCCCAGGGACGGGTGGCCAAAAACTCGGCCACGTAGCGGCCCTGGCCGGTCAGATCCACCGGGGCGTAGTTGTCATGGGACACGGCCACGGCCGGATAGCCCATGAGCGCCCCTTCGGTTGCGGCCGAGACCGTGCCGGAATAGATGATGTCCACCCCGACGTTGGCTCCGGCGTTGATGCCGGAAACGACCAGATCGGGCGGGGACGGGCACAGGGTCGTGAGCGCCAGCTTGACGCAGTCGGCCGGCGTGCCGGAAACACCCAGGCCCTTGAAGCCGTTTTCCGAAAATTCCTTGACCCGAAGCGGCATGGCGATGGTGATGGCATGTCCCACCGCCGACTGTTCGGATATGGGCGCGACGACCGTGACCTCGTGGCCGGCGGCCACGAGCCCCTTGTAGAGGTCGCGGATGCCAACGGCCTGGATGCCGTCGTCGTTTGTCAACAGGATGCGCATGTCGTCTCCTCCGAGGCGTCCCCCCGGCTGAGGCACTATGCCCAAGGCGGCCGGGATTGACAACCGCCCCTCCCCCGGGCAATTTTCCTTTTCCTGCAACATCAGTGACACCAACGTGACCCGCAAAACACAGTTCATACAAGACCTCACCCCGGGCCAACCCGCCGCCAACGTGTTCCTCATCGGCGCGGCCAGACTCGGGCAGGCCAAAAACGGCCCCTTCTGGACGCTCACCCTGCAAGACGCCTCCGGAGAGATCGAAGCCAAGATCTGGAGCCCGGCCGCCCAGTCCTACGCCGACCTGGCCGGCGGCCAGTTCGCCTTTGTCGAGGGGCAGGTCGGGGCCTACCGTGACCGGCCGCAAGTCAATATCGAGCGGCTGCGCGTGCTTTCGCCCGAGGAATACGCGCCGGATCTGGCCCAGTTCGTGCCTTCGAGCGCCGAGCCGCCCGAAGGGCTGCTGGAAAAGCTGACCGAACTGTGCCGGGCCGAAATTTCCCACGCCCCCTGGCGCAAGTTCTGCGCCAAGGTGCTGTCCCATCCGGAATTCCGGGACAAGATCCTCGAAGCGCCGGGCGCGAAAAACGTCCACCACTCCTACCGGGGCGGGCTGCTCGAACACACGCTGGCCGTGGCCAATCTGGTGCTCTCCATCTGCGACCGCTACCCGGCCCTTGACCGCGACACCCTGCTCGCCGCCGCCGTGTGCCACGACCTGGGCAAGGCCTGGGAACTCACCTCCGGCCCGACCCGGGACTACACCGACGCCGGCCGGCTGCTCGGGCATATCGTCATCACCCTGGAGCTGGTCGAGCCGCTTCTGAAAAAATCCGGCATCGAGCCGGAACTGGCGCTCCACTTCAAGCACATCCTGGTGGCCCACCACGGCGAGTACGAATTCGGCTCGCCCAGGCGTCCCAAGACCGCCGAAGCCTTCGTGCTGCACTTCGCCGACAATATCGACGCCAAGATGAACCAGATTTTCAATACTCTTGAGACCGAGGAGCCCGGCCAGTGGTCGCCCTACGTGCGCACCCTGGAACGCTACCTCTACAACCCCCCGCGGACGCCGCGCGAAACCCCGGTCAAAAACAACAAGCCCCGGGAAAAGGACGCCCAATGTTTATTACCTTTGAAGGCATAGAGGGCTCGGGCAAGTCCACCCAGATCGCGCTCCTGAAGTCCGCCCTGGAAGCGACCGGCAAGAGCGTCGTCACCACGCGTCAGCCCGGCGGCTGCCCGCTTGGCGAAACGCTGCGTTCCATCCTGCTCTCCACCCAGACCAAGAACCTGGACCACCGGGCCGAACTGTTTCTCTACCTGGCCGACCGGGCCCAGCACATCGCCGAGGTCATCCGCCCCGCCCAAAACGCCGGGCATATCGTCCTTTGCGACCGCTTCGCCGACTCCACCGTGGTCTACCAGGGCTACGGCCGGGGCCTCGACGTGGCCATGCTCCACGAACTCAACGACATCGCCGTGGCCGGAGCCTGGCCCCAGCGCACCATCCTGCTCGACCTCGAGCCGGAACAAGGCCTGCGACGCGCCCTGGCCCGCAACCTCAAGACCGGAAACTGCGTCACCGAAGGCCGCTTCGAGGCCGAAGACATCGATTTCCACACCCGCATCCGCGACGGCTACCTGGCCCTGGCCAGCCTGCACCCCAGACGCTACGCCGTCATCGACGCCACCCCCGACGTCGACACCGTGGCCAAGGCCGTCTGGGAAGCCGTCTCCAGCCGTATGGGAGCGTAAGATTTTTAAAGAGAGAACCGGGGGGAAACCTTTCTTGCAGAAAGGTTCTCCCCCCGGACCCACTCAACAAATACTATATCCAAAGACGTTCTACCATACCAAGAATAATACTAATTCTTGAGCAGCAATAAAGACAGAAAGAACCAAGATTTCCATGTCCCAACGAACACCCCCAGACGGTTTTCCACAACCAGGAGGAAGATATGGACTGGAAAAGAGTTGTAAATAATTTTAAATCTAAACGGAGACATATACCAGAAGAAAAAGACTGGGCAGATGCGTACCACGACAAGTCTATCGACTCCCAGTTTGCTATTAGAGATGCTTATCGCAACAAACTCGAAAGATACTTAACATGGATGGACCCTAAATCACTTGGTGCCATGTCAAGAGAAATAGATGACGCGACACTAAGAATTATGAAAAAATCTTTTTATATCATCATTCTAGTATCTATAATATCATGGCTTTTTGGTTATCAATCTTGTCGAAGCAACGCAGTTGATTTTATTGAACCAAGTATAATTTGCAATGACAGCACTACAGAGGAATGTATAGAGAGAACTTGGCGTATTCAAAAATATATGGAAAAATACCTTGCCCTTTTTTAAATTCATAACAACTTCATACCATCATACAAAACAACAAGCATCACAACAAGACACGAACCTGCCAATACGCAAGGCATACCACTCTTGCCACGTCGCCGATCATTAAACATTTAGACATTCAAGTGCACGCAAATATTATCCTCCATAGCATAGCACCATCATTTTAACGACACACCATATTCATTCTATTTCTGGCAACATTCTCCTTTCAAACGGATTACCCTTCTCCTCTGTCATTTCAAAGTACCTAAGGAACCGACAAGTGCCCCGGTCACTTGCGTGTGCCTCATTGCGCGTCTTGGCCGTGAGCCGTTAGAAAGGGGGAGACCTGAAGGAGGTTCCCATGAACGTTCTGGCCATAAACGGCAGCCCGCGCAAGAAATGGAACACCGCCACCCTGCTTGAAAACGCCCTTGAGGGGGCCAGGGAAGGCGGCGCGAATACCAAGCTCGTCCACCTGTACCAGCTGGACTACAAGGGCTGCATCAGCTGCTTCGAGTGCAAAAAGATCGGCGGCAAAAACTACGGCCGCTGCGCGGTGAAGGACGGCCTGACGCCGCTTCTGGAAGAGGCGGGACAGGCCGACGCGCTCATCCTCGGCACGCCGGTCTATTTCAGTGCGGAGACCGGCATGATGCGGTCGTTTTTCGAGCGCCTGGCCTTCCCCTACCTGACCTACACCCCGGGCTATGCGTCACTTTTCACGCGCAAAATCCCGACGGCCCTCGTGTACACGATGAACCTTCCCGAGGAAGTGCTGCCCGAGTGGGGCTACGATATCTCCATGGAGCGCATGCGCGGGATCATGGCCCGCACCTTCGGAGCCTGCGAGCTGTTTTGCTGCACGGACACCTATCAATTCTCGGACTATTCCAAATATCTGTCCACGGTCTGGGACGCGGCGGCCAAGGCCAAACGGCATGAGGAAGTCTTCCCCAAGGACTGCGAAAAAGCCCGCGCACTCGGACGGCGACTGACTGAGGGCATGCCCGCCTAGGCCTCGAGGCCTTACAAGTTTCCGAAAGAGCGAACCGGGGGGAAACCTTTCTTGCAGAAAGGTTCTCCCCCCGGGCCCCCTTTCCAAAGACTCTTAACAGTTACAAGGCATCGCCGCTTATCCAGCTGTAACCGTTAAAAGTTTTTGGGAGGGGAGAGCGCGAGAGGGGGACCCTTTTTTCAAAAAGGGTCCTCCTCTCGCATCTCTTCCATTCCTGCCCTTCTTCCTTTTCAGGAACGACGCAGGCGGCGGTCGAAGTCGAACTCCCGCGAGGTGACGTGGTCTTCGAGCCGCCGGATGCGCTTGTCCAGCCGGTCGAAGCGGCGCTTGACCCGGGCCAGGGTATGGGTGCGGGACGAGACGTAGTCGTCGTAAAAGGCCCGTTCCTCGTCGGAATCCGGGGGCAGCACGGGCTCGGGCTTGATGACGAAACCGGCGATCAGGTAGGCCCCGACCATGGGCCATACGCCCGTGAAAAAGGTCAGGATGACAATGAAAACCCGCATCCAGAAGACCGGCACGTCCAGAAAACGGGCCAGCCCCTTGCACACGCCAAGGAACATGCCGGAGCGGGAGCGGTAGAGTTGATTTAGGCGCAATTCGCTGTAGTGCCTCATTGCCCGTCCTCCCTGCCGCGCCCCGGATCGAGCACCAGGGCTTCGAGGTTTTCGACGCGGTCTTCCAGCCGGGACAGACTGCGGTGGATTTCCTGAAGCAGTTGAGCCTCCTCGGCATCGTTCCCCCGGGGCTTTGGCGCGCCCGGACGAACCAGCCGGATGCCGAGCAGGAAAATGGTCCCCAGGATCACCAACCCGACCACCGTGGCTCCGGCCATGACCAATGCCGTAATCAGTCCCATCATAGTTGTTTCCTTATTCTTCCTTCCACATCAGGCGCAAAGGCAACCCGGCTCTTCCCATATCCACCCCGTTAAAGTTTTTCGGGGAGGGGGTCCGGGGGAGGGACCTTTTTTCAAAAAGGTCCCTCCCCCGGCATCCTACTTCCTCCGCTCCGTCTCGCCGAGGCGGCGGTCGAAGTCGAATTCCTTGGAGGTCACGTGGGATTCCAGACGGCCGATGCGCGCCTCGAGGTCCTGGGCCCGGTCGCGCACGGTATGGGCCTGCGCATCCAGCCGGACGCCGGTGACATCGATGGTGCGCGGCTCGCCCGCGTATTGCGGTTCGGGGCGCAGGAGCAGCGCGCAGGCCAGATAGATGATGAGCGCCGGCCAGCCCACGGTGAGAAAAAGCACCACGAAAAAGGCCAGCACCACCCAGGTCGGCAGCCCCAGCCAGCCGGCCAGCCAGGCGAAGCCGCCGGTGACCAAGCCGTCGCGCCGGGGGCGATCGCCCCGGTCGAAGCCTGGGCGGGGAGAGCTTACGAGGCGGCGGCTGTCCCGCCGTCCGCTACAGCAACCACGGTTTCTCATGACTTGCCTCGCTTGTCCGCGTCCCGTTCCATCAGGGTCTCCAGATTGCGGACCCGGTCTTCCAGCCGCGTCAGGGTGGCCCGGACCTCTTCCAGCAGGGCCACGGCCTCGGTATCGGCATCGCGTCCGGCCCGCTCCACCCGGTCGCGGCGGCGGCGCAGGGCGGCGATGGCCGCGATGACCACCACGATAAGCAGGATTTGCCAGAGGAAATGGCCGCCCCCGTAAAAAAATGCATGGTGCCCGTACACATTTTCTCCTTCATGCGCCGGCAGGTCCCGCCGACTGTATCATCCGAAGCTGACCTGCCCTTTCTCCCCCGTCAAGAGGGTCCGGGCGACATCACGTCCCCCGGTGGAGGCGGGAGGGACAAAGGCGTCCCGGTTGCCGGAGCAACGGCGTTTCTTATCGCAGTCGACAGCGCATTCCGTTGCCCTATTCCGTCGGCTGGCCGGCTCGGGGCGGGGCGATCGCGCGCGGCGCATATTTGAAGAATACGCCTTCGCGCTCGCCCCACCTCGAGCCGCCCCTGGTCACACGTCCCATAGCGGGAAGCAATCCTGACCACACGACATGTTCCGATAGCGAACGCCCCGTAGGCAACCACGGCATCTTATCCTGATACAGGGAAAGGCGCTCCAACGTTCCTGAACCCCCTTTGAAAGTTTTTGAAGGGGGGTCCGGGGGGAAACTTTTTTCAAAAAGTTTCCCCCCGGCCGCCGGAGGCATTCCATCTTCCCCCTTCCCTTATTCCGCTCGGCGGGCCTTGATGCGGGCCAGTTCGCGTTCCACATCCTCGTCGGCGGCGAGACGGTCGAAGCGGGCTTCCAGGGATTCGCCCTCGGCCGGGCGGCGGGTGACGCCGGGCGATCCGGCCAGTTCGGCCTCGGCCTC
Source organism: Desulfovibrio sp. JY (assembly GCA_021730285.1). Lineage (NCBI taxonomy): Bacteria > Pseudomonadati > Thermodesulfobacteriota > Desulfovibrionia > Desulfovibrionales > Desulfovibrionaceae > Desulfovibrio > Desulfovibrio sp. JY. The sequence continues at coordinate 791,131 of CP082962.1, forward strand.
CATGCGTTCGATGCGGCTTTCGAATTCCTCGAAGCGCAGCAGGGCCTCGGTGGAATCGGCCCGGGAGATGTCCTCGCGCACGCGCTTCTTGCCGGTGGCCCGCAGATGGCGGTGGAGAAGCGTGCGCTGGCGTTCCTTGGCCGAAGCGAGCTTTTCCTCGAGCCGGCCGATGTCCTCGCGGTAGGCGTCGACCATACCGGCGATGGCGGCCTGCTCCTCGGCCAGGGTCTCGGCTCGGCCTTCCAGGGCGCGCTTTTCCATGAGCGCCTCGCGGGCCATGTCCTCGCGCCCCTTGTCCACGGCCAGCTCGGCCTTCTCTCCCCAGCGGGCGGCGCGTTCCCGCACGGCGTCCAGGCCACGGCCGGACTTGGCGGCCTGGGCCATGGTGCGGGCGCAATCGGCCTTGAGCTCGACGAGGGTTTCCTCCATTTCCTGGATCATGAGCCGGATGAGCTTTTCCGGGTCTTCGGCCTTGTCGAGCATGGCATTGATGTTGGAATTGATGATATCCTTGAAGCGACTGAAAATTCCCATGGCATACCTCCGGTGCGCGAAATGTCGCGCGACGGTTTTTTATAGGCAAAGGCCGTGCCATGGCGTACATGCTGTCATTTCAGCATGTTATACCAGAAGCGAGAAATACCTGTTGCGAATAAGACCAAAAATGAGTTTATTTTACCATCTATGAGGTCAATTTTACCATGACAGCCAACACCCCCGGCCTCGTCGAAGCCCTGGGCCAGTCCGACGCCTTCCTGGCCTTCATGGAACGCGTGGCCGCCGTGGCCCGGGTCGACCGGCCGGTGGTTCTCGTCGGCGAGCGCGGCAGCGGCAAGGAGCTGGCCGCCGCCCGGCTCCATTTCCATTCCCCGCGCTGGGAAGGACCGTTCGTGGTCGTCAATCCGGCGGCGCTGCCCCGCACGCTTCTGGAATCCGAACTTTTCGGCCACGAGGCCGGGGCGTTCACCGGCGCGGCCAGACGCCGGCTCGGCCGGTTCGAGATGGCCGACCGGGGCACGCTTTTTCTCGACGAACTGCAAGCCGCGCCACGGGCCGTGCAGGAAAAATTGCTGCGGGCCGTGGAATACGGGGCCATCGAACGCATCGGGGCCGGCGAGCCCGTCAATGTGGACGCCCGGGTCGTGGCCGCCACCAATGTCGATCCGCGCGAGCTGGTGCGGCGCGGCCGGCTCATGCCCGATCTCCTCGACCGCCTCGCCTTTGCCGTGCTTTTCGTACCTCCCCTGCGCGACCGCCACGGCGACATCGCCTATCTGGCCGAACGCTTCGCCGCCCGGTTCGCCGCCGAACTCGGCCGGCCCGAGCCGCCCCGCTTCACCGCCGCTGCCCTGGCCTCCCTGGCTGCCCACGACTGGCCCGGCAACATCCGGGAGCTCAAGAACACCGTGGAGCGGGCCGTGTTCGAGGCAGCCGGACCACGTATCGAACACGTGACCATTGATCCGTTCGACCAGGGGAGGCTCTGCCTCCCCTGGACCCCACCGCCGGGAGGCCAAGGGCCCCCCGGTCCCCCCGAACGGAACAGCCCAGAGGGAAACGGGTTTCCTGATGGGGTGGTCCAGGAGGGGCCTCGCCCCTCCTGGCCGCCGGAGGCGTCCCTCCCTCCATGGCCCGAAGCCATCGCCGCCTTCGAAACAGACCTGCTGCGCCGGGCGCTGGCGCGCGCGGGCGGCAACCAGCGCCGGGCGGCCGACGCCCTCGGGCTCACCTACCATCAGTTCCGGGGGCTTTATCGCAAGTACGCCCAGGCGCTTGACGCCGGGCGCAAAGCCCCGTAGCCCCAGCCGATGCCGCATCAAGCCCCATCCGACATTTCGTGTCGCGCCGTCCGGTTGCCAAACGGCGTGCGCGTGGCCACCGAAGTCGTGCCCCTGGTCAAAACGGCCAGCCTTGGCGTGTGGATCGAAGCCGGTTCCCGCCACGAAGCCCCCGGCCAGGAAGGCATGGCCCACCTGTGGGAACACATGGCCTTCAAGGGGACCGCCACCCGCGACGCCCTGGCCATCGCCAAGGAGCTCGACATCCTGGGGGGCCTGGCCAACGCGTTCACCTCCCGCGAGGTCACCTGCTTCCATATCCGCGTCATGGACGCCCACATGGAGCGGGCCTTTGCCGTGCTTTCCGACATCGTCCTCAATCCGGCCCTGGACCCCGAGGAACTGGCCCGCGAAAAAGGCGTGATCGTCCAGGAAATCTCCATGGTGGAGGAGACGCCCGAAGACAAGGTGCACGAGGATTTCTGGGCCGCCGCCTGGGCCAATCCCGCCATCGCCCACCCCATCACCGGCACGCCTAATTCCGTCATGGCGGCGACGCCCAAAGCACTGGCCGCCTGGCGCAAGGCCCGCTACCGCCCCGACGCCATCGCCATCGTCGCGGCCGGCTCGGTGGACCACGACGCCCTGGTCGCCATGACCGAGGCCACCTTCGGCCGGCTGCCGACCGTTTCCGCCCCGGCCCCGGGCGGCGTCGGGACCTACACCCCGCCGCGACTGGCCGTGCGCCGGGAAAGCGAACAAAATCACGTCATCCTGTCCTACCCGTCGGTCGGCAATACCAGCCCGGCGCGCTTCGGCCACACCATCCTGGCCACGCTGCTCGGCGGCAATATGTCTTCGCGCCTGTTCCAGGAAGTCCGGGAACGCCGGGGACTGGCCTACTCCATCTACGCCAGCATCAACGCCCTGGCCGAAACCGGCATCTTCGAAATCCAGGCCGCCGTGGAACCGGAACGCACCAAGGAACTTGTCGATGTGGTGCGCGCCGAGCTTGCCGCCGTGGCCGACGGCGCGGTAACCAGGGAAGAGCTGGAGCACACCCGCGAGCACCTCAAGGGACTGCTCTACCTGGGGGCGGAATCCACGGAAAATCGCATGATGCGCCTGGCCCGCAACACCCTGCTTTTTGGCCGCCATATCCCGCTTGCCGAGACCGCCGCCTCCCTGGACACGGTCACGCTGGCCGATCTGGCCGGCATCGCCCGCGCCGCCTTCACCGACGCGAACGCGGGCCTTTGCATCCTCGGACCGGCTGCCGCAATCCCCGATTGACGCGGGTGCGGCCGCCCCAAAGGAGGCCAACGCCATGTCTGATCAAGCACGCTACACCGTCGGCAAGGGGACCCTGCTTCTCATCGAAGGCGACATCACGCGGGACGACGCGGACGCCATCGTCAACGCCGCCAACTCCGCCCTGGCCGGCGGCGGCGGTGTGGACGGGGCCATCCACCGGGCCGCCGGGCCGAAACTCCCGGAAGCCTGCCGCGCCATCATCGCCGAAATCGGCCGTTTGCCCGCCGGCGGGGCCGTCATCACCCCCGGTTTCGACCTGCCCGCACGCCACATCATCCACACCGTCGGCCCCATCTGGCACGGCGGGAACTCCGGCGAACCCGAAAAACTGCGCTCCGCCTACACCCAATCCCTGGCCCGGGCCGTGGAAAACGGCCTGTCCAGCATCTCCTTTCCGGCCGTCTCCACCGGCGTCTACGGCTTTCCCGTGGAAAAGGCCGCGCCCATCGCCCTGACCGCCATGGCCGAAGCGCTCACGGCCGGCTCGATCCGGGAAGTTCGCGTCTATCTGCACGGAAAACATGCCTTCGACCTCTGGCGTTCAGCCGCGGATGCCTTATTTGGAGAAATTACGCTTTAGGAAAGTATGTGTGCGTATGGGTGCGTACGGGTGCCTCCGGCGGCCGGGAGGGGCGTTGCCCCTCCCGAACCTCCCCACCGGGGGGCCGACGGCCCCCCGGTCCCCCCATCCGGCTTTGGCGGGGTGGGAGATGGGGCGAGGAACGCCGGAAAGGTCGGGGAGGTACCGACGGGCGAAAGCCCGGTTGCGGGCGAAGCCCGCGTGTGGCGCCGGAATTTTCCCGGCGTCGCATGCCGCTTCGCGGCAAGCCGCCAGGCAAATTCCGGCGCCACGATGGCCCGTGAAAGGCAAGCAGGAGTACAAGGGTGAAATGGGATTCGGGACAATATTTGCGATTTGAAAAAGAAAGGACCCAGCCCTCCATTGATCTGGCCGGAAGGATTGAAAAAGAGGATGTGAAGCGGGTCCTCGACGTGGGCTGTGGGCCGGGCAACAGCAGCGAAGTGCTGGCCAGGCGGTTTCCCCAGGCCCGGGTGCTCGGCATCGACAGCTCGCCCGAAATGATCGAGAGCGCCAAGCAGGCGCATTCCGGGATCGATTTCGCGCTGTGCGACGCGGGCAAGGAGCTGGAGAGCCTGGAGGGCGGCTACGACGTCGTCTTCTCCAACGCCTGCATCCAGTGGGTGCCGGATCACAAGGCGCTGCTGAAAAATATGATGGGCCTGCTTGCGCCCGGCGGCGTGCTCGCCGTGCAGATTCCCATGAACCAGCACGAGCCCATCCACCAAATCATCGGGGAACTCGTCACCAGCGACGCCTGGAAGGACGCCTTCCCCAATCCCCGCGTTTTCCACACCCTCACCCAGGGGCATTATTTCGACCTGCTGGCGAAGCTCACTGCGTCCTTCACCATGTGGGAGACGACCTACTACCACGTCATGCCGTCCCGCGAGGCCATCCTCGACTGGTACCGGGGCACGGGCCTTCGCCCCTACCTCGCGGCCCTCCCCGATGAGAGGAAACAAGACTTCGAACAGGCGGTCCTGGCCAAGGTGCGCGCGCAATACCCGCTCCAGGAAAACGCGCAGGTCATTTTCCGTTTCCCCCGATTCTTTTTCACCGCAACACGTTAATTTTAAATATTATTTAATCGTAACAACCCCCTTTAAAAGTTTTTGGGGAGGGTGGGGGTCCGGGGGAGGGGACCCCTTTTTTCAAAAAGGGGTCCCCTCCCCCGGTTCCTCCGCCAGCTTCACTCCCTCCCCAAAGGAGTTGCATGCGCATGGAGTTACGCGGAACGACGATTCTGGCCGTACGCACGGATGCCGGCGTGGCCGTGGCCGGCGACGGCCAGGTGACGCTTGGCCAGTCGGTGGCCATGAAGCATGGCGCGCGCAAGGTGCGCCGCATCTATCAGGACAAGGTGGTCATCGGCTTTGCCGGGTCCACGGCGGATGCGTTTACGCTGTTCGAGCGTTTCGAGGCCAAGCTGGAAGAGTTCAGCGGCAATCTGGTCCGCGCGAGCGTGGAGCTGGCCAAGGACTGGCGCAAGGACAAGTATCTGCGCCGGCTGGAGGCCATGCTCATCGTGGCCGACGCGGGCAATGTGCTGCTTTTGTCGGGCAATGGCGACGTGATCGAGCCGGATGACGGCGTGGCGGCCATCGGCTCGGGCGGTCCCTATGCCCTGGCCGCGGCCCGGGCGCTTTTGCGCAACACGGACATGCCTGCCAAGGAAATCGTGGAAAAAGCCATGTTCATCGCCTCGGAAATCTGTGTCTACACCAACGACCACATTGTGGTGGAGACCATTGACCGCTAAAATTCCTTAAATAATACATTTGTATTTTTTAAAAATATGTCGTCCTCATAATCCGCGTCCCGTATTTCAAGGACGCGACAGACATATTGCAAGGAGAGCGCATGCACGCCAGTTTGACGCCGCGCGAGATCGTTTCCGAACTCGACAAATACATCATCGGCCAGAAGGACGCCAAGCGCATGGTGGCCATCGCCATGCGCAACCGTTGGCGTCGCCAGCAGATCGAACCCGGGCTGCGCGACGAGATCGCACCCAAAAACATCATCATGATCGGCCCCACGGGTGTGGGCAAAACCGAGATTGCCAGACGGCTGGCCAAGCTTGCCGGGTCGCCTTTTTTCAAGGTCGAGGCCACCAAGTTCACCGAGGTCGGTTACGTCGGCCGCGACGTGGAATCCATGGTGCGCGACCTGATGGAGATCGGGGTCAACCTCGTGCGCAAGGAGGAGCTCGACCGGGTCGCGGCCAAGGCGGAGAAAGCCGCCGAGGAACGCCTGCTCGACCTGCTTTTGCCCGAGTCCCAGCGCGGCGGGGAAAATCCCATTCCCATGCCGGCCGCCCTGGAAGCCCCGGCCATGGCCGCCACGCCAAGCGAACCCGCCGGCGCGAGCACCAGGGAGAAGCTCAGGAAACTGTGGCGCGAAGGCAAGCTCGACGACCGCATCGTGCCCGTTGAAGTGTCCGTAGCCTCACCCCAGGTGGAGATCATGTCCATGCCGGGCATGGAAGACATGGGCATGCAGTTCAAGGACATGTTTTCCAAGGTCTTTCCGCAGCGCAAGAAGACCCGCAACATGCGGGTGCGCGACGCCTACGAGGTGCTGTTGCAGGAGGAGTCCGACCGGCTGGTGGACATGGACAAGGTGGCCGAGGCGGCCAAGGAACGGGTGGAGCAGACGGGCATCATCTTCATCGACGAGATCGACAAGATCTGCGGCAAGCAGGCCGGCGGCGGCTCGGGCCCGGACGTGTCCCGCGAGGGCGTGCAGCGCGACCTTTTGCCCGTGGTCGAAGGCTGCGTGGTCAACACCAAGTACGGCATGGTCAAAACCGACCACATCCTTTTTATCGCCGCCGGCGCGTTCCACTTCTCCAAGCCCTCGGACCTCGTGCCGGAGTTGCAAGGCCGCTTTCCGCTGCGCGTGGAGCTTCGGGCGCTGACGGCCGAGGACTTCTACCGTATCCTGACCGAGCCGCAAAACGCCCTGACCGTGCAGTACAAGGCGCTGATCGGCACCGAAGGCGTGACGCTCAACTTTACCGACGAGGCCCTGCACGAGGTGGCCGAGTTCGCCCAGCGCATCAACGAGGAAACGGAAAATATCGGCGCCCGGCGGCTTTACACCATCATGGAGAAAATCCTCTCCGACCTGTCGTTCGCGGCCTCCGACCAGAACGGCCAGACCGTGGTCGTGGACCCGGCCTACGTCCGGGACAAGCTGGTGGACGTGGCTGAAAATCGTGATCTGTCGCGGTATATTTTGTAGGAGAGGAGAGAAAGAAAGTGCGAGAGGGGAAACCCTTTGAAAAGGGTTGTCCCCTCTCGCGCTCTCCCCTTCTTAAACTTTTCAACCAGATAAGTGTAACATCAATAGCTGTTTCTATTAAAAGTCTTTGGAAAGGGGGCCTGGGGGGATAACCTTTCTTCAGAAAGGTTTCCCCCCAGGATACATTCCAACTTAAGCTCTCTACACCACTTTTGGAGTGCGGCACATGATGGGACGCGAACACGCCAAGGCGCGGCTTTTGCTTGAAGCCCTGCCCTACATCCGCAAGTTCTTCGGCAAGACGGTGGTCATCAAGTACGGCGGACACGCCATGGTGGACGAGGAGCTGCAAAAGAGCTTCGCCCTCAACATCATCCTGCTCAAGTACATCGGCATCAATCCGGTCATCGTGCACGGCGGCGGACCGCAGATCGGGCACATGCTCAAGCAGCTCGGCATTGTCAGCGAATTCAAGCAGGGGCTTCGCGTCACCGACGACGCCACCATGGACGTGGTGGAGATGGTGCTGGTCGGCAAGGTCAACAAGAACATCGTCAACCTGATCAACTTGAACGGCGGTTCGGCCGTGGGCCTGTCCGGCAAGGACGGCCACATCATCACCGCCCGCAAGCTGGAGATGGTCGTCGAGAAAAGCGACGCGCCCCCCGAAATCATCGACCTCGGCAAAGTGGGCGAGGTGACGGGCATCGACACCAGGCTCATCACCACGCTCTTGGGCCAGGGATTCATTCCGGTCATCGCGCCGGTGGGGGTGGACGAGAACGGCGAGACCTACAACATCAACGCCGACACCGTGGCCGGGGCCATGGCCTCGGCGCTCGGGGCCATGCGGCTGGTGCTTTTAACCGACGTGGCCGGGGTTCTGGACAAGGAGCGCACGCTCATTTCCTCCCTGGACATCCGGGAGGCCTCGCAAGCCATCGCCAACGGCGTGCTGACCGGGGGCATGATCCCCAAGGTCCAATGCTGCATGGAGGCCGTGGACGCCGGCGTGGAGAAGGCGCACATCCTGGACGGCCGGGTGGAAAACTGCATCATTCTGGAGTTTTTCACCAACTCCGGCATAGGCACGGAGATCGTTTGCAAGAAGTGTGAGCTTTAAAAGCAGACCGGGGGGAAACTTTTCTGAAGAAAAGTTTCCCCCCGGACCCCCCTTCAAAAGACTTTTAACGGTTACGGAATGTTATCGTTACTCCAGCCGTAAACGTCAAAAGATTTAGGAAGGGGAGAGCGCGAGAGGGGATAACCCTTTTCAAAGGGTTTCCCCTCTCGCACTTTCTTTTCGTTCTCTTCCCTCTCCTACCATCTTCCCGGCATGGCGGCGAGCCAGGCTTCGGGGATGTATTGGCGGAAGGACTTGCCGATCTGCCACAGCCGCGTCAGCCGCCCTTCGATGATGATGGACCGGGGGCGGGGGCGCAGATGCCGGTAGTGGCGCGGGATCTGGAAGCGGTTGTTTTTGGAGAGCACCACATCGAGTTCCGCGTCCCGGTCGCGCACGACCAGGGCTTCGGGGAAGAAGAACGCGTGCTTGAGCCGCGTGGACAGGACCGAAAACAGGGCGGCGTGGATGGCGCAAAAGGGCTCGGCCGTGAGCCTGGCCGGGGGCGCGACCACGTTTTCGTTGGCCACGTAGGCCACCGGTCCCTCGGGCAGTCCGGCATACACGGCCGGGTCGCGGGCGTCGCCCTCGAGGGTGGCCCCGATGCCGAGCCCCGCCAGCACCTCTCCGGTACGGCGGGCCACGTCCGTATCGCATTCGATGCCGTAGAGCTGCGTCTCGGCCACCCCGTTGCGCTTGGCCTGAAGCCAGCCGGCGGCCAGCAGGATGCCGGACCCCGTGCCGCAGTCGACGCCGAGGTACGGGTCCTGGACCAGGGCCGGCGGCAGGGGGCGGTTGGCCACGGAGCGGAAAATATGGGCCGTGCGCGGCAGATCGGCCAGCATCCGCAGCGGATAGGCGCCGATATCCCCCGACAGGGGCAGCGCCCCGTCCGGGCCTAGTTCCGACCACAAATCGTAAAACCGGCCCAGTTGCAGGCTGATCTCCTCCAGGGACACGGCGTGTTCCTCGGAACCCGGATACAGCACGGCATAAAAGTACTTGAGCAGCAGGCTCAAGACGTCAGCTTCGGTCATGGGCACGGCCGGGCTGGCCAACCGCTCGAAATCGTTGCGAAGCGCCCCGGGACGAAACGCCTCGCGAACGAGAACGGTTTCCCGGGCGTCAAAATTCGGTCGGGTCGATCGTAAAACGTCTGTCTGTCGCGGCATGCGCGCTCCTTCCTTGGACTGACGGTGACGGCCCGGCGGCAAAAAAATCCGGGTCGGCGTAACCCTTGCAGGTTTGGTGCCGCCACGACGACCCGGCGAGGTTGAGGCCGGGACGTAAAACGCGTAAGCCCGACTCCGTGTTGCAGCATACCTTTTTGCATCTGCCCGGCCTTGGACCTACCACCGAGCGCCGTCTGTGGGCGGACGGCATCCTGACCTGGGACGATTTCCTCGACGCGAAGACGCCGCCGCTGGGATCGGTCAAGGTGCCCATGTGGCGCAACGAACTGCTCGCCTCCAAGGAACGGCTGGCCGCCGGCGACGCCGACTTCTTCGGCGAGCGCCTGCCCCCGGCCGAGGCCTGGCGGCTTTTTTTCGACTTTCGCGACAGCCTCGCCTGCGTGGACATCGAAACCGACGGCACGCCCCAAAACGAGGTCACGGCCATTTCCCTCTACGACGGCATCCACACCGTCCGCACCTACGCCCATGGACAGAACCTCCAGGATTTCACCACGGACATCCTGGACAGCAAGGTGCTGGTCACCTTCAACGGCCGCTGCTTCGACGCGCCCGTGTTGCGCTCGCACCTGCGGGCCACGCTGCCCAAGGCCCATATCGACCTGCGCAACGTGCTCACCGGCATCGGCGTCAAGGGCGGGCTCAAAAAGTGCGAGGCCCGCTACGGCGTGGACCGGGGCGACCTGACCGGGGTCGACGGCTACTTCGCCGTGGTGCTGTGGCGCGAATACATGAAACGCGGCGACCCGGCGCTCATGGAAACCCTGCTCGCCTATAACGCCGCCGACGTGCTGGCCCTGCCGGTGCTTTTGGCCCACGCCATAAACGAACTGCTCGAGACCACCCCTTTCGCCGGGCGCTACGCCCTGCCCATCCCCGCCCCCGGGGACAATCCCCATGCGCCGGACCCGGACGTGCTGCGCCGACTGGCCTGGGCCATCGGCCGCAAATAAGCCCACCGACCGCACAACGCCGGCCGGCACGTTTCGGGGAAAAGCCCCTTTTTACGAATTTGTAAGATTCAGACTACACCGTAAGCAGCGTGAGAAAACGCGCCAGCACATCGTCCAAAAGCTCGGGCGAAGCTTTGCCAACGACCTCGAGGTTGCGCGCGCGCCAATCAATGCTTTTCGTATGATCCGCGAGCACAACGCCGTAGCAACGTTCGCCTTCCGGAATGGGGACTTCGAAGGGGTAGCCTTTTATATGGCTCGTGATCGGCGACACAATGGCCAATCCGGACGCGCTGTTATAGGCTCCATGCGAAAGCACCAGGGCGTAACGCGGCCCTCCTTGTTCGTGCCCGGCCTGGGGATTGAAATCCAGGTGAACGAAATCACCTCGTTCCGGAAACCGACTCACCAGAGTTCCTTGCCTTTCGGTTCACCCCAATCCGTCGCGGTATGCTTGTTTTCGTCAGTGATCCGGCTTACCAGGTCTTCCAGCTTATATTGCGGCCGCTTGCGGACTTTCTTTATGAGAATTCCCTCTTCCGCATTGATGATGCAGACCGTATCGCCGGCGTTAAGTCCCGCATCCGTGGCTATTCCTTTTGGAATACGCAACCCCAGGCTGTTGCCCCACCGTGTCACCAACGTCTCCATGCTGGCCCCCCAATTCCATTCGTTGTAATGCGGACCTGTCCGTACCGACCGACATTGCGGAAAAGGCCGTACTGACCCCTCAACAGATATTCATTGTATATACATAGCAAAAATACCTTGTCAACGCCGAGGAGGGACGACTTTCCCGTTCGGGCGTGACAACGGCAATATGTTCCGCTAGTTGGAGCAGAAGAGGAAAAGGAGGACGTCATGGAAGAAACGTTGCGGGAACTGGCGGTCCGGCTCGGCGCGGCCCTGACCGGACGGGGATGGATGCTCGGCTGCGCCGAATCGTGCACCGGGGGACTTCTCTCCAGCGTGCTGACCGACACGTCCGGGTCCTCGGCCTGGTTCGCCGGGGCCGTGGTCTCCTACACCAACGACATCAAGCGCGACGTGCTGGGCGTTCCCCAGGAAATCCTCGATACCCTGGGCGCGGTCAGCCGCGAAACCGTGCTGGCCATGGCGCGCGGGGCGCGGGGAGTACTGAAGGCCGACGTCGGCGTGGCCATAAGCGGCATCGCCGGCCCCTCCGGCGGCACACCGCAAAAGCCGGTGGGCACGGTCTGGATCGCCTGGCAGAGCCCGGACGCCGTCAGCGCCCAACACTTCCAGTTCACCGGCGACAGGCAGGCCGTCAGGCAGCAGGCCGTGCACGAGGCCATGCACGGGGTCCTGGCCCTGGCCGAACGCATGAACGCCGAAAACTGACGCCGCCGCATGCGTCCGTAACCGCCTTGTCGCGCGCCGGTCACCGGGAGCGGTTAAGCGGTGGCATGGCCGCCGACAGGCGGCCGGGGAGGACGACATGGGCGTGAAAACAGCCCGCATGGGCGGTGTGATGGGCGTGTGGGAGGCGGCGGACCGCCTGGAATCGCTGGCCCGGGAGCTGCGGGCCGGACAGCTTGGGCTTTCGGCCGGCCGGGTGTCCATGAACCTGTCGCCGGCGGTGATGCTCGATGTGGAGATAAAGGCCAGCCAGGCCGAAGACCGCGAGGGCCTTGCCGTGCGGCTGTCGTGGTGCCCGCACCGCCCCGAAAGGGCGACCCCGCGGGGCGAATTCTAGCGGCAGCATCCCATTCCGACGCGTTTTTTCCGAGAAATCCGGCGTTTTCCAGGGGACATCGAGGGGCGGTACGACCGTCCCGTCAGTCCGATTCGGTCCCGCCGGGCGCGACCGTGCAGACCTTGGCCGACGACGCGGCGGCGCGCAGGGCGGCAAGGCCCTTGTTGGAGACCACCCAGCCTTTGCCCTTGGCCTGGCCCTTGACCCGGATGCGCAGCAGATAGCCGTGGGTGAAAAGGTCGCGGAGGTCGTCGCCGTCAAAAGCGCCCTTGGCCAGATCCTTGGGCATCATGCCGCGAAAGCTCGAAATGCGCGAGTAGTGGTAGACGTCGCCCAAAATGCGCAGATGCTCGGCCTCCAACTCGCAGCCCTCCTCCGGCTCGACCCCGGGTAAAAGCGCCCTGCCCGCCGGCGTCAGACGCCACCCGGCCAGGGATTTGCCGCAGGGATAGGACAGCTTGACCTTTTCGAGCAGCCCGGCGTCCTCAAGCGCGCCGAGATCGTCCTTGGCGAAGAACAGGGCCTGCCGTTTGGGCAGGGTGCCCTGGTAGCGTTCCACGGTGGCGAAGGCCGCCACGGCGCGCAGAATATCGAACTGTTTTGGCGTGGGTTTCATGGGACCGCTTCTTTTTTTGCAATTCTAGCAATTTTTCCAGGCATGAGGCAACAAGTGGGATTCCGGGGGGTTGCACGGCCCGGCCGGCGCTTTTCCAGCCTTTACAATTTGTCCTTTTCTGATAAGGAATCTGGCTGCTAAGCGATTGTGAAGAAAGGGACATTTTTCATGCTTAAATTGGCGGATTTTCTGGTCCTTGAGCAAAAGGACGTGCTTGATCGCTGGTTCGATCTGATCCTCGGCACGTACGCCGAAAATACGGCGGTCCTCTGGAAAAAACAGAAGGATCCCTTTGCCAATCCCGTGCGGCACAAATTCGAGATCGGCATGCGGGGCATTCTCCTGGCCCTGGCCGCCTGCGGGGAAAACATGCCCGACGTGGCGGTTTTCACCCCCATGCTCGACGAGATCGTACGGGTGCGGGCCGTCCAGGATTTCACCCCGTCCCAGGCCACGGCGTTCATCTATCTGCTCAAAAAGGCCATACGTGAAGCGCTGTGGCCCCAGATCACCGAGCACGATCTGTTCGTCGAACTGCTCGCCCTCGAATCAAGCATCGATGTGTTGGCCCTTTTCGCCTTTGACATCTATTGCCAGTGCCGCGAAAAGATTGTCGAATTACGGATCAACCAGATCAAGAAACAGTATGACCGGCTCCTTAAGCGGGCCAATCTCCTCTGCGATTTACCCGCCGAGGGAGAGGAACCGTGAGGCGCTTTCGGGCAAACCTTTAACGAGGTGAGGGTACATGGCAGCGTTTTATTCCTTACTCGCGGTCTTGGCGCTCATCGTCATCCCCTGGCTGGGCGCCGGGATGGGGATGGGGGCGCTGTTCGGGATCGTCCTCCCGTACATCGCGATCATTGTTTTCATGGTGGGTTTCACCCTGCGAATCGTGAACTGGGCCAAGATCCCGGTTCCTTTCTGCATCCCCACCACCGGCGGTCAGCAGAAATCGCTGCCCTGGATCAAGAACAACCCTTGGGACAACCCCTACGACAAGCGTGGCGTGGTCATGCGCATGCTTTTCGAGGTGCTGACCTTCCGGTCGCTGTTCCGCAACACCTCGGTGAAGCTCCAGCAGGACGGTCCCAAGGTCGCCTACAGCTCGGAAAAATGGCTGTGGGGCTTCGCGCTGATCTTCCACTACTGCTTTCTGGTCATCCTGATCCGGCACCTGCGTTTCTTCATGGCCCCGGTGCCCTGGGCCGTGCACGTGACGGAGTTTTTCGACACCATCATGCAGATCGGCCTGCCCATCCTGTACCAGACCGACGCGCTGATCGTCATCGGCCTCCTCTTCCTGCTGGCCCGGCGCGTCTTCGACGGCAAGGTGCGCTACATCTCGCTCATGCAGGACTACTTCCCCCTGCTCCTGATCCTCGGCATCGCGTTAACCGGCATCTGGATGCGCTACGCCGTCAAGGTCGACGTGATCGCGGTCAAGGAACTGGCCATGGGCCTGGTCACCCTGCATCCGCACCTGCCCAAGGAACAGCTTGATCCGTCCGTCTACGCCCACCTGACCCTGGTGTGCGCGCTTTTTATCTACTTTCCCTTTTCCAAGCTCATGCACATGGGCGGCGTCTTCCTCTCTCCCACCCGCGTCGTGCCCAATATGAGCCGGCGGGCCATGTGGGTGAATCCCTGGAACGACCCGAGCGTGAAGCCCCATTCGTACGAGGCCTATGAGAACGATTTCCGCGAGAAGATGATCGAAGCCGGTCTCCCCGTGGAAAAGCAAGCCTAAGCGGGCCCAAACCTACCTATTCTGGAGAGAAGTGAGGAGCGACCATGGCCAAGTATCCGCCACCGGAAGAACTCATCAAAATCAACTACACCACGCCGGTCAAGTCGTGGATGGACACCAAGACCGCGTTTCGGCCCGGCAATTTCAGCTATCCGGCCAAGCCCGACATTCTCAAGTACCTCGGCATGCCCAACCCCCGGGTTTGGAGCCCCATGGACGAGGACTGGAAGCTTCCGCCCGACTGGAAGCGCATCGTCATGGAGAAGTTCCGCGAGAAGCTCAAGAAGTACCGCTCGTTTAAGATCTTCATGGACGTGTGCGTGCGCTGCGGCGCCTGCGCCGACAAGTGCCACTTCTTCATCGGCGGCGGCGATCCCAAGAACATGCCGGTGCTGCGCGCGGAACTTTTGCGCTCCATCTACCGGGGCGAGTTCTCGGCCGCGGCCAAGGTGCTCGGCAAGCTGGCCGGAGCCCGCAAGCTCGAAGAGGACGTCATCAAGGAATGGTTCCTGTACTTCTACCAGTGCACGGAATGCCGCCGGTGTTCGCTTTTCTGCCCCTACGGCATCGACACCGCCGAAATCACCATGATGGCCCGCGAGCTGCTCCATGAATTGGGCTGCAACATCAACTGGATTCTCGAGCCGGCCGCCAACTGCAACCGCACCGGCAACCACCTCGGCATCCAGCCCCATGCCTACAAGGACATGATGGACTTCCTGTGCGACGACATCGAGGAAGTCACCGGCAAGCGCATCCGGCCCAACGTGAACAAGAAGGGTTGCGAAATCCTTTTCATCACCCCCTCCGGCGACATCTTCGCCGACCCGGGCATCTACACCTTCATGGGCTACATCATCCTGTTCGACTACCTCGGACTGGATTACACCTGGAGCACCTACGCGTCCGAGGGCGGCAACTTCGGCCTTTTCACCTCGGACAAGATGATGAAGAAGCTCAACGCCAAGATGTACGCCGAGGCCAAGCGCCTGGGCGTCAAGTGGATCCTTGGCGGCGAGTGCGGCCACATGTGGCGCGTGATCAACCAGTACATGCTGACCATGAACGGCCCGGCCGACTTCATGGAGACCCCGGTCTCGCCGATCACCGGCACCAAGTTCGACGCGGCCGCCGGCACCAAGATGCTGCACATCTGCGAGTTCACAGCCGACCTGATCAAGAACGGGAAGCTCAAGCTCGATCCTTCCCGCAACGACAACTTCGTCACCACCTTCCACGACTCCTGCAACACCGCCCGCGGCATGGGCCTGCTCGAGGAGCCGCGCTACATCCTCAAAAACGTCTGCCGCCAGTTCTACGAGATGCCCGAGAACACCACCCGCGAGCAGACCTTCTGCTGCGGCGGCGGCGCCGGCCTCAACAACGAGGAATTCACCGAAACGCGCCTGCGCGGCGGCCTGCCGCGCGGCAACGCGGTCAAATACGTGCGCGACCGCCACGGCGTGAACAACCTGGCCTGCATCTGCGCCATCGACCGCGCCACCCTGCCGCCGCTTTGCGACTACTGGGCCCCTGGTGTCGGCGTCTCCGGCGTGCATGAGTTGGTGGGCAATGCGCTCGTTCTCGACGGCGAGAAAAAGCGCACCACCGATCTCAGGCAAAACCCCCTGCCGGGGATGGAGGACGAGGAGGAATAACCTATGTACAATGCCAAATACATAATACCCGGCATTCTGTTCTTCCTGGCCCTCATCTTCGTCCCTGTCGGCTACAACATGGGGAAGAGTTTCGACGTGAAGCCGGAGCTCCCGAAGGACCAGAAGGACTGCATCGAGGACGTCCAGGTCATGCGCGACAAGCACATGCAGATCCTAAACGACTGGCGCAACTCGGCCGTGCGTGACGGCGAGCGCATCTACGTCAACTCCAAGGGCAAGAAGTACGTCAAAAGCCTGACGAACACCTGCCTGGGGTGCCATAAGGACAAGGCCAAGTTCTGCGATCGGTGCCACGATACGGTTGGCGTGAACCCCTATTGCTTCGATTGCCACAACATTACGCCGAACCAGAAATCGCCCATTCCCCCCGCCCAAACCGGCGAAGAGGGCGGACACTAGGCCGGCGCGCCCGGTGACAACTCCACCGAAGGGGATCATACCATGAAGAGCAACAGACGAGAGTTCCTCAAGCTGGCCGCCGTGTCCGCCATGGGCGTCGGCGCCGCTCGCCTCGGCTTCCTGGGCGACGCCCCGGCTTTCGCCGGCCCGTTGCCCACGGCCGCTGACTTCGAAAAAGGCTTCAAGGCCAAGCACTGGGGCATGGCCGTCTTTTCGGCCAAGTTCACCCCCGAACTCATCGAGAAGTGCCGCACGGCCTGCCATACCGAACACAACGTGCCCGACATCCCGGGCAAAAAGCAGATCAAGTGGTTCTGGGGCGCCTCCTACCACGAGGCCTTCCCCACCGAGCAAGGCCAGTTCCTGTCCGAGGATGTGGAGCACCGTGAGTTTCCGCTTCTGTGCAACCACTGCGAACAGCCCATGTGCGTGCGGGTCTGCCCGACCCAGGCCACCTTCCAGCGGCCCGACGGCATCGTCATGATGGACTTCCACCGCTGCATCGGCTGCCGCTACTGCATGGCCGGCTGTCCGTTCGGCGCCAGAAGCTTCAATTTCCAGGATCCGCGCCCGTTCATTCACAACTTCAACCCGCACTACCCCACCCGGATGCGGGGTGTTGTGGAAAAATGCGACTTCTGCGCCGAGCGCCTGGCCATCGGCAAATTGCCCGTCTGTGTCGAAGCCGCCGGCGGCGCCCTCGTCTTCGGCGATCTGGGCGACGAGAACTCGGATATCCGCAAGGTGCTGCGCGAGCACTTCGCCATCCGCCGCAAACCAGACGCCGGCACCTCGCCGAGCGTGTATTACATCCTGTGAGGTAAGCCATGCTGGAAAAAGCACTCAAGGGAAGCCCTCGATACTGGGGCACGTTGATCGGCCTGGGCCTGCTCATGCTTTTAGGCATGGGCTTCTGGCTCTACCAGCTGGTCCACGGCTTGGTCATCACCGGCATGAGCCGCGACGTGTCCTGGGGCTTCTACATCGCCCAGTTCACCTATCTGGTCGGCGTGGCCGCCTCGGCCGTCATGCTGGTCCTGCCCTACTACTTCCACCACTACAAGCAGTTCGCCAAGATGATCATTCTCGGCGAATTCCTGGCCATCGCCGCCGTGTCCATGTGCATGGGCTTTATCGTGGTGGACCTCGGGCAGCCGCAACGCATGCTCAACGTCATGATCAACGCCACGCCCCATTCCATGCTCTTTTGGGACATGTGCGTTTTGATGGGCTACCTGTTCCTCAACATCCTGGTCGGCTGGACCAGCCTGCAGGCCTTTAAAAACGACATGGCCCCGCCGCACTGGTGCAAGGTCCTGGCCATCGTCTCGGTCATCTGGGCCTTCTCCATCCACACGGTCACGGCCTTCCTGATCGCCGGCCTGCCCGGTCGCCACTACTTCCTGACCGCCGTCATGGCCGCACGATTCCTGGCCTCGGCCTTCTGCGCCGGACCGGCCATCCTGCTGCTGCTGACCTTGCTCGTGCGCAAGCTCACCGGCTTCGATCCCGGCGACAAGGCCCTCAAACGCCTGGCCGTCATCATCACCTACGCCATGTGCGTCAACGTGTTCCTGTACCTGTGCGAACTCTTCACCGCCTTCTACAGCAACATGCCGGGCCACATCGCCCCGATCCGCTTCCTGTTCTCGGGCCTGGACGGCCACTACGAGCTCGTGCCCTTCATGTGGACCGCCGTGGTCCTGGGCCTGGGCTGCCTGGTCATCCTCATCCCGACGTCCATCCGGGAAAAGACCCCGGCCCTGGTCCTCGGCCTGATCATGCTGGTCATCTCGACCTGGATCGACAAAGGTCTGGCCCTGATGATCGGCGGCTTCACGCCGAACCCCTTCGAGACGGTCACCTCCTACCTGCCCACGGTTCCCGAACTCATGGTTTCGGTCATGATCTTCGCCCTTGGCGGCATCATCCTCACAGTGCTGTGGAAGATCGCCATCGAGGTCCGGGTCGAGGTGGAGGGCGGCAACCTGTCCATGGTTCCGCCTCCGGCCGAATCCGAGTAATCGAGCCTGCAAACGACACGCAAAAGGCCCGCTTCCGGATTGGAGGCGGGCCTTTTTACACCGGCCGGGCACGATTGACGGCACCCCCGCCGCCGCAGTACTGCCAAGCATCCCCTTTAGAAAAGGACGAAACGACTCCATGAACGAAAGCTACATCCAGCAGCTCTTCGCCGACCGCATCGGCGGCAATCAGTTCGGCAAGGATACGGTCCTCTACAAGTTCGAAAAAATCAAGCGGGCCAAGAAAGCGGCCCTGGCCGCCCACCCCGGAATGCAGCTGATCGACCTCGGCGTCGGCGAGCCCGACTGGATGGCCGCGCCCGAAGTGGTCGACGTGCTGTGCGCCGAGGCCAGAAAGCCCGAGAATCGGGGCTATACCGACAACGGCGTCCAGGCCTTCAAGGACGCGGCCGCGCGCTACATGGACAAGGTCTTCGGCGTGCCCGGCATCGACCCGGCCTGCGAGGTGGTCCACGGCATCGGCTCCAAGCCGGTGCTGGCCCTGCTCCCCCTGGCCTTCATCAACCCCGGCGACATCACCATCATGACCGTGCCCGGCTATCCGGTCATGGGCAGCACCACCCGGGGCCTCGGCGGCGAGGTGGTCAACCTGCCCATCACCCCCGAAAACGACTTCCTGCCCGATCTCGACGCCCTGACCCCGGACCAGCGCAAGCGGGCCAAGCTCCTCTACATCAACTACCCCAACAACCCCACCGGCGCCACGGCCACCCCGGCCTTCTTCGAACGGGTGGTGCGCTTCGCCAAGGAAAACGACGTCATTGTCGTCTCCGACGCCGCCTATGCCGCGCTGACCTTCGACGGCCGCAAGCCCTTAAGCTTCCTGTCCGTCCCCGGGACCAAGGACGTGGGCGTGGAAATCCACTCCCTGTCCAAGGCCTACAACATGACCGGCTGGCGTCTGGCCTTCGTGTGCGGCAACGAACTTGTGGTCAAGGGCTTCGCCGCCGTGAAGGACAACAACGATTCCGGCCAGTTCGCCGCCATCCAGAAGGCCGGCGTGTACTGCCTGGACCACCCCGAAATCACCGAGAAGACCGCGGCCAAGTACTCGCGTCGCCACGACATGCTCGTCGCGGCCCTGTCCGGCCTGGGATTCGCCGTCAAAAAGCCCGGCGCGTCCTTCTACCTCTATGCCCGGATTCCCTCCGGTACCAAGGACGGCCGGAAATTCGCCTCGGCCGAGGACTTCTCCCAGTTCTGCATCACCGAGAAGCTCATCTCCACCGTGCCCTGGGACGACGCAGGTCCCTACGTCCGCTTCTCTGTCACCTTCGAGGCGGCCGACGAGGCCGGGGAACGCCGCATCGTGGACGAAGTCGCCCGCCGGCTGTCGGAAGTGGGATTCGTATTTTAAGAAGGGAGAAGGCAGTGCGAGAGGGGAAACCCTTTTAAAAAAGGGTTCTCCCCTCTCGCGCTCTCCCCTTCCTAAAACTTCTTAGCGGGTACAGGACGTACGCCTGACATCCTGTACCCGCTAAAAGTCTTTGGAGAGGGGGTCCGGGGGAGAACCTTTCTACAGAAAGGTTCTCCCCCGGTCTTTTATTCGTCCTTGACGTCCACGAGTTCGCGCCCCTCGCCGGGATAGATGCGGCGATCGGCATAGGGCGTGGGCGTTGGCTCGGGCCATTTGCCGGGCTGGGGCTCGCTCCCTTCCCGGGCCGTGGCGCTCGGATGGGTGTCGCCCATGACCGGCGTGTCCCGGATATCCACGCCCGGCACCGGGCAGCTGAACTCGATGGCGATGTTGTTGGGGTCGAAGGAGTAGACCGAGAAGATGAATCCGTGGTCGATGATCTCCGACACCCAGAACCCGGCCGCCTCCAGCCGGTCCCTGATCTCCCACAGGTCGTCGCGGTCGCGCACGCCGATGGAGACGTGGTCGAAGGCGTAGGGTCCCTTGACCGGCACGCCGTGGTCCTTTTCCGGGATGGGCGCAACATCCGGCCACTCGAAAAAGGCGATCATGTCGTTTTCGGAGATTTCCAGGAAGTAGTGGCGGTAGCCCGGACGCCCGAGCCCGGCCACCAGCCGCATCCGCAACAGGTCGCGCCAGAAGCGGATGGTGGCGTCCATGTCCCGGGTGGCCATGGCCAGGTGGTTGATGCCGGTATATCGCATGTCGGCCCCCCTTGCGTAGACGGCGGGGCTACGACTCGATGCCCAGGCTTCGCGGGTAGAATTCCCCCCGGAAAACCAGCTCGGCCGCCCCGCGCAGATAGGTCTTGCCGTCGCGCAAAATCACGCCCAGTTCCTCGCCGCCGGTGGTGGTGATCACCGTTTCCTCGCCGGTGAGCCCAAGCTCCTTGGCGATGACGGCCGAAGCCACGGCTCCGGTGCCGCAGGCGTAGGTCTCGTCCTCCACCCCGCGCTCGTAGGTGCGCAGCGACAACTGTCCCTTGCCCGTAACGGCCACGAAATTGACGTTGGTGCCGGCCGGCTTGAAAAACTCGTGGTGGCGCACCGTGCGGCCAAGCCGCCAGACGTCCACGCTTTCCAGATCGTCCACAAACGCCACGGTATGGGGCACGCCGGTATTGACGCTGTGCAGCGTCATCTGGTGGTGCTTCTCCTCGACCTCCATCTCCAGCTCCATGTTGAGGCGCAGGTCCTTGGGCGCGGTCAGCCGCACCGTGACCAGATTGGAGTCGGGATCGACCTCCGCCTCGATGGGGCCGGCATCGGTGCCGAAAACATGGCGGGCCGGCGCGATGCCGAGCATCCAGGCAAGCCTGGCCGCGCAGCGCGAACCGTTGCCGCACATCTCGGCCCGGGAACCGTCGGCGTTGAAAAAGTGCCAGATGTAGGCCAACCCCGAACCTTCCGGGGCATGGTCGAAAAACATCATGCCGTCGGCCCCCACGCCAAAGGCTTTCTGGCACACCGGCACGACGATATCGGGCATGGATTGCGGATCGTAGCCCAGTTCGCGATTGTCCACGAAGACGAAATCATTGCCGCAGCCCTGCATCTTGAAAAACGGCACCGACGGGCCGCAGACAGCTTCCAAATCCATATCGCACTCCTTGTACGAAAACGTCATTATGAACTAGCAGAACAGCAACTCCCCGTCGAGGGGCCGCCGGTCGGGGCCTCCCCGACCAGCACCGCCGACGTCCACAGACGCACGGAGTTGATCAGCCAAAGCCGCCCGGCCCGGGCCAGATCGGCCGGGGTGAGCGTCGCCTCGGCCACCACCCCCTTGGCCAGCAGGCGCTCGCGCAACGTGCCGGGCAGCAGCCCGCAACCAAGGGCCGGGGTGAGCAGGCGTCCGTCGATGGCCGCCACGAGGTTGGCCCGGCAGCTCTCGGTCACCTGTCCGGCCGTGTTTATCAGCAGCACGTCGTCACACTCCGGCCGGGCGGCCAGGGCCCGGTCGTAGCGCGCGCGACGCGTGGTCTTGTGGAACAGGGCGACATCGGAGGCCTCGACCGGCGTGTCCGCCCAGCCCAGGCGCACGGGGCCGGGTTGGCGCTTCCCCAGAGGAAAATGTTCGCTGCGTGCCGCGCCGTCCCGGGAAAGCAGCAGCCGCACCCGTCGGTGCTGCCCGGGACAGGCGACGGCCACGGCGTCGAGGGCGGCCGACACGGCTGCGGCATCGTGGCGGAATCCGAAATAGGCGGCCGAACGGGCCAGACGGGCGAGATGCTCGGGCAAAAAGGCGAAACGGCCGTCCGCCAGTCGCAGGGTTTCCAAAAGTTCGAACGGCTCCGGCGGGGTGTACAAAAATGCGGCCTTGATCCGGCATTCCTCGTATTCGTCCCGGGCATCGGAATCGTAGGTCACGCCGCCGCCCACGCCGAAGCGGCACGCCCCCGTGTCCGCGTCGCAAACGACGGTGCGGATGGCCACGGAGAAAACGCCATCCCCATCGGGAGCGACGTGGCCGAACGTCCCGGTGTAAAAGCCGCGCGGCCCCGCTTCGAGCTGTCGGATCAGCCGCATGGCGCTGCGCTTGGGCGCGCCCGTGATGGAACCGCAGGGAAAAAGCGCGCCAAGGAGCCCGGACAGCCCCACGTCCCCGGGGACGCGGGCGGTCACGGTGGAGGTCATCTGCCAGGCCGTGGCCAGCCGCGACACCTCGAAACAGGCCGGCACGGCAACGCTCCCGGGCCGGGCGACGCGCCCCAGGTCGTTTCGCAACAGATCGGTGATCATGCGGTTTTCGGCCCGGTTCTTCGGGCAGGCGGCCAGGGCGGCGGCCTGCCGGGCGTCCTCGGCCAGGGTGCGGCCCCGGGCCATGGTGCCCTTCATAGGCCGCACGACCACCAGTTCTCCCGTGCGCCGAAAAAAAAGCTCCGGCGAAAACGACAGCACCTTGTGCCGGCCAAGGTCGAGACGACAGCAAAAGCCGGCCGCCTGATGCCGGGCCAGCCCCTCGAACCAGGCCGAAGGATCGCCGCGCAGGCGGCTGGTCAGCGGCATGGTGTAGTTGACCTGATAGACCTCGCCCTGGCGGATATTGTCCCGGATCACGCCGAGGGCCGCGTCGTAGCGCCGGCGGGAAACGAGCGGTCGCCAGGGCGCGATGGCAAAGTCTCCGGTCGCGGCCGGGCGCGCCGGGGGCTCGGACGGGGCGGGATAGGCGGCGACAAAGGCCAGGGGCGTGTCGCCGGGGGCATGGGTTTCCAGCCGGGAATCGAAGGCCGGGGCGGCCTCGTAGGCCAGGGCCAGCACCAGCCAATGGCCGTCTCGACGCCAGGCCTCGGCCGCCCCGAGCAGGGGCATGACCTCGGCAGGCTCCCAGGCCGTCGCGGTCCAGGCGGGATCGCGAAAATACCGCGTCCAGCCGGCCTCGCCGGCGGCATAAGACGAGAACTGCGCCTCTGCGAACATACAAACTACGGCTTGACCCTTCAGCGCGGCAGGTGCGCCCGGGCCACCCGCCACAGGTCCTCGTAGGAATAGCGGGCACGAAGGGCCAGACACATTTCCTCGGACAGGACCAGCTTGAGCGACGTGTCGGCCAAAAGCGAACGCCGGTGCACTTCCAGGCGCTTGCGCAAAAAGGCCGCGTCAAAGCCGTCGGCCACCAGCCCGAGGCCCTCGGCGAAAAAAAGCGACCGCGTGGAGTCGATCAGCCGCCGGCAGGCCTCCCGGCCCTCCCGCCGCGCCACGGCCAGACAGTACATGAGCCGCACGAGCAGCACGTCGGCGGCCAGAGCATGGTCCACGGCGGCCGGGTCCTCGCGGCCCTCTCCCCCGGCGCGGGCCTTTTCCAGCAAGGCGTACACGCGGTCCATGGCCGCCGCCTCGCGAAGGGGCGGCACGGGGAAAAAGGCGGTCAAAAACGACAGCACCCGCTGCGGATTGTCCCCGGCAACCATGGCCAGGAGCGTGCGGGCCATGCAGTCGAGCTTGCGGCGCACATCGGCCAGGGCCTGCCGCCGGCCGGCCTGATACAATCGCCGCACCGCCTCTTCGGGCAGGCTCGATCCGAAGGCCGTCTCCAGAAGCAGGCGGATGTTGGGCTCGGTGACGGTCTCCATCTCCTCCTGCACGACCTTGCCGCCCTTCTTGGTGTCCATGAGCTTTTTGAGCGACAGCCAATAGGCGGCCACGGCCGAGGCCGGCATCTCCACGATATCCAGATCAGGGCGTGCGGAAACTTCCTGCGTCATGGGGCGGTGGCCTTTTGCGGGGAATGCGGATAATCATGACCCAATCCTGCCGACATCCGGCAGGGTGCGGCAACCATAGGACGAATCATTCGCCGCCGGCAAGGCCGGACGGCTCGGAGGCCCGCTATGCGCGGACGTTTGCTCAAAGTGCTCATGGTGGTGCTGGTCCTCATCCCCGTGGGGCTGACGGCCTACCTGGCCAACAACCTCTACCACCGCAAGGGCGTGCCCGAGGCCCTGGAAAATCTGACCAAACAGCTGTTCCGCTCCAAGGCCGACGAGCGCAAGGCCGAGGCCAAGGCCGTGGAGCTGGAACGCAAGGCCAACGAACTGCAAACCGCCTACGACGCCCTGGTGGCCGACCTGCGCGGCGAGGTGGACAGCCGCGACATCCGCGTGCGCCAGTTCCGGGAAAAACTCGAAATCAACTTCGTGGACAAGATCCTCTTCGCCTCGGGCAGCGCCGAGATCACCCCGCGCGGCCGGGAAATCCTGCGCAAGGTCGGCGGCGTCCTGGCCAAGGTGAAGGACAAAAGCATCTACGTCGTCGGCCATACCGACTCGAACCCCATCCACTCGGCCCTCTACCCCTCCAACTGGGAGCTCTCCACCGCCCGCGCCGCCTCGGTCATCCGCTTCCTTTCGGAATCGGGCAGCCTGACGCCGGAACGCTTCACCGCCATGGGCCGCGCCTTCTACCAGCCCGTGGCCAGCAACGCCACGCCCGAAGGACGCCAGGAAAACCGGCGCGTGGACATCATCGTGGCCGACGTGCCGCTTCTGGCCGGGGAAACCGGCTCCGAATCCATGCGCGGCACGGTCAATACCGGCCAGCCCTCGGAACACGACCTGACCGGCCAGCAGGCGGCCCCCATCCGGGAAACCGCGCCACAACCCGCCGCGCAGCCCACGCCCCAAACCACCACTCCGACGACCCCGGAACCCGCTCCGGCCACGCCGGAAACACCCGCCACGCCGGAAGGCCCGCTGCCGGCGCAGCCGGCCGAACCCAACGCAACCGCGCCGCAACCCGCGCCCGCCGAACAGCCGGCCCAACCGGCACCCGCCGAACAACCAGCGCAACAAACCAAGCCGGAACAGTCCAAGCCCGGCTCCACAGCCACGCCGCCGGCCTCTCCCGAACTGCCGCCGACCCTGCCCGACCGGTCCGGGTCGGGAGCGACAGGATCATAAGCAACGGAAAGAGGTGAGGCTCTGCCCCACACCCCGCCGGGGGGCGAGCGAGCCCCCCGGTCCCCCCGATTCCGCTTTGGCTGATCGAATATCCTCAATTTTCAGCAAAAAGTTCGCGAGGAAGGAGTACGCAATGCCGCATGTCACCACGCGTGGAATTCAAATCGAATACGATACGCTCGGAGACAAGTCCTCTCCGGCACTCCTGCTCATCGCCGGCAACGGCGCGCAGCTTACCTTCTGGGATGTGCCGTTTTGCCAAGCCCTGGCCGACACGGGCCTTTTCGTCATCCGTTTCGACAACCGCGACGCCGGGCTGTCCACGAAATTCGACGCGGCGGGAGTCCCGGACTTCATGGCCTGCATCAAGGCGGCCATGGAGGGCAAACCCGTCGAATCGGCCTATACCCTCGAGGACATGGCGGACGACTGCGCCGGGCTGCTCGAGGGCCTCGGCATCGAAAAGGCGCATATCTGCGGCCTGTCCATGGGCGGCATGATCGCCCAGGTCGTGGCCTGTCGGCATCCGGAACATGTGCTGAGCCTGACGTCCATCATGTCGTGCACGGGAAATCCCGAAACGCCCCAGGGCAAACCCGAGGCCATCGCCGCCGTTGTGGCGACGCCGCCGGAGGGACGCGAGGCGTTTATCGCGCACAGCCTCAATGTCTGGCGCAAGGTCTGGAGCCCCGGCTTCCCGTTCGAGGAAGCGCGGGCCCGGAAATTCATGGAAGAAAGCTATGACCGCTGCCATTACCTGCCGGGGATGGCGCGCCAAAACACGGCCATCCTCGCCAACGGGGACAGAAGGCGCGCACTTGCCGCGCTTAGGGTCCCGGCGCTGGTCATCCACGGCGCGGCCGATCCGTTGATCCCGGTCGCGGCGGGCGAGGATACGGCCCGGACGATTCCGGGAGCCCGGTTGCTGGTCATCAAAGGGATGGGGCACGATCTGCCCACGCCTGTCTGGCCGCAAGTCATAGACGCCATCTCGCAGCTGACGCGGCAAAGCGCCTAACCCTCATTCCACGCGGCGCTTCGCCGCTGGCGCGGTTGTCGCCGCAATCGCGTTCGGCGTCGAGGGGCGCAAGCCCCTCGTGTCGCCGGGCCGATTGCGGCGACAAACATACGGCGTCCCATCACCCAAAGACATCGACCCGCAACCCACCAACCTCTCCCCTCCCCACCAGCCCAACCCGGTAACGGGGGGTCCGGGGGGCATCAAGTCCCCCGGCGGGTCCAGGGCAGCGCCCTGGCAGAGAGGTGCAGGAGAGGCAGAGCCTCTCCTGCCTCCCTCCACTCCCCA
Organism: Desulfovibrio sp. JY; assembly: GCA_021730285.1. Classification (NCBI taxonomy): domain Bacteria; kingdom Pseudomonadati; phylum Thermodesulfobacteriota; class Desulfovibrionia; order Desulfovibrionales; family Desulfovibrionaceae; genus Desulfovibrio; species Desulfovibrio sp. JY. Next base: position 817,648 of record CP082962.1, read on the forward strand.
CTCCTTCCACTCTACCACTCCCCCCACGCCCGTTAGTCCCGTTCGAAATCGAACAGCTGGCCGCGCACGATGGCGTCGCGGCCGAACTTGCCGCGTATGGCGTCCAGGGCTGCGTCGATTTTCCCGCCGTGCTCGCGGCGTTTCCGGCCGGGGTCCTCGAAAAGGCTCAGCTGGCGCGGTTCGTTGCCGAAGTTGGAGACGCCGACGCCGATGAGACGCAGGGGCCGCGGCAGCGGTTCGGCTTCGAGGAGTTCCTTGGCCACCGCATAGATGACGGTGTCGCTTGAGGTTGGGTCGGGCATGGTGCGGCTGCGGGTGATCTGGCGGAAATCGTTGAATTTGAGCTTGAGGGTGATGGTGCGGCCGGATTGGTTGTCCTGGCGCAGTTCGCGGCCGACGCGTTCGGCCTGGTGGAGCAGCCAGGCGGCGAGTCTGGCGCGGTCGGCGGTATCAGTGGTGAAGGTATTCTCGGCGCTGACGGATTTGGCTTCGCGCGACGGGTTGACGGTGTCGCTGCCCTGGCCGCAGGCCCGGGCGTAGAGGTCGAGGCCCCATTTGCCCAGGTGGCGCTGCCAGAATTCCGGGGGATATTGCAGGATTTCGCCGACGACGCGGACGCCCAGGCGGGAAAGAGTGGCCTGGGCGCGTTTGCCGACGCCGGGAATCTTGCCCACGGGCAGATCGGCCAGAAACAGGGCGACCTGTTCCGGGGCGACGAGGGTCAGGCCGTCGGGCTTGTCGTAGTCCGAGGCGATCTTGGCGATGAATTTGACGGGCGCGATGCCGACCGAACAATTGAGTCCCGTGGCTTCGCGGATCATGGCTTTGAGGCGTCGGCCGAGGGTTTCCGGCGGACCGAAGAGGGTTTCGGTGCCAGTGATGTCGACATAGGCCTCGTCGATGGAAGCGGGTTCGACCAGCGGGGAGACGGTCTGGAGCGTGGCCATGACGACGCGGGAGACTTCGGCGTAGCGGCGACGGTTGCCGGGCAGGAACACGCCATGGGGGCAGCGGCGTTTGGCCTCGGCCACGGGCATGGCCGAGTGCACGCCGAACGTGCGGGCTTCGTAGGAGGCGGCCGAAACCACGCCGCGCAGGTCCCGGCCGATGATGACCGGCTTGCCCGCAAGCGTAGGGTCGTCGTGCTGCTCGACGGAGGCGAAAAACGCGTCCATGTCGAGATGGAGGATGGTCGCCATGCCCCGGACATGCGACGGCGACCAGGAAAAAGCAAGGGGGCGCGAGGGACGTTTTACCCCGCCCGCCCCCTGCGGCAAAACGTCGCCTAGGCCTTGATGTTCAGGTTCCCGCCGACGCCGGTGGCGGCGGAAAGCACCTTGGTCTAGAAGTCGTAATCCTGATCCACGCGCCCCGTGCCCGGGTCGGTGTTAAGCCTGTCCATGGTCTTGGTGATCAACTCGGCCCCGAGCTTTTGCTGCTCGAACGCGCCGCCGACCGTCCCCGCGCCCTTGGTGTCGATCGCATCCATGGCATCCTCCCGGGACGAAAATCGTCCGTTTATCGACACCTATCGGCCACGGGACACGCCTCCTTTAGGGAGTTCCGGTTGGACAACGCCGCGCGTCCTTTGCTACAAGCGGCATACATCCCCTTTCGACCTTTCAAGGAGGCGCCCATGCCCGTCGAGAATTGCCCCATCCAGACCCTCGACGCCGACTCCCTTTCCTGCTCCATCCGTGAGCACATCACCCACTCCCTGGGCAAGCCCTGCGCCGAAGCCGGCAATCGGGACGTGGCCATGGCGCTGTCCATGACCCTGCGCGACAGACTCGTGGACAAGATGCTCGAAACCCGCAAGCGCTACCGCGACGCCCGGGCCAAGCGGATGTACTACCTGTCCATCGAATACCTGCTGGGCCGCTGCCTGGGCAACAACCTCTACAATATGAAGATCGACGACATGTGCCGCGTCCTGGTCAGGGATTGGGGCTACGACCTGGAGGAGCTGCGCGAATTCGAGCGCGACCCGGCGCTCGGCAATGGCGGGCTGGGGCGGCTGGCCGCCTGCTTTCTCGATTCCCTGGCCACCCTGGACATGCCCGGCTGCGGCTACGGCATCCACTACGAATTCGGGCTTTTCAAGCAGAGCATCCAGAACGACCGCCAGGTCGAGCAACCGGACTACTGGATGGCCGAAGGCATGCCGCTGCAGATCGAACGCCGCGACCAGTCCGTCATCGTGCCCATTTACGGCCGCATCGAAAGCCATCAGGGCCCGGACGGCTCCTACCTGCCGCTGTGGGTCGACTGGCAGGATCTGGTCGGCGTGCCCTACGACATCCCCATCGTGGGATTCGGCGACAAGACCGTCAATTACCTGCGCCTTTTCGCCGCCCGCTCCACCGACAACTTCGACATGAAGATTTTCGACCAGGGCGACTACATCAAGGCCATCCACCAGAAAGTCTATTCGGAACTGGTCTCCAAGATCCTCTACCCCAGCGAATCCATCTCGTTTGGCAAGGAGCTGCGGCTGACCCAGGAATATTTCCTGGTCTTCTGCTCGCTTCGCGACATCACCCGGCGCTTTCTCAAGCAGAACCGCAACATCGAGGAGTTGCCGGAATACACCGCCATCCAGCTCAACGACACCCACCCGGCCCTGGCCGTGGCCGAGCTGATGCGCATCCTGGTCGACGAGCGCCGCGTGCCCTGGGACCGGGCCTGGAACATCACCAACCGGACCCTGGCCTTCACCAACCACACGCTCATGCCAGAATCGCTGGAAATGTGGCCGGTGGACCTCATGGGCAAGGTGCTGCCCCGCCATCTCCAGATCATCTACGAGATCAACTCCCGTTTTTTGAGCCAGATCCGCCTGACCTCCAAGACCGACGACGCCACCTTGCGCCGCATGTCGCTGATCGAGGAAGACGGCGGCAAGCAGGTACGCATGGCCAACCTGGCCGTGGTCGGCTCCCACTCCGTCAACGGGGTGTCCAAGCTCCATTCCGAGCTGGTCAAGACGCGCCTGTTCCCGGACTACGCCGCCCTCTGGCCCGGCAAATTCAACAACAAGACCAACGGCATCACCCCCCGGCGCTGGCTCTATAAGGCCAATCCCGGGCTGGCGGCGCTTGTCACCGAGGCCATCGGCGACGCCTGGATCATGGACCTGGACAAGCTGCAAGACCTCGTGCCCCTGGCCGACGACGCCGCCTTCCAGCAGAAGTTCCTGGCCGTCAAACGGGCCAACAAGGCCCGGCTGGGCGACTACGTGGCCCAGACCACGGGAGTTGTGCTCTCGCCGGACGCGGTTTTCGACATGCAGGCCAAGCGCATCCATGAATACAAGCGCCAGCTGTTAAACGTCATGCACGTGATCCACGACTACCTGCGCGTGACCGAGGACGGCTACGTGCCGCCCGTGCCCCGTGTGTACGTCTTCGCGGGTAAGGCCGCGCCGGGCTACTTCGAAGCCAAGGAGATCATCCACCTCATCTGCTGCGCGGCCCGGATCATCAACAACGACAAGCGCGCCGCCGAACACATCAAAATGGTCTTCACCGCCGACTACCGGGTGTCCCTGGCCGAAAAGCTCATCCCCGCCGCCGACGTCAGCGAACAGATCTCCACCGCCGGCACCGAGGCCTCGGGCACGGGCAACATGAAGTTCTCCCTCAATGGCGCGCTGACCATCGGCACCCTGGACGGGGCCAACATCGAGATCCGCGAGGCCGTGGGCGCGGAGAACTTCTACCTGTTCGGGCTGACCACCCCGGAAGTCGAGCGCCAGCTTGGCGACGACAGCTACAATCCCTGGGAATACTACGGCAAGCATCCCGAAATCCGGCGGGTCCTGGACGCGCTCTCGGCCGGCCGCTTCACCCCCGACGAACCGGCGACCTTCCACTGGATCTTCGAAAAGATGCTCACCAAGGGCGAGCGCTACATGCATCTGGCCGATTTCATTCCCTACCTGGAAACCCACGAACGCCTGGGCATGGACTACGCCAGGCCGGCCGTCTGGGCCAAAAAGGCCATCCTGAACGTCGCCCGCATGGGGTATTTCTCCTCGGACCGCACCATCCGGGAATACGCCCGCGACATCTGGGGCATAAAGCCCATCGCGCCGAGATGATGGGGAAGGGAGGGTGAGCCCCCGGGGGGAAACTTTTCTGGAGAAAAGTTTCCCCCCGGACCCCCTTTCCAAAGACTTTTAAAAGTTACAGCATGTTAGCATCAATCCATAACCGATAAAAAGTTTAGGAAAGGGAGAGCGCGAGAGGGGAGAACCCTTTTCTGAAAGGGTTTCCCCTCTCGCACCCGCCTTTCCTCCAAACTTGCCAAAGGAGGTTCGCGTAATGGTTCGTTTCATCCGCATCATCAGCCTGGCCTTTGTGGCCCTGACCATGTGCTGCGGCACTGCTGTCGCCACCACCACGCCGTTCGACGTCTACGAGGGCAGCAATCTGCGCGCCATCGTGCAGCGCGGCACGCTGGTCGTGGGCATGGAACTCAAATTCTGGCCCTTCGAGTATGTGGACAAGGAGGGCAAACCCGTCGGCTTCGACGTGGACATCGCCAAAACCCTGGCCGACCGGCTGGGAGTCAAGCTGGAAATCAAGGACATGGAGTGGACCGGGCTCATCCCGGCCCTGACCGCCGGCAAGATCGACCTCATCATCTCCGGCATCAGCGGCACCCTGGAGCGGGCCAAGTCCATCACCTTCACCTCGCCCTACTTCACGACCGGTCTGTGCGCGCTGCTTTCGACCAAGAAGGCCGGCGACGTCAAAAGCGTGGAGGCATTGAACGCCCCGGGCCGGGTGCTGGCGGTCAAGACCGGCACCACCGCCGACCTGGTGGCCACCAAGAAATTTCCCAAGGCCAACATCAACCGCTACCAGGACGAGACGTCCTGCGTCCAGGAAGTGGTGGCCGGCCGGGCCGACGCGTTCTTCTACGACCAGATCTCCATCGCCAAGCACCACAAGCAAAATCCCGAGGCCACCAAAGCGCTTCTCACGCCCTTCACCTACGAGCCTTTCTGCATTGCTCTGCAAAAAGGCGATTTCGACTGGTGGCAGTGGCTGGAGATGTACCTCACCACCATCAAGGCCGACGGCACCCTTGACGCGTTGCACGCCAAGTACTTCAAGGACATTCTCGGCAAATAGCCCCGTCCGTCGCCCGCTTCCGCGGCCAGGCGCCCTGCGTCCCGGCCGTGGCGGCGGGTGACGCCTCCTTTTTTTCGTCCCGGGCGCGCGGCCCGGGCAGACCCCGGCCGGCCTCGACCGGCTCCCGGGAGACAACCATGCCCCACGCTCGCATCCGTGCCTGCGTCATCCTGGCCATTCTGGTCCTTTTCGCCGCCAGCCCGGCCCCGGCCCAATCGTCACGAATGGTTATGGCCCATATCTTCACCGTGCCGGCCGATCCGCCCGGCGGCAACATAGACACGGTGCTGCCGGCCTTCGAGAACTGGCTGGCCACGTCTTTCGGCGGCTACACGCGCCTGGGCACCGGCGACGGCGCCTGGAAAAACGAAAAGGGCCAGGTGGAGACCCAGGGCAACATCGTCTTCCTGGTCACGACCAGCCGGGACGTGTCCAAGGACATCGCCGCCCGGCTGACCCGGGATTTCGGCGAACGCGCCCCCTTCGTGCTGGTCTTTCCGGCGGGGATGTTCGTCAAATGAGGTGGTCCACGCCCCGGTGGCTTGTCCGGGCTGTTTTGCTCGCCGCCCTGACGGCCGGCCTGTGGGTCGTGTTGTCGCAGATCCGGTACCACTGGGACTGGGGCGCGGTGTGGGCCTACCGCGACATCTTCCTCGCCGGGCTCGGCGTGACGGTGTACGTTTCGGCCGGGGCCATCGCCCTGGGCCTGCTCTTCGGCCTGGCCTCCGGGCTGGCCTCGGTGTCGGGCAATGTCTGGCTCACCGAGATGGCGGCGCTTTACGTCGGGGCCTTTCGCGGCACGCCGCTTTTAGTGCAGATCCTCATCTTCTATTTCTGCGTCGGGGTGGTGATCCACGTGGACAGCCCGTACCTGATCGGCACGGTGACCCTGGCCTTTTTCTCCGGGGCCTACATCTCGGAAATGGTGCGGGCCGGAGTCGAATCCATCGACGTCGGCCAGTGGGAGACGGCCCTGTCCTCGGGACTGACCCATCGCCAGACGCTTTTCTACGTCATCTTCCCCCAGGCGGTCCGGCGCATCGTGCCGCCGGTGACGGGCCAGTTCGTCTCCTGCATCAAGGACTCGTCGCTTCTGTCGATCATCAGCGTGCGCGAACTGACCAAGGCGGCCGAGGTGGTCAACGCCACCACCTACAAGACCTTCGAGGCCTATCTGCCCCTGGCCCTGCTCTACCTGCTTCTCACCTGGCCCCTTTCGCACTTGACCGGCCGTCTGGAAAGGGGAATACGAAATGGAACCAAATCACGACCGCGATAATTCCTCGCGCGTGCAAGGAGTTTTTATGAGCGCCGACATCAAGATCTATGCCCTTTCCACCTGCGTGCATTGCAAACACGCCAAGGAATACCTTGAGGAACACCACATTCCTTTCGACTGCGTCCACGTGGACTTCCTCTCCGGCGAGGAGCGCGCCAAGGTCATGGACATCGTGCGCAAACTCAACCCGTCCCTGTCCTTCCCCACCATCGTCATCGGCGACAAGGTCATCGTCGGCTTCCGACGCGACGAGATCGAGCAGGCCGTAAGCCAGTGCGAAAAGAAATGAACGCCCGCGAACTCCACGATACGTTAAAGCCCATCCAGGAAGCCAAGGGGAACTATTTCAACCCCGACATGGAAATGACCCTGGACCTGTTGGCGAGTCTTCTGACCAACAAGGAACGCTACGGCTACATGGCCTGTCCCTGCCGGCTGGCCTCGGGCAAGTTCGAACTCGACCGCGACGTGGTCTGCCCGTGCGAATACCGCGACCCGGACGTGACCGAATTCGGCGCCTGCTTTTGCGGGCTGTACGTCTCCAAGGCCGTACTCGACGGAGACATCCCTCTGCCCGTTGTGCCGGAACGCCGGCCGGTGGAAAAGACCCTGGCGGCCTTCGGCTGATCCGCGACCTCCCCGGTCCGACGCGCGCCCAAGGCCCCAGGCACGCCAGCAAGGCCCTCCCGCCGAACAGTACCCTTGAAAAGGGCGGCGGCATGCAATAGCGTTGGTGTTCACTCAACACCGGCTGCTGTTTATGGGCCGTACCCTATGAGGGGCATGCGACGTGGAATCGGTATGGATGGCCCTGCTGCTCGGCGGGGTGCTGCTTGGGGCAGCGGCCATAAGCATCCTGACCTTTGGCCGTAAGCCCGGCAGACAGTCCCACCAGCTCCTGCTCGACCGGGTGGTCGGCGCATTGTCGGACCCGTTTTACATCAAGAACCCGCAAGGTTGTTTCACCCTGGTCAACGACGCGTTCTGCACCCTGGCCGGTCGCGGCCGGGAGGACATCCTTGGCCATGACGCCCCGAGCGTCTTTCCGGGCCGGGCCGGCTCGCCGTCGCTCAAAAACGACGCCATGGTCCTGGCCTGCGGCTTCGAAGACGTGGCCGAGGAGACGGCCTTTGACGCCGATGGCGCTCGGCGCGTGTTCATGACCCGCAAGACCCTGCACGTCGATCCCGCCGGTGGCCGCCACGTGGTGGGGCTTATCCGCGACATCACCAGCCGCAAGCGGGCCGAACGGGCGCTTTTGGCCAGCGAGGCCCGCTACCGCCGCATCGTCGAGACCGCCAACGAGGGCATCTGGGCCGTCAACGCCCACTGGCGCACGATCTATGCCAACGCGGTCATGGGCTACATGCTCGGGCTCACCCCGGAAGAGATGGCCGGCCGGCCGGTAGCCGAATTCCTGTTTCCCGAAGACGGCGACTTGCACCAGGCCATGCTGCGCCGGGAGTCCCTGCCCCCGGGCGGCGGGCTCTACGAACGACGGCTCAAGCGGGCCGACGGCCGGGTAATCTGGACGCTGATCGCCGTCAGCAGCGAATACGACGCCTCGGGCCGTTTCGCCGGCTCGGTCGGCATGTTCACCAACATCACCGAGCGCAAGCACGCCGAGGAATCCCTGCGCCAGTCCGAAACGCGCCTGGCCGCCGCCAAGGAGGCCGCCGAAACCGCGAGCAAGACGAAAAGCGAATTCCTGGCCAACATGAGCCATGAGATCCGCACGCCTTTAAACGGCCTGCTCGGCATGCTCCAGATCCTGGAAGACACCGGCCTCGACGCGGAACAGCACGACTGCGTGGTCACGGCCCTGGATTCCGGCCGACGCCTCACGCGGCTTTTGACCGATATCCTCGACCTGTCGCGGGTGGAATCCGGCAAACTCGCCCTGGCCCGCGCCCCCTTTTCCCTACGCGAGGTGTTCGCCTCCATCCAGACCGTTTTCGCCACCAGCCTCGAACAACGCGGCCTGACCCTGGAAACCACTGTCTCCCCGGCCGTACCCGCCCTGCTTTTGGGTGACGAGGGCCGCATCCGTCAGGTGCTGCTCAACCTCGTCGGCAACGCCATCAAGTTCACCAAGACCGGCGGCGTGTTCCTGGAAGCCGGCTCCTCGCCCGATCCGGAAACCGGCCAGGTGCGCCTGATCCTGTCCGTGGCCGATACCGGCATCGGCATTCCCCGGAACAAAATCATGGCGGTTTTCGATGCATTCACCCAGGTCGACGCCTCCAATACCCGCATCCACCAGGGCGCGGGACTGGGGCTTTCCATCGTCGACCGGCTGGTGCGGCTCATGGGGGGGCAGGTCTGGATGGACAGCGAACCGGGCATCGGTACCTGCGTCATGTGCACGCTGCTGCTGCCCCAGGCCGCCCTGGCCCTGGCCGAGCCGCCGCCAACCATAATGGCTTCCGAAAAAAAGGGACTGCGCATCCTGCTGGTCGAGGACGAACGCATCAACCGCCTGGCCGTGGGCACACTACTGCGCCACCAGGGCCATACCATCATCGAGGCGGCATCGGGGCAGGACGCCCTGGACATCTTCGGCCGGGAAATTTTCGACGTGGTGCTGCTCGACATCCAGATGCCGGGCATGGACGGACTGGAAACTTTGGCCTTCCTGCGCGACGCCGCCATCTACGGCCCCAAATCCGCCACGCCCGTGGTCGCCCTGACCGCCCACGCCATGGCCGGCGACCGCGAACGCTTTCTGGCGGCCGGCATGGACGACTACTTGGCCAAACCCGTGGAAGCCTTCGCCCTGGCCGCCGTCCTCGCCCGCCTGCCGGCGCGCGAATAAAAGAACCGGGGGGAAACTTTTCTGAAGAAAAGTTTCCCCCCGGACCCCCTTTCCAAAGACTTTTAATAGTAACAGGATGTTATCCGTACAACATCTGTTACGATAAAAATTTGAGGAAGGGGAGAGCGCGAGAGGGGAGAACCCTTTTTTAAAAGGGTTTCCCCTCTCGCACCCTCTTTTCTCCCAATATTAATTATCCGACCAGCATGACGCCGTCTTCGCCGTCGAGTTCGGCCACGGCCACGTCCACGTGTTCGCCGGGTTCGGTATGCACGCGCTTGCCGAAGTAGTCGGCCTGGATGGGCAGTTCGCGGTGTCCCCGGCGATCGATGAGCACGAGCAGCTCCACCCGGTTGGGCCGGCCGTAGTCGAGCAGCGCCTCCAGGGCGGCCCGGATGGTGCGGCCGGAAAAGAGCACGTCGTCGATGAGCACCACGTTCTTTTCGGCCAGGGAAAACGGAATGTGCGACGGCCCCACTTGCGGCTGGACCTCGCGATTGGTCCAATCGTCGCGGTACAAGTTGATGTCGAGCTTGCCGAGAGGCACGTCGCAACCGGCCCGGGCGTCGATAAGCGCCTTGAGCCGCGTGGCCAGTTCCGCCCCACGGCGCTGGATGCCGATGAGGGCCAGCCCGCAACCGGGATCGTGGTGCTCGATGATTTCGAAAGCCAGCCGTTCCAAAGTGCGTCGCACCTCGCCGGCGGTCATCAGCTTTTTCGGTTTCGTCACGGCGTCCCTCCACCCTTTTCCGGAAAATACCCCACGGACTCGCCGCTGGCAATCGCAGGCGCGATCGTCGGACCGCAACGGCGTTCCATGAGCCCCTTTGCGGCTCATAAAATGCGTTAACATCCCCTCATGATTCCAGCTTGTCGTGTCGCCCCCTCGAAGGAGCCGGCCAGGGGCATCGGATCGTGGCCAACCCCTGCTATTTGACTTTCCGATCGGTCATGCTTAGTTGCATTGAAAGCGTATTTTCCCAGGAGGATTCCATGGTCGAATTGACGGAAAACGCAAAAACCCAGCTTGATGGGTATTTTGCGGAAAAAGAAAAAAGTCCCATCCGCATCTATCTTTCCTCGGGCGGTTGAAGCGGCCCAAGGCTTGCGCTGGCTCTGGATGAGCCGCGAGATACGGATGAGGTCACCGAGGTTTCCGGCTATACGTTCGTTATTGAAAAGGACTTGGTGGAAAAGGGCGCCCCGTTTTCGGTCGACATGACCTACATGGGGTTCGCGGTCACCTCGCGCCTGGAGCTCGGGGGCGGCGGCGGTTGCGGCTCCTCGTGCTCGGGCGGCTCCTGCTCCACGGGCGGCTGATTTCCCGGACGGGAGATCCATAGGAAATCACCGGAGCCTGGGTGCTTGTCCCATTGACCAGGCTTATTTGACAATCCCATCTCCGGTGATTACCCCTTTGGCATCTCGCGTCCTGGAGGTTCGCATGGTTTCTTTGACGGATACGGCACGCGCCGAACTCGACAATTACTTCGCGGACAAGCAAAAGTCCCCTATTCGCGTGTACCTCAACAAGGGAAGCTGCTGCGGCCCTTCCCTGACCCTTGCCCTGGACGAAGCCCGTGAAAACGACGACGTTTTCGACTTGAACGGCTACACCTTCGTCGTGGAAAAGGAACTGATGGCCCTGGCCACCCCCATCACCGTGGACATGACCGACTACGGTTTTTCCGTCTCCTCGAGCCTGCAACTCGGTGGTGGCTCCTGCGGCAGCGGCGGCGGTTCCTGCGGCGGTGGTTCCTGCGGCAGCAGCGGCTCCTGCTGCAGCTAGCCTTGGCCTTGCCACAACGCATTCCCGAAGGGCCGGTCCTGCCGGCCCTTTTTGTTTGCCCGACGCAGCGTCGGTTGACACCTCCGGACCGCCCCCGCTAGTATCACTCCCATGGAAACAGCCGACAGCACCGCCTTTGCCGTGACCGATGCCGCCTGGACCGCCTTATCCCTCACATTTGGCGACAACCGACCGCCTTGCCTGCGCGTGTTCCTTTCCTTTCTGAGTGAAAGCGGCCCCCGGCTGGAGCTGTCCGTGGACGCGCCGACCGGCGACGACACCACCTTCACGTTGGACGGCTGGAATTTCGTGGTGAACCGGCAATTGTGGCTGCAAGCCGCGCCGTTGACCGTCGACTGCGACGCGCAGGGGTTCCAGATCCGCTCCAGCCTGGATTTCACCGAAGCCGGCGGCTCCTGCGGCGGCTCCTGCTCCCATCATTGATGCCGACCGGCCCTGCCGGTTGCCGCGACGCTTCGTCCGCTTGTGGCATTGCCTCTTGCTCTTTCTTCTTTTTTCTTTTTTCCATGCGCTGCGCCGGCACCACTTTGTCGCCACTTTCTCGCTAGTTTTTTTGGTATTTTTTGACGGACTTGGTTGGCGGCAGATCGCGACCGGCGCGTATTGACCCGCATTTTGCGCCTTTTCCACCGGACCCCGGTTGACCACGCCTTGCCAAGTTCGTTGGCTTTTACTACTATTCGAATTGGTTGGCGCTATGCAAAGGAGTCCTCATGCCCGGCAAGATTCTCATTGTCGATGATGAGGTGCATATTCGTATGCTCCTCGAGCAGACGCTTGAAGAGCTGGAGGAAGAGTGCGGCGTTGAAATCCTTTCCGCCCAGAACGGCGAGGAGGGCCTTGCCGTCATCCAATCCGAAAAGCCTGACGTGGTCTTCCTGGACATCATGATGCCCAAGCTCAACGGCTACGAGGTTTGCCAACGCGTCAAGGAAGACCCCGCCATCACCGGTATCGGCATCGTGCTGCTCACGGCCAAGGGACAGGAAGTCGACCGCCGCCAGGGCATGGAACTTGGCGCAAGCCGTTACATGACCAAGCCCTTCGATCCCGACGAGGTCCTGCGCGTGGCCAAGGAACTGCTGCATCTCGACGCCTGCTGATACGGCCTGTCCATGATCACGCTGCGCCGGCTGCTCAAAAAAAAGACGTTGGGTCCGGTGCTCGACCGGGCGGCGCTGCTGCTTGGCCCCGGCTGGCAGGTGACGCTCTGCGAAAACGTGCCCGACACGGCCGGTTTTGCCGCCTGTGAAGCGTTGCGCCTCGGGGAAGAGCCCATCGGCTATCTCGTCGTCACCCCGCCGGTGGATGGCCCGCTCAGCTCCCCGGAAATCGCCCGTCTGCCAGAACTCATCCGCTTTATCGCCGAGACGCTGGAAACCCTGCTCGTCGGCGAGGCCGTCAAACGCAGTCTGGCCTCCGAAGCCCTCGGCAAGTACCGCGAAATTTCCCTGCTCCACCGGGCCACCCTCGGCCTCAATGGCTCGTTGCGTCCCCGTGACGTGGCCCAGGCCCTGCTCGACGAGTGCCGCTTTGGCGAACTGCCGGCCCTGTCCGGCATGGTGTTTTTGCAGCCGCCCTCCTCGGAGGGCTTCATCCCCGTCTGCTCCTTTGGCGACGTTGTCGCCACGCGGTTGGCGGCCATCGCCGACTCGACGCTTTTCTGGGACATCGCCCGCAGCCAAAAAGGGGAAATCGTCAACGAGCTCGGCAGCGACAGGCGCTGGCACGACGAAGCGGACCTGCCCTCCCTGCTCCTTTGTCCGCTGGTCGCCTCCGGCCGGTGCGTGGGCATGCTGGCCCTGTCCGGCACTCCGGGCGTGCGCTTCGAGGCCAGCCACCTCCAATACGTCGGGACGCTGGCCACCGTGGCCGGCATCGCCCTGGGCAACGCCCTGCATTTCGATGCGGTCCAGGCGCTCATCAATTCCCTGATGCAGGCCCTGGCCACGGCCATCGACGCCCGCGACCCCTTTACCGCCGGCCACTCCCAGCGCGTGGCCCGCCTCGGCGTGGCCTTGGCCAAGGCGGTCCATCACGATACGGAATTTTTCCCCGAGGTGACGTACACCCCGAGCGATCTGGAAGAGCTGCTTTATGCCGGGCTGTTGCACGACGTCGGCAAGATCGGCATTCGCGAGGAAGTGTTGACCAAGGCCACGCGCCTTTCAGCCGGAACCATGGAGATTATCGGCCAGCGCCTGGCCCTGGAGGCGCTCGTTACCGGGCGGGACAACAAGGCGGAATTCGAAGCGCTTTCGCGCATCAACGCGGCCGACGGCATCTCGCGCGAGGACGCGGCCCTGGTCGCGGCCGTCGGGGCCAGGACCGTCACCGTGGGCAAGACGCGACTGGAACTTTTAACGGAGCGGGAAATCGCCTGCCTGCTCATCCCCAGGGGCAACCTCACCCCCGAGGAACGCCGGGAAATCGAACGCCATCCGGCCGAGTCCCACCGTATCCTGTGCCACATCCCCTTTCCCGGGAACATGGGGCGGCTTTTATCCATCATCTCCCAGCACCACGAACGCCTGGACGGCTCGGGCTATCCCGGCGGGCTCAAGGGCGGGGAGATCCTGTTGCAGAGCCGTATCATCGCCATCGTGGACATCTACGACGCCATCACCATGGCAAGGCACTACAAGCCGGCCCTGCCCCGCGAAAAAGCCCTGGCCATCCTGTGGGCCGAAGCCCGGGCCGGGCGCATCGACACGCGGCTGGTGGAACTGCTCGAACGCCACATCGGCACGATCGAGCGCGATTGCGAGCGCCTAAGCGGCCATGTGGACCTGTCGCAATACCTTGATCAGGAAACGGTCCCGGCGGAAACCGGCGGGGATGAAGACCGCCGGCCGGAGGCATGACGCGCCGATTACAGCGCGGCTTTGTCCACCACGGCGGCGGACAGTTCCGCCTCGGCCGCGATCTTGCCGTCCACGGTCGCCTCGGCGCGCATGCGGCAAAGAGCCATGCGGCGCTTCAAGTCGAAGCAGCGCAGCACAAGCTGGTCCCCCGGCGTCACCGGCCGGCGGAACTTGGCCTTTTCCACGCCCGTGAACATGAAGATGCGGTCCCCGAGCGGGCCTTCCAGGGACTTGGACACCAGAATCCCGCCCGCCTGGGCCAGGGCTTCCAGGATCAGCATGCCCGGCATGACCGGCACGCCCGGAAAATGTCCCTGGAAAAACGGCTCGTTTATGGTCACGTTCTTGATGGCCGTGATGGAAACCCCGGGATCGTATTCGAGCACGCGGTCGACCAGAAGAAACGGGTAACGGTGGGGCAACAGATCGAAGATTTCGGTAACGGCGATCGCGCCGCCGGGGGTGGCCGTCATGGCGCCCTTCTCTCCTTGAGGTATGAAAAGGGCCGAAGCGCTGGCGCTCCGGCCCTTTGACCGTCCACAGTGTGACGGACTTTATTTGCTGCTGTCGAACTGGGCTCGAATCTGGGACGTCACGTCCATCTTGGGATCATAATACGGAACGCTGCGGGCTTCGAGGATGATGGTGTAGCCGTTTTTCGCGGCGTACGCGGCGACAACCTTCTGCAGGCGGTTGAGAAGCGGCTGCAACACGCCCTGCTGGGCCTGCTGCTCTTCCTGCTGGAGCTTGTTGCGGTCATCGAGGTACTTGCGGGCCTTGGCCTCGAAATCGGCCGCCTTGCTCTTCATGGCGTCCTGGGACAGGGCAACGCTCTTTTTCTGCAGTTCGTTCTGCATCTTCTTGAGGTCCTCACCCTGGGCGGCGATGGCCTTTTCCCGGGATTCGAACCGCGATTTGAGCCCGGAAAGGGCCGACTTGCCGACGCTGGAATTGGACAGGGCCTCATCGAGGTTGATGATGCCGATCTTGCCCTGGGCAAACGCCGTCACCGGCACGACCAAAATGGCCAAAATGATCAAAACCCGTAACATACCGCCCATTACTCGACTCCTTGCTCATTCCGTGTGTTTCGGGGGGCTGTTGCCCCCCGGTTCGTTAGCCCTGTTGCGGGTGTGGCCCAACGCGGCCTGATGCGTCGCCTTCCCGTCGTCATGCACAGCCGCAGATGTGGTCAGCTTTCCTAGAAGGTCTGCCCCATGGAGAAGCCGACCTGCGACGGTTGCAGATTATGTTTCTCGGCATCGAGGCCGTAGCCGTATTCCACCCGGATGAGACCCAACGGCGAGTACCAACGGATGCCCGCGCCGACGCTCTTGTAGAAGTCGAAATCGACATCGTAGTAATTGCGCCAGGAATTACCGGCGTCGAAGAAGACGACACCGAGCAGACCGTTGGATTTGCTGATGGGGAAGATGGTTTCAAAGTTGGTGAAGAACTCCGCCTTGCCGCCGATACGCTCATGGGTCCAGGGATCCTTGGGCGAGATCTTGTCGAGCTCGTAACCACGCACGTTGTTGATGCCGCCGAGGTAGAAGCGCTCGTAGACCGGGATGTCGCCGCCGGAGTTGGGGAACAGCACGCCAGCCTGACCGCGCCAGTGGAAGACGAGGTCAAGGGGCAACGGCTGGAAGAAGTTCGAGGTGAACATGGGCTTGACGAAGGCGTCGTCGCCGCCCACCGCGCCGCCGGCGTATTCCAGGGACAGGGTGTTCTTGGTGCCCTTGGTCGGCTTGGTGGCGCTGTCCACGGTGTCGCGGTCGACTTCGGCATAGACCGAACTCGACCAGTGCCAGCCGGCCGACTGCTGGATCACGCTCGAGGAGTTCCAGTTGAGATGGTAGATGTGGTAGTGGTCCAGGCGATAATCCCAGGACAGCACGGTGTATTCGCCAAGGGGATAGGCAAAGCGGAGCTTGCCGCCGGTGGTGGTCTTCTTGAAGTCGTCGTACGCGCGATAGACTTCGTAGACGTCCGCGCCCACGGCCAGGTTGGAGTCGTACAGCCGCGGGTTGGTGAACGACAGGATGCCCCGGCTGGACTTGCCGCTGAACATGCCCTGGAACTTGGCGTGGTAGCCCTTGCCGAAGAGGTTTTTCTCCTCGACCGAGCCGCCGAAGAACACGCTGTCCGAGGTGGAGTAACCGGCGCCGAGGCTGATCGAACCGGTGTTCTTGTCCTTGACCTTGACCTTGATGTCCACTTCGTTCGGATTGTCGGTGGGCACGGTCTCGATGTCGACCTTCTCGAAGTACTCGAGCTTGTCCAGGCGCTCGTTGGAACGACGCAGCTTGGAGCCGGAGAAGAGGTCGCCGTCGGCGAGCTTGACCTCGCGGCGGACCACGTTGTCGCGGGTCTTTTCGTTGCCCTCGATGGAAACGCGGCGCACATAGACCTTGCGGCCCTTGTTGACCACGTAGACGATGTCGATGATCTTGGTGTCGGCATGCTTTTGCATGTCCACGTCGGCTTCGGCGAAAGCGTAACCGTCGTCGGCGTAGAGCTCGGCCAGGGAGTTCAGGTCGTCGCGCACCACCGAGCGGTTGAAGTAATCACCCTTGGCCGAAAGCTCGTCGAGCTTGATGCGGTCCATGAGCTTGGGCTCGTCGTAGAGCAGGTCGCCGGAGAAGGACACCTTGCCGACTTTGTAGCGATCGCCCTCTTCCACCCGGAAGATGACGGTGATGCCGTCGTCGCCGTACACCACTTCGGGCTGGCCCACCTTGGCGTCAACGAAGCCACGGTTGGCATAGTAGGCTTCAAGGGCGGCGGCGTCGCGCTCAAGCATCTCTTCCTTGAGCACGCCCGATCCGGTGATCCAGGACCAGAAATGGCGGGTGGAGGTGGCCAGCTCGGCTTTCAGGTCGCTGGGATCGATCTGCTTGGCGCCCTCGATCTTGACTTCCTTGATGTAGAGCTTCTTGGGCTCCTTGATGATGATATTGAGGCGGGCCACCCGGGGATCGGTCTGTTCCAGCTCGTAGGTGACCTCGGTCTTGTAGTAGCCCTTCTTGCTGTAGAGCTCGCGGATCTTGCCCAGGTCGTCGGCCAGCACCTTGAGGTTGAGCACGCCGCCGGCCTTGGTGCTCATGACCTCCAGGATGTCGTCCTTTTTCACGTCGCCGTTGCCGGTGACGCCGATAGCCTGGATACGCGGTTTTTCCTTGACCACGAAGGTCAGCTTCTTGCCGCCCGGGACATTGTCCAGGCGCACCTGGACGTCATCGAAATAGCCCATGTCGAAGAGCTTTTTGATGTCCTCGTTGACGGCCTTGGGGTCGTAATTCTGGTTGACCTGGCTCTTGATCTTTAAAAGGACCACTTCCTTGTCGAGGATGGAGTTGCCTTCGACATCCACCTCGACAATGCGGTCCGTGGAGCCCACGGCCGAAACCTGGTTCTTGATCTTCTGGGCCAGATCGGCCGCGGCGGCATCGAGGCCCATGAGGTTCTTGGCCGTGGCGAAGACCGTGGCCGGCTCGCCGCCGGAGACCTTGGCCACGCGGGCGTCGAGGCTTATCGCCTCGCCCACCTTGGACATGCTGCCGTAGACCACATACTCGGCCTTGGCCGAGGCGGCCTGGCGCCGGGCGGCGGTCGCGTCGTTGGCCGGGGTCGTGCCCTCGGCCACGGCGGCGACGCCAGCGGCCTTGAGCTTGTCGATCAAAATACGGGGAAGGCTCTTTTGAACGGACTGCAGGGCGTCGGCCGCGTTGATCTCAAAGGGCAGCACCAGCACCTTTCCGGACTGGGCCAGGGCCTGCCCCACAGCCAACGCCACCAGGCAGGCCGCAAGGATGAGCCCCTTAAGACCGATACGTTTCATTGCTCGCATAGAGTTCTCCACCCTGCAGCTCCAGTCTCCGGCCCATGAGGGCGGCCAGGTTATGGTTGTGCGTGACCACAACCAATGTCATGCCAAGCTCGGCGTTTAGACGGGCGAGAACCTCGCCCACCTTGGCGCCTGTGGCTTCGTCCAGGTTGCCGGTGGGTTCGTCGGCCAGAAGAACGCCTGGCCGTAACAGGACAGCACGGGCGATGGCCGCCCTCTGTCTCTCTCCCCCGGAAAGCGTTGTTACCCTGTGTCCGGCCCTTTCATCAAGTCCCACGAGCGATAAAGATGCCTTGGCCCGGTCAAAAGCTTCGCGCCGCGCGATGCCTGCGATAAGCGCCGGCATGGCCACGTTCTCCAGTGTCGAAAATTCCGGAAGCAGATGATGAAATTGAAAGACAAAGCCGATTTCCCGGTTGCGCACGCGGGCCGCTTCCGCCGGCGTCAGCGCGGCCAGGTCCCGCCCGCGGAACCGGACCTCGCCGGAAGTGGGCCGATCCAGGGCCCCGAGCAGGTGCAGCAACGTGGACTTGCCCGAGCCCGACGCGCCGAGAATGGCCATGGAATCGCCGGCCGGGATGGTGAAATCCAGGTTTTTCAGGACCACGACCTCTTCGGCCGGTCCTTGATAGGCCTTTCGCACCCGGATCAGTTCGTACAGCGGGGCGGCATCAGTCATGGCGCAACGCCTCCGCCGGTTCCAGGCGCGCGGCCTGCCGGGCCGGATACAGGGTGGCCAAAAAACACAGGGCCAGGGCCGTGACGCCGATGACGGTCAGGTCCGGCCAGTCCAGGCGCACGGGCAGGTGGTCCATGGGATAGACGTCGCCCGGAATCTTGATGAACTGGTATTTTTCCAGGGCCAGGGCCACGCCAAGTCCCAGGATGTAGCCGAGCGCCGTGCCCACCACGCCGATGATCGTGCCCTGGAGCATGAAAATATTGCGGATGTTTTTCGCCGTGGCCCCCATGGACATGAGGATGGCGATGTCGCGGGTCTTTTCCATGACCAGCATGACGAGGGTCGTGATGATGGAAAACGAGCCCACCAGCACGATCATGACCAGGATCACGAACATGGCCGTCTTTTCCAGGTGCAACGCCTTGAAAAGATTGCCGTTCATGTCGATCCAGGTGCGCACGTAGACCGGCGGCCCGCCCATGGCGTCGCGCACCTTGCCCACAAGCTGCGTCACCGCGTCGACGTCGGCCACCTTGAGCTCCAGGCCCGTGGCGATGTCGCGCTTGAATCCCAAAAGCTCCTGGGCGGCGGGGATGGTGACGTAGGCCAGGGTCGAATCGTATTCGTACATGCCGGTCTTAAAAAGGCCCCGGATGGTGAAGGTCTTGACCTTGGGCGAAAATCCGGCCGCGCTTTCCTTGCCCGCCGGCGACATGAGATTGATGGTGTCGCCGATGGACAGGCCCAGGCGGTCGGCCAGTTCGCGCCCGACGATGATGCCCGGGAAAAGCCCCGGCGTATCGAGATCGGTCAGCTTGCCCGCCACCATCTCCTGGGGCAGGGCCAGCACCTTGCCGGCCGAGACCGGGTCCACCCCGCGCAGCACCACGCCCTTGACCCCGCGCGGGCTCGACAGCATGACCTCGGTGTAGACGAAGGGCGTGGCCCCGAGCACCCCGGGCACGGCCTCGACCTTCTTCATGTCGTCGCGATAATGGTGCAAGGCCCCGCCGGCCACGGCCGCGACCATGTGGGCGTTGATGCCGAGGATCTTGTCGCGAAGCTCCGAGGAGAAGCCGTTCATCACCCCGACCACGACGATCAGGGACGCCACCCCGAGCCCCACCCCGAGGATGGAAATGAGCGAGATGACGGAGATGAAGGCCTGCTTCTGGCGGGCCAAAAGGTAGCGTTTGGCGATGAAGTATTCGAAACTCATGAACCCGGCGCGCCCTCGGGCCGCAGCAACGGAAACAGGATCACCTCACGGATGGAGGCCTGGTCGGTGAGCAGCATGACGAGCCTGTCGATGCCGATGCCCTCTCCGGCCGCCGGCGGCATGCCGTACTCCAGCGCCCGCACGTAATCGTCGTCCATGCGGTGGGCCTCGTCGTCGCCGGCTTCCTTTTCGCGGACCTGCTCCTCGAAACGCAGACGCTGGTCCACGGGATCGTTGAGCTCGGAAAAGGCGTTGGCCATCTCGCGGCCGGCAATGAACAGCTCGAAGCGGTCGGTGATGGTCGGGTCTTCGGTGTTGCGGCGCGACAACGGCGAGATTTCCGTGGGATAATGATAGATGAAATGGGGCTCGATGAGCTTGGGCTCGACGAAGATGTCGAAGAGCTTGGCCTGGACCTTGCCCAGCTTTTCGCCCTTGAGCACCTTCTCGCCGCTCTTTTCCACCAGCGCCTTGGCCGCGTCGAAGTCGTTATAGACCGCCGGATCGATGCCGCCGATGGTGGCCAGGGACTCGTGGAAAGGCACCCTGGCCCAGCCCGGGCCGAGGTGGATGGTCTGGCCCTGGTACTCCACGGCGTCGCTGCCGGTCACGGAACGGGCGAGGTGGCCGAAGAGCCGCTCGGTCAGGTCCATGAGGTCGTTGTACCGGGCAAAGGCCCAGTAGAACTCGCACATGGTGAATTCCGGGTTGTGGCGGGTGGAGATGCCTTCGTTGCGGAAGTTGCGCCCCACCTCGTAGACCTTCTCGAAGCCGCCGACGAGCAGCCGCTTGAGGTAGAGCTCCGGGGCGATGCGCATGTAAAGGCTCATGTCGAGCGCATTGTGGTGCGTGATAAAGGGCTTGGCCGTGGCGCCGCCGGGGATGGCCTGCATCATGGGGGTTTCCACCTCCATGAAGCCGGCGGTATCCAGGAAGGCGCGCAGTTCGCGCACGATCTTGGTGCGGGCCTTGAAGATCTCCACCGCCTTGGGCGTGACGATCAGGTCCACATAGCGCTGCCGGTAGCGCGTTTCCACGTCCTTGAGGCCATGGTACTTCTCGGGCAGCGGCCGCATGGACTTGGTGAGGAGCTTGACCTCGGCGGCATGCACGGTCAGTTCGCCGGTCTTGGTGCGAAACAGCTTGCCCGCGACGCCGACGATGTCGCCGATGTCGAACTTCTTGAAGGTGGAATAGGCGTCCGTGCCCAGGGTGTCGCGCTCGGCAAAGACCTGCAACCGGCCGGACGAGTCCTGGAGGGTGAAAAAAGCCACCTTGCCGAAGGAACGCAGGGCCACGATGCGCCCGGCCAGACGAAACGTCCGGTCCAGGGCCGCGAGCCCGGCCTCGTCGAGGGGCTCGTGGGTGGTGGCCACGACGCCGATCTCGTCGCCCTTCTCGAAGTCGTTGGGGTATAGCGGCACATCCGCATCAAGCAGCTGTACGGCCTTGGAGATGCGGTTTTTGAAGACCTCGTTCAGTTCATCGCGGGCGTCGAGGCTTTCGAGGAGTGGCCGGAAGTCTTCCACCCGCTTGGACTTGACCGGGAGCTTGTATTCTTTCTTGCGTGGCGCGTCAGTGCCCACGGGATTCTCCGTTGCTTAAGGGCGTTTCCCCGCCTATTTGGCGGGCAAGCGCATTTAGCTACGAGAAATGCGTGACGCCGTCAAGAACGGACCCCGCCCGGTCTTTGCCCGGATGGCGCAAAAAAATCTTGACGCGGGCCGCCGATCGTAATAGCTAGCTTCCTCGCTTCGCTGTTCCCCGGTAGCTCAATTGGCAGAGCGGGTGGCTGTTAACCACTAGGTTGGCGGTTCGAGTCCGTCCCGGGGAGCCAGAATATCCAGGGCGTCGGCCAAATCGGCTGGCGCCCTTTTCTTTGGCGGGTCATTTCCTCCCCACCTTCTCCCCATTTTTTGAATTATACAGGGTGCCTGCCGGGCTACACAGCCAGCAGTCGCCTGGGGTCGATCTTCAGGGCCTCGGCCAGAAGCCGGGCATTCTTCTTCCCAATGGGCCGGCGTCCGTTCTCCATCTCGGAAATATGGCGGCGCGGAATGCCGGTTGCCTCGGCAAGGGCGACCTGGGTCAGACCTTCCCGATAGCGCGCCCCGGCAAGGAAGACGCCGGGCAATTCCTCGTCCTTAAAGGGCAGCACTTCCCGCCAGGGCCTGGACGGGGTTTCCTTGGCCTCAAAGCCAAGCCCCCGCAGGCAGTCCACCGCTTCCTGGCGCTTGGACGCCGGGCCAGTAAAACAAAGCTCCACGGCATCAGTAAGGGGCTTTTTCGTGTGTGCCTGCATAAACAACCTCGATGACCTTGATTTGCCCGGCCACGTCCTCCCATACGGCGACGTAGGTCGGTTTTCCCTTCTTCAGGTGGCAATGATGCCGGTTGCCGGGCAGCCGTGAATAGTTCGGCCAGTCGCCGCGCACAGGACCGCCGGCCTCGATGTCCGCGATCAGGAGCGCCAGGGCTTTTTGAACCTGGAGCGGGAGGCGCATGACCCGCTTTTCGGTCTTGGCCGCGATGTTGACTTTCCAGCCCATGGCTTCCCCTTGGGGAGATATGTACTAATTTTTAGTACAGAGTCAAGACGTCGAACGTTTGCGGCCATGACGACCGCCCGGCATTCCCGGGGGCCAAACAATAACCGCGAGCCGACGCGGACGACATGTGAAGCCCCGAATCCTCAGCCCTTGGTCCCGCGCAGCACCCGGGAGCCGTTGGGGCCGATAAAATCGAGCAGGCCGATATCCGTCAGCCCCGCCTCGGCCATCATGTCCCGGATCTCACCCACGGCATAGGACTGGCCGCGTTCCGTGAGCACCAGCATGTTGAGCGCGAAAAGCGCGGCGAATTCCGGCCCGTCGCCTTCGTCGTCGAGCATGAACTCGTGGATGAGGACCAGCCCGCCGGGCTCGAGGGCGGCGACGGTCTTTTTGAGGATCGTCAGGCAGCCCGCCCGGTCCTCGGCATGGAAAATCTGGGACAGCCAGGCCGCGTCGTAGCCGCCGGGGATGGGATCACGCAGGTAATCGCCGGGCACGAAATCCACCCGGTCGGCCACGCCGAAGCGCCGGCGCACCCCGTCGGCGAAGGCTTGCGACGTGGGCAGGTCAAATACCGACGCCCGCAGCCCGGGATGGGCCAGGCAGAAATGCACGGCATAGGTTCCCGGCCCGCCGCCCACGTCCACCAGCCGCTTGCGGCCGGACAGGTCGAGGGAGGCGGCAAGCCCCGGCGCGATGGCCATGGCCAGGTTGAACATGCCCATGAGGAAATCCTCGCGGTCGCCGGCCGTCTGGGCCGCATCCATGGGCCGCTCTTGCGGCCCGCCGGTGCGGATGGACTCGGGCAGCCCGGCCCAGGCGGCCATGATCCGATGGTGGTGGCGGATGATCGAGCCGACGTAGCGCGGGGAGCGCTTGTCCAAAAACGTCCTGGCCTGCGCCGTCTGCCGGTAGCGGCCGCCGTCCCCGACGAGAAGCCCCATGGCGGCCAGGGCCTTGACGAGCATGCCCATGGCGCGCGGATCGCAGGCGCAGGCGGCGGCGATCTCGGCCGGGGTCAGGGCCGCGTCGCCGATGGTCGAAAACACGTCGAGCATGGCCCCGGCGTGCAGGGCGCTGGTTTTCCAGTAGGCGTCGGAAAGCGCGAGCAGGGAAGCGGGACTGTCCGTATCGGGCATGGCGCACCTCGGGCGTTTCGGGTGGAACTTCGGGGCCTCCCAGGGAGAAGGCCGGACCCATGTCCATTTCCTAGGGCATCCGGCCAAAAGCGGCAACAGCGCCGGCGTTTCTTCGCCTTTCACCCTTGAAAGAATCCATCCAAACTGTAACTCGCCTTTCCCCCCGTTTCTTCCTACACGGACACTGAACTTCCCCGCGCCCACCCGGCGCACCCACCCTAAAACCTGTTGCGTAGCGTATGAAAAACTTATTTTTCAAGCGTGTTACAGTCATCGACTGGCTCTATGGCCTGACCCTCCTCACGACCGTGACCGCCAGCGGCACGGCGGCCTGCGCCGTGTTGCGGGACCAGGAGTTCCTGGCCGCCTTTCTCGAAAGCGACCTGCTCGTGCTGTACGGCGACCTGGGTCTGGCCCTGGCCCCGGCAACGGCCTTGCTTCTGGCCTGGCGCGTGTGGCTGGCCAGTCGCTACCGCGCCTTCCCGCCCGCCCCGGACGCGGCCCTGCCCACGGTCCGCATCGTCATTCCCGCCTACAACGAAGGGGCGCAGGTCCTGGCCACCATCCGCTCGGTCATGGCCAGCGACTACCCGCACGGTAAGATGCGGGTCATCGGCGTGGATGACGGCTCCCGCGACGACACCTGGCAGTGGATGGAACGGGCGGCGGCGGAATTTCCGGACCGGGTGCGGCTCGTGCGCCTGGCGCGAAACGGCGGCAAGCGCCACGCCTTGCTCACGGGCTTTGCCGACGCCACCGAGGAGGCCTTCGTCACCATCGATTCGGACTCGGAGATAAAGCCCGACACCCTGCGCCACCTGCTCTCCCCCCTGGCCGCCTCGCCGACCGTCGGCGCAGTGGCCGGCAACGTCCGCGTGCTCAACCTTGCGACCTGCGGCCCCATCCCCAAGATGCTGGAAGTGTCCTTCACCCTGTCCTTCGATTTCCTGCGGCGCGGCCAGAGCGTCTACGGCGGGGTGTTATGCACGCCCGGAGCATTGGCCGCCTACCGGGCCTCGGTGCTGGCCCCGGAGCTTGCCGCCTGGGCCGGGCAGACGTTTCTCGGCCAGCCGGCCAACATCGGCGAGGACCGGGCCCTGTCCAACATCGTGCTGGCCAAGGGCTTCCGGGTCGTCTACCAGCACGAGGCCGTGGTCTTCACCACGCTGCCCGAAAAATACCGGGGGCTTTGCCGGATGCTTTTGCGCTGGGCCCGCAGCAACGTGCGCGAGAGCCTGGTCATGGCGCGCTATCTCTACCGGCCGCTTGGCCGCAGTGACGCCGGCACGGGCTGGCTGCGTCTGGCCGGCACGGTGGAGCTTGTCTTCCTGCCGCTGACTGAAGCGTTCAAGGTCGCGCTTTTGTTGCGCTTCCTGCTCTCCCCCCTGGCCATGGCCCAGGCCGCCGCAGCCAGTTGCGCCCTGGCGGCGGTCGTTCCGGGCATCGTCTACCATCGGCGGCGGCCCGGGATATTCGGCTGGCAGTGGGCGCTTTGCTACACCTTCTTCTGGCTCTTCGGCCTGTCCTGGATTTCCCTGTGGGGGCTTTGCAGCGCCGGCTGTTCCGGCTGGCTCACCCGCCGGCTGCCGCAGACGCCCCAAACGGGACTCACTGCCCTGAAAGAGCATCGGGAAGCCGCCTAAGCGCGTCCCAGGCCGGCAGGCCACACAAAACGGCGCAGGACCGGGCCGGCGCATCCCGGTCCCGCGCCGGCCGTCGTTCGTTGGCGGCCAGCGCCTGCGCATGCGTAGTTCCGAGACCGGATTTTACATTGCTTTTCCGTCTGTCCCTTCCGTACCTGCAGGCTGTCATCCCGCAGAAACAGACGTCATGCGACGGCGACGACTCTATGATTCCCGGTACGGCATTGTTCCTGAAACACCGACTGGGCAGTCAGTCGACTGTATGTGTTACATATTGCAACACCACAGACAATGCGTACGTGAAAATTTTCTCTATTTCCGCTTGCCATCCAGAAGTGGTGGGGCTACCGATGAGGCAAGTCCCGCTGCAAGAGAAAAACAACTGGCCGCAGCCAGTCAGGCGACAAAGGGATGGCCCGTACAAGGGAGCGCCCAAAGCGGGAAGCCGGGGTTGGGGAATTTCGGCAGGCCTTGGAAAACCGGCAACGCGACAACGAACGCCCCTCGCGTCACGTTTGAGGATTGGGGATACGCCTTTCGACGCATGCTTGATCTGTGACCCGGACGTCATGACCGGCCACCGGCCTCTTGCCACGAAGCGACAAGAACCGCGCCAGCCTGTCCAGGCCGCGCCACGCGAGATCACCGGACGCAAACCCGGTGGACGACGGCAGCCGCCCGCCGGCTACTTGGGGGAAGTCCCCCGGGAGTCGGACATGAGCATGAACGATTTAGCCATCATTGCCGGCGCGATCGTGGTTTTGGCCCTGATCGGATTCGTTTTCTACAAGCGGATCATCAAGAATTGACCGCCAGACCCGGTGTCCGCCCAAGCGTTTGGGCGGACACCGGCAGCCCTCGCGCGCGCAGGCGTTTGGCGCGGCAGCCTTTCGCCGCACATCCCTTTTTCAGGAATAGACGGACCCGTCGAAACGGTCGTTGAGCCCAAGGGCCAGCCGTTTGGCCGTGATGTGGTCGCTGATGGCTTCGGCCACCCGGACCGGATCGGGCCCCGCAAGCGTCCCCGTCCCGGAGATGGCCGGCAAGCCGGCCCGGGACAGTTCGGCGACAAGCCCGCCGGCCGTCGGGCCATGGCCGGCCGCAAGTTCCCGTGGCGACAGGTCCGCCGCGAGGCTGGTGGCCGCGGGCAGATCGGCGATTTCCACGCCAAGCGCCGCCGCCAGGGCGGCGAAAAAGGCCAGCAACCGCGCGCCATCCTGGTCCCCGTCCACGGGCAGCACCGGGGAAATGCCGAGATGATCGCAAAAATCCGCCAGCCCCGAGCCGGCCTCCGCGACGCCGGCCGGCGTGAGCAGCCCGGCCTGTCCCATGGCGCTTACCGCGCCGCCCGTGGCGAGCACCAGAATATCCTGCCGGATGAGTTCCCGGGCCAGCCCGGCCGCGACACCGCCATGCCCGCCTTCGGGCACGGCGTCATCGACGATGCCGACCAGCCCGCGCACCATGCCGATGGAAAGCGCCTTGCCGAGCATGTCCGGCATGCCGCCGCCGACCATGGTCGCGGCCTCGTTTGGAAAAACGGTTTGTTGTTCCATGCCCATGCCGTCCTCCGGTATGTTGCCGCCAGCCGAAGCAGCGCGGCCGATTGATGCAAGCGGGTCAAAATTTACTTTTTTGTTGAAATCGTGTCTGTCAGACAGCTGACAAATGACCCGGCGCGCCGCAAAAGGCGTCTGCCGGCAACGGCCGGCGCGACAAAAAGGCACGCCGTGCAAGGCGGCCGGGACAGGCCGGGCAACGGTTCATCCACGCGGGAATCAGGCCTCGGCCAGGGCTTGCAGGGCCGTGATGTCCGGCACGCAGATCACGCCCCGGGTCCGCAGCTCGATGACGCCGTCGCGCTCGAGGCCGTTTAAAAGCGACGACACGGTCTGGCGCGAGGAGCCCACGATGGTGGCCAGCTGTTCGATGCTGAGCCCATGGGCGAAGCAGTGCGCGGGGTCGTCGCCGGCCGAAACCTGCCCGGCCTCGTGGAGCAGCAGATGGATCAGCCGGCGGCGCACGTCGTGAAAGGCCAGGCCGTCGATGACCGAAAAGGCATGGGAGAGCAGGTCGCCGAGCACCTTGACCATGGCCGTGGTCAGGGCCGGCATGGAGGTAAAGAACCGGCGCACGGCGGCCACGTCGGCCTCCAGCAGTTCGAGATCGTCCAGGGCCTCGACATGGGCGCGCGTGTGGGTGGTGTAGACGTCGCCGACGTCGAGGATGGCCATGGTGAATTCCTTGTCCTTGTAGGCCAGGTAGACCCTGGCCCGGCCCTTGGCCACGATGAAGAGGCTGTTCTGGGCTTCGCGCGGGGAAAAGACCTGCCGCCCCTTGGCGTAGCGGCGGCTGACGAAGGCCCCTCGCGCGGCGGCGAATTCGGGCTTGTCCAGTTCGGCCAGCAGGTCGGCGTCGGTCAGGCGCATGGGGTATCCCCGGTCGGGCGCAAGGAAGGTGGCGGCTGGCGGCCCGGGACCCGGCGTCCGGGACCGCGCAATAGAGCATAGCCGAGATCGCCGAAAGGGAAAAGGCGCTTACGGCCGGGGACAGGCCGGCCCCCTACTTGGCCGGCGGGCCCAGGTGGGTGAGGAATGCCGTGAAATTGCCCGTGTACTCGTAGGTGCCCACATGGGTGAACACGCTGTGCACGTCGGCGTAAATCTCGCCGCCGATGTCCGTCCAGCGTTTGCAAAAGGCGTAATCCTCGGGAAGGTAATCCCGCGTCGCCGGGTCGATGGCCGTCTCGAAATAGGCCACGTTGTTCACGTGGTCGTCGTTGGTGTAGGCGTAATCGTAGGCCAGCTCCGGATAAGCCTCGGCCAGACGCGTGAACACCTCGCGCTTTATCAGCATGAACCCCGTGGCCCCGTACTCCACGGGCAAAAGCCCGGTCCCGGGCTCGGGACGCCCGCCGGACTTGAGCTTCACCGCATAATGCAGCGACGCCGCCTGGGCCACCCGCATCAGCACATTGCCCTCGATGGTGCGCAGCTTCTCCACATCCAGGTGCTTGACCGGATAAATGCCGCACACCACGTCCTTGTCCGCTTCCAGATACTTCCAGGGCAGCTCCGGGGAAAAGCCGATGTCCGCGTCGATGAAAAGCAGGTGCGTGAATTCCTCCTGGCGCATAAACTCATTGGCCACCAGATTGCGCGCCCGGGTGATGAGACTCTCGTGGGACGGGGTGAGCATGCCCGTGCGCACGCCCTGGCGCTCGAGAAACCCCACGGCGGGAACGACCGAGCGCAGATAGTTGACCGTCACGTTGCCGTTGTAGCACGGCGTGCCGATCATCAGCATGCGTTCCCCGGTTGTGGCAGGCTCGGCCATGAACACCTCCGATGGTATCGGGGGCTGCGCCGCGCGCAACCCCGTATTTTCGCCCGGTTATCCGGTCCAGCGCCGGCGAAGTCAAGACGCGGCCCCGCTTTTACACCCGGCCCGGCCTGGGCTATAGACCCCCATGGCCCTGCCGCGCGACATCCCCTGCGAATCCATCATGGAATCCCTGGCCGACGGCGTCTTCACCGTGGACACGGATTTCACCATCACCTTTTTCAACCGGGCCGCCGGCAGGATCGCCGGCATCCCCCCGGCCGAGGCGCTGGGGCGCAAATGCTGGGAGGTTTTCCACTCGAGCCTTTGCGACGGAGCCTGCGCCCTGGGCCAATGCATCAAGGCCGACACGACCCTCTCCGACCAGTCGATCTTCATCGTGCGCCCGGACGGCACGAAAGTCTGGGTCAGCATCAGCGCCGCGCCCCTTCGCGACGCCACCGGCCGCATCGTCGGCGGGGTGGAAACCTTCCGCGACATTTCCGACCTGACCAGGCTGCGCAAGGAACTCGAAGGCGTGCGCACCCTGGAGGACATCGTCACCAAAAACCGGGAGATGGCCCGGCACCTCGACCTGCTCCCCCGCTTCGCCCAAAGCGGCACCACCGCCCTGCTCCTCGGCGAATCCGGCACCGGCAAGGAACTCTTCGCCCGGGCCCTGCACAACCTCTCCGACCGGAAAAACGGCCCCTTCATCGCCGTCAACTGCGGGGCCATCCCCGGCGAACTGCTCGAATCCGAACTCTTCGGCCACGCCCAAGGCGCCTTCACCGACGCCAAGACCGCCCGCAAAGGCCGCTTCGCCCTGGCCACCGGCGGCACGCTCTTCCTCGACGAAGTGGGCGAAATGCCCCCGCCGCTCCAGGTCAAACTCCTGCGCGTGCTCCAGGAACGCGTCTACGAGCCCCTCGGTTCGGATACCACGCTGCCCGCCGACGCGCGCATCGTCGCCGCCACCAACCGCGACCTCGAAGCCATGGCCCGGGAAGGCACCTTTCGCCGTGACCTCTTCTACCGCCTGGGCGTGGCCCGCATCGTCCTGCCGCCCTTGCGCGAACGCCCCGAAGACATCCCCCTGCTCGTCGCCACCTTCATCGAACGCCTCAACCTGCGCCAGGAAAAAGCCGTCTGCGGCCTGACCGATGCCGCCATGCGCATCCTCCTGCGCCACGACTACCCCGGCAACGTCCGGGAACTGCAAAATATCCTGGAATACGCCTTCATCCTCTGCTCCCACGGCCGCATCGGCCCCGAACACCTGCCCGATTACCTGCGCCCCGCCCCCAGCCACCCCCAACACGCCCCGGACGCCGCCCCCCGCACCATGCGCGCCATCAAATACCAGGCCGCCAAACACGCCCTGGCCCGCCACGACGACAAACGCATGGAAGCCTGCCGGGAACTCGGCATCACCAAGGACACGCTGCGGCGGATACTGAGCCAGGGCGAGGGGGAGGGGGAACAGGTATGAGGGCCTCCGGCGGCCAGGGGGACCTTTTTTGAAAAAAAGGTCCCCCTGGACCCCTCCAAAAAACTTTTACCGGGTATGTGTCGTGCCTGGGGATGGGGCTTTGGGGGCGGGAGACCGGATGTTTGTCGCCAGCGGCGAAGCGCCGCATTAAAAAACACAAATAAGAGTCTTCCATGTCGCCCCCTTGGGGCGACCGGCGTGGTGGCGACGGAATTTGCCTGGGACGAGCCTGCCGCGAAGCGGCGGCACCGTCCCGACAAATTCCGCCGCCATCTTCTCCACTCTCCGTCCTCCCGCCAGCCAACCCACCCTCCGCCCAGCCAAAGCACACCGGATGGGGGGTCCGGGGGGCCCACGGCCTCCCGGCGGGGCCTGGGGCAGCGCCCCAGCCAACGCTAGCTCGCTTAAACGACAGGCAGGCTGACGGTGACGATCGTGCCGGCGTCGGGGGTGGATTCCATGGCGATTTCGCCGTGCTGGCTGCGGGTCATGAGGCGCGCGGAGTAGGTGCCGAGCCCGTTGCCGCCGTTTTTGCCGCTGGTGGCGTATTTCTCGAAGAAGACGGGGATGAAGTCTTCGGGCACGGGTGTCGGGTTTTGGATGGTGAGGACGGCGCGACCGTCCTTTTCGGCAAGGCTGATCGTCACCACGTGACCGGATATTTCGGCTTCGATGGCGTTTTTGAGGAGATTGGCGACGATATTCTGGCACAGCAAGGCGTTGCCGGTAATGAAGAGTTCTTTTGGCGACTGGAGGGCCACGCCGACGCCCTTGGCCTTGGCCATGGACTCGAGCATGGACACGACGCCGGCGACGATACGGGCCAGGTCGATACGCTGGGCCTGCAGGACGTAGGTTCCCATCTCCATCCTATAGAGGTCCAGGGACAGCTCGATCTGCTCGAGCATGGCATGGCCGGACTGCTCAATTTCACGCAGCAGCTCGCGTTGATCGTCGGTGACCGGCCCGACCGTGCCGATGATTTCCGGCAGATTGACGATGCTGTTGAGCGGCGCCTTGAGGTCGTGGCGCATGATGCGCTCCACGTCTTCGCGCACGTTTTCCAGCTCCTTGCGGGCCGAAATGTCGTCGAAGGTCCAGATGGAACCCGAGGCAGGGTTGGCGACATCGACGCGACGCCCGTGCACGGCGCACCAAAACGACCGGCCGGTCTTGTCGTGGAAGCGCTCTTCGAAGTGCACCTCCTTTCCGGCGGCGACCAGGGCCAGTTGTTCCCGGCGAAAGGTCCGCAGGCGGCCGACGCTTTCATGGACCTCGGCCAGGGGTTTGCCGGCCATCACCTCGGTGGCTATGCCGAAAAGTTCGGCAAAGCGGCGGTTGACGCGCACCACCATGTCGTCCGGGCCGAGGTGGACGATGCCCACGGACGAGGCGTTGAAGATGGCCTCGAATTCGCCCATGAGCTGGCGTAGGCGTTCCTTGCTCTTGCGCTGGGGGGTGATGTCCTCCTTGACGACCACGAAATGGCTGATTTCGCCTTTCTCGTCGCGCACGGGCGATATGGAGGAGTCTTCCCAGTAGAGTTCGCCGTTTTTCTTGCGGTTGCAGAATTCGCCGCGCCAAACCTTGCCGGCCAAGAGGGTGTCCCACAGGTCCCGGTAAAACGCGTCGGGATGCACACCGCTTTTCAGCATCCTGGGATTTTGTCCCTTTGCCTCCTCCGGGGTGTAGCCGGTCAGGATGGAGAAGTGGGGATTGACGTATTCGATGGTTCCTTCGAGGTCGGTAATGGCGATGGAAGCCGGCGATTGTTCCACGGCCGCCCACAACAGGCGCAACGTGGCGTCCTTTTTGCGTTCCTCGGTGATGTCCTCGACGGAGGCGATGACGGGGGTGGGCGAGACGCCGGCCTCGACCGGGCTGAAGATGGCCCGAAGGTACAGGCTGCGTCCGCCGAGAACCGACGAATAGGGGCCTTCGGCCCGGGCCAGTTCGCCGGCCAGGGCCCGGGTCAGGGCTTCCTGGAAGAAAAAGGGCAGCAGCGGAACAAGGTTGATCCCGATGATCTTGTCCGCCGTGATGCCCAGGATCTCGAGGTGTCGCTTGTTGCAGCTGACCACGGTGCCGGTGGCGTCGAAAAAGACCTGGCCAAGGGGAGAGCTCTCGAAAATGACGCGCAGTTGCCGTTCCTGGTCGGCCAGGGCGGTTTCGGCCTGTTTGCGCTTGGTGATGTCCGTGCAAAAGCCTTCGAGGTGGGCGATCGCCCCGGATTTGTCGCACACGGCCCGGATGTTGAGCGAGACCCAGATGCTGTCGCCGTAGCGCGTCAGACGGCGGGTTTCGTAATTGGAGAGTTGGCCGCAGCTTTTCAGCGCATCGAGCAGAGCGCCACGTTCGCCGGAATCGAAGTAGACCTGGTCCCGGATGTTGGCCACTTCGGCCAGCATGGCCTCGGGATCGGGGTAGCCGTACATCCGGGCCAGATAACCGTTGGCCTTGAGATAGCGCCCGTCGGGGGTGGAGGTGAAAATGCCCATGGGCGCGTTTTCGTAGAGCTGGCGCAGGGCCTCCTCGCTTTGGCGCATGGCCTGCTCCGCCCGCAGCCGGTCGCTGATGTCGCGGATGTAGCCGCCCACCCCCGCTTTTCCCTCGTCCAGGGGCACGGGGAACTTCCTGGCCTCAAAGGTGCGATCGCCCAGGATCTCGAGCATGGTCACGATCTCACGGCCATCCCGGGCGGCGACGTCGGATTCATGGCAGCGGGCGGCGAGTTCGGGGGGCATCAGGTCGAAGTCGGTGCGGCCGATCACTTCCTCGGGAGTCTTGCCCATGAAATCGGCCAGTCTTTTGTTGAGGACCAGATGGCGCAAATCGGCGTCCTTCAAAAAGGCCATGTCGCTTGTGGCTTCGATAAAGGCGCGATAGCGGCCCTCGCCGCGCCTCAGCGCCTCGTTGGCCGCCACGAGTTCGCGCGTGCGCACGGCCACGGTGCGTTCCAGACCGGTCTTGGCCGCGTCCAGGGCGACGGTGGCCGCTCCGACGGCCCGGGCCAGCCGGGCCGGCCAGGACAGAAAGCCGAAAAAGGCCCCTCCCAGCGCCAGCCAGGCGATAGCCGCCCCCGTGACCAGGGGCACGGAGGGCCGCAGGGATTTCCAGCCGCCGTCCGGGACGGCGGCAAGCTGCCACCTGCCGCCGGGAACGGCCATATCCACGGTGACGGGGTCGTCCGCGAAGATGGCCCGGTCGCCATGGACCATCGGGACCACGGCGGCCCCGGTGCCGGCCAGACGGATGCCCAGCCGTATTTTGCCGGCGCGTTCGTGCTCCACGTCGTGAAAAAACGCATCCGCGTCGATGGTGATGGTGGCCACCCCCCACAGGCGGCCGGACACGCGTGGACCGCCCGGCAGAAAAACGGGTGCCCGGGCGATGATGCCGCGCCCGCCCTGCAGCAGCGTCACCGGTCCGTCGAGGGACGTCCGGCCGGCCTCCAGGGTGCGCTCCAGGGCCTGGCGCTGGGAGGACGGCAGGTCCCGACGCAGCGACAGCCCCAGGATTCCGGCATTGCCGGCTTGCGGGTACACGTGGCTGACCACGGCGTCGCGGGCGAGCTGGAGGGAGCGGATGCCGGGCACGCCGTCCGCGAGTCCCGCAGCGAACACGGTGAACTGTTGTTCCGTGAGGTCGGGATTGCCGGTGGCGAAGGCGGCGATGGCCCGCAGAAAAGCGAGCCTTGCGGTCAGGGCCGATTGCAGGGCCAGACGCACGTCGCCGAGATGGGCCAGGGCGTTGGCCCGGATCTCCTCGACAAACCGGGCATCTTCGCTGCGCCACAAGAGCCAGGCCGCCGGCAGGACCAGGGCCGCCGCCAACGCCAGCGCCAAAACAAGCAGTTTGAACCGTTGCGCCAGGCCGTTGCCCATGCGCCGCATCCCCGGAAAAAGTCGAAAGCGGGCCGCCCGCGCATGGCCCGCCAAGCGGCAGGCGACCGCGCCCACAATGGACGCATCCCGCCGATTCCACTCGTTCTATAGCGCTTGGGGGGGCGAGGCAAGCCTCCCCTTGACTTCATTGGGCAGCCCGCCCACAGTTTCTTTGCATTTTTTGACGTTCACGCCCCGCAACACCTTCCATGAGGTCGCGAAATGACGACAACCAGCCTCCGTCCAGCGGACAGCGTCTCGGTCACGGTCCTTATCGACAACTCCCTGGATCATTTTCTGCTCGACTCGGGCGAGGCCATGCAACGCCCGCTCCTGTCCTGGACCGACAATCCTGTGGCGGAACACGGCCTGTCGCTGTGCGTCGCCTTCGAGGGTTCCGGCGAGCGCCATACGGTGCTGCTGGATACGGGACTCAGTGCAAGGACCTTGCTGCGCAACATGGACGCCCTCGGCGTTTCCCCGGACAGCGTCGAGGCCGTCATCCTCAGCCACGGCCACATGGACCATACCGGCGGCCTGCTGGAACTCCTGGCCAGGCGCAAGGCGGGCTGCGACCTCATTTCGCATCCCGGGGCCTATTGCCGCCGGCGGCTCAACATTCCCGGCAAGGGGCCGCAGCCGGAGCTGCCGTCGCTTGACGCCACGGAACTTCGGGCGGCCGGCGCGAACATCGTCACCGAGGCCGGACCCGCAACCTGGTTTTCGGACATGCTGCTGACCCTTGGCGAGGTCGAACGCACCACGGATTTCGAAAAGGGCTTTCCCATGGCCGAGATCGAAACCGACGGCGCCTGGGGACCCGACCCCTTCCTCGACGACCAGGCCATCGTATTTTACGTGCGGGACAAGGGGCTCGTGGTCATAAGCGGCTGCGCCCATGCCGGCATCGTCAACACCGTGCGCTATGCCCGGAAAGTGACGGGCGTGGACAAGGTCCATGCCGTCATGGGGGGCTTCCATCTGACCGGGCCGGCCTTTGCGGCCGTGGTCGGGCCGACGGCGGCGGCGCTTGAGGAATTCGGCGCGCGTTACATCATCCCCATGCACTGCACGGGGTTTAGCGCCACGACCGCCATGGCCCAGGCCCTGCCGGAGGAGTTTCTTTTAAGCAGCGTGGGCACGCGCTTCACCTTCGGCGCCGCCAACAAGGAAACGCGGTAGAAACCGCCCCGTAAAAAACTTCGCAACGCGGCGGGCGCGGGGGAGGAGAACCTTTTTTACCGGGTTTTCCCAGCCGCGCCCGCCCTGCCTGCCCCTTCCGTTAAAACACCACCACCTGTTTGCCGACCATGCGTCCCGAGCACTGGGCGATATGCGCCTTGGCGAAAACGGCCGGGTCCAGGCCGTGCCGGGTTTTGCCCAGGGTCGGCCGCACGACGCCGGAATCCAGAAGCGCCGCCACCCGGGCCAGAATCCCGCCTTGCCGGGCCATGTCCGCGGTCTTGTACATGGACCGGCAGAACATGAATTCCCAGTGGATGCTGGCGCAGCGCGACTTGAACACCGTGATGTCGAGGGGACCCGACGGATCGTCGATCAGGCACACCGCGCCCTGGGGCGCGATCATGGCGGCCATGGCCCGCCAGTGGGTCTCCACGTGGGTGGTGCAAAAAATGACGCCCACGTCGCTGATGCCGGCCGCGCGCAGGGCGGCGGGCATGTCCTTGGTGTGGTCGAGCACCAGATGCGCGCCCAGCTCCCGGCACCAGGCGGCGGATTCCGGCCGCGAGGCCGTGGCGATCACCCGCGCCCCGGCCCAGGCGGCGAGCTGGATGGCGATGGACCCCACCCCGCCGGCCCCGCCGACAACAAGCACCTCGCGCCCGGCATTGACCCCGGCGGCATCGGTCAGCCCCAGACGGTCGAAAAGGGCCTCGTAGGCGGTGAGGCTGGTCAGCGGCATGGCGGCCGCCGCCGCGTCGTCCAGGGTCTGCGGGGCCCTCGCCGCGATGCGCGCGTCCACCAGGTGCAGCGCGGCGTCGCAGCCCGGCCGGGTGACGTCACCGGCATAATAGACACGGTCGCCCGGCGCGAAGCCGGTCGCCGCCTCGCCAACCGCCGCCACCGTTCCCACGGCGTCGTAGCCGAGGATATGCTCTTCGCCCGGGGCCATGCGCTCATGCACCTTGGCGTCCACGGGGTTGACGGAAACCGCCGCCACCCGCACGAGCAGATCCCAGGGCCCGGGAACCGGGTCCGGGACCTCGGCCAGAAAAAACGCTCCCGACGCCTCGGCCGACAGGCCGCCCTTGGCCATCACTGCCTGCATGGATACCTCCTTGTCCCCTTTGGGGAGACCGTATCAGTGGAGTGCCCCGAACCCGGACCAAACACAAGGCATGCCTCTGGCTGCGACAGGCAGGCGCAGGGAACCGGGACACGGCGGCAGAAGCCGACACGACGCGGGCGAAGACCAGGAGGACCAGAAGGATGCCTGCGCCGGGCGTAAAAAAAGGAGCCCCGACACCTCAGGGCTCCTTGCAGCATACGGCCGCGCGCCGCATTGCGCGTTTCTTAATAGAGGAGCGCCTGCAGCGCCATCATGAATGTCTCAAACTCGCCCAAGGTGATGGCGTCCTGCACCTGCAGGGGCAAGCCGGCCGTACTGGTGGTGGCCGGATTGCCGAAATTGAAATTCGCGCCAATCGCGGCGGAATCGCCCCATACCATGGCAATGCCCTGGGCCTGCGCAACGTTTTGGGCCACGCCAGCCACCACACCAGGCGCCGCGCCCCCCGCAGCCCCGGTCTGGGCCGCCGCCGTTGAAACTGTTGTTAAAAGTAAAGCAAAAACAAAAATCATTCCCAGCGCTAACGGCTTCATCTTGTTTGACATAGCATCCCCCTTTGTAAAAACATTAATAATGACAATGAATACTACTATACACAAAATATGACACCACACGACAGTCCTTGCAAGGGAAAAATAGAAAAACGCAGGGAAGTGTGGCCGAAAATGCGGGGCAGCCGGTACACGCCGCGCAAAAAATCCTGGGCAAAGGGCCTGTTGCACGCAATCCTGGCCACGGCGGCCGGGACAACAGGCTTCGAAGAGACGTCGATGGTAATTGTAGGGCCCCAATGGCACGATGCGGCGCACGCTGCAGCCTGGAGAAGACCTTGGAGAACTCTGCGCCGGGGGAAACCTTGCCTTACGAAAGGTTTCCCCCCGGCCCCCTTTCTCAAGACTTTCAACGGTGACGGATGGTTATCCGAACGACATTTGCAATGGGAGGAAGTTTAGGAAGGGGAGAGCGCGAGAGGGGAGAACCCTTTTCAAAGGGTTTCCCCTCTCGCACTTTTCTCTCCTGACCTCCCCTCAATACACCAGTACAGCGTCGGGGAAGGTGAGTTCTTCGAAGGGGCGGCCGGCGTGGCCGGCGGCGCGGGTGAGCAGGTACACGCCGCGCAGGAAAAGTTCCTGGGCAAAGGGCCGGTTCATCTCGAACCGGGCCGAGGTGGCCAGGGCCCGGGCCACGCCGAAGACCAGGCGCGCCTCGAAGAGCGCATCGCCCTGCTCGGCGGCGAATCCCCGGGCAAATTCCAGAAACCGCCGCATGACCAGCGACAGCCGGTCCCGAAGCGCCGTCTCGAACACGGGCAGGCGGAAATTGGAGGCCAGGAACACGGCCGTGTCCTGGACGTAATCCCCGTCCCGGGAGCGGTGCAGATCGATGTAGTGGATGCGCTGGGCGGTGTGGTCGTAGACGATGTTGTTGAGGTTGAAATCGCCGTGCAGGAACACGCGAAACGGGGCGGCAAGGCCCGCTTCGGCGTCCTCGGCGGCGGCGAGCAACTCGGACAGACCCGGAATGTCCACGCCGCAAAGACGCCTGGGCGAGGCGGCGAAGCCGGGATACAGGCGAAAGACGTCGTCCAGGCGGGCGCGCATCTGACCCATGAAATCCGGGACCACGGGCTGGCGGGAAAGCGTCTGCTCCCAGATGCCGCCCACGGTCTGGGTGACCAGGAAGCAGGCGTTTTCCACCACTTCCCGGTCGGCGGTCAGCACCACTTCCTGGAGATTGCAGCCGCCCAGATACTCGAGCAGCATGGACGCCGAGTCGCCGTCGGTCTGAAAGGCCTGGATGTGGGGCGGAAGTCCCGGCAGGAGCCGCTGCCAGCGCTCGATATTCTCCTTTTCCTTGGCCAGCTTGTCCGCGTTGCCCTCCTTGAAGAGCACTCCCTTGGAGCGCGAGCCGTGCTCCTCCTGGACCCGGCCGATGCGGCAACCGGAACGCGTGCCCCATATGGAGCTGAAATCGCCGGCGGAAAGCGGGATGTCCTCGCCCTCGTGGCCCAGGGAATCCTGCAGGGCCTGGTATTGGTGGATTTTGAGCTTTTCGCCG
Organism: Desulfovibrio sp. JY; assembly: GCA_021730285.1. NCBI lineage: Bacteria > Pseudomonadati > Thermodesulfobacteriota > Desulfovibrionia > Desulfovibrionales > Desulfovibrionaceae > Desulfovibrio > Desulfovibrio sp. JY. The sequence continues at coordinate 855,708 of CP082962.1, forward strand.
AGGGCGGCGAAAATGACGGCCTCGCCGATATTGAGCAGGGCGTCGCCCATCCGCTCGAGATAGCGGAAGATATTGAAGCTCGAGATGGCGTTTTCCGGCGATTCCCCCCGGCGCAGGTCGGCCAGGATGGCGTCGAAAGCGGTTTTGAACCGGTCGTCGAGGGAGAATTCCGCCCGGCAGATGTTAAGCGCCAGACGCACGTCCTGGCGGGTCAGCGCCGGGTAGACCAACCCGAGGGCCTTGTCCACGTCCACGAAGGGGTCGCGATAGTCGTAGCGCCGGATGAAATTGGGATCGGTCAGGTACTGGACCTGGGAGACGATGTTGACGGCGTAGTCGGCGATGCGTTCGAGGTTGATGTTGATGATGTTGGCGGCGCGCACCAGGTCCAGGGTGCGCTTGTTGTTGTCGCGCGAACCGTGGATGCGGCCCCAGCAGGCGTTCTCGATGACGCTTTTGAGGTTGTCGATGTAGTCGTCGCGGCTTTCAATGCGCTTGATGCGCGCCGGGTCCGGCCGCTCGACCACCAGCAAGGCGCTTGAGACCTGCTTGGACACCTCGAGCACCATGAAACGGAAATTTTCCTCGATGCCTTCCAGAATCCGCATGGCAACGCCCCCCGTCGGTAAATCAGGAATCCGACGCGCCCGGGGCGATGGTCAGCCCCCCGTCCCCCTCGCTTTCCCCGTCGTTCTCGCGCCAGGAGAACTTGAGGTTGAGCTTCATGCGCCCGCCCATGGACTTGGCCTCGACCACGAAGCCGATGACGCCGCCCGGATGCAGGCAAACTTCACCCTCGCGGCTGGAAAAACGCAACTCGCCGGCGGCGAAACCGGCCGTCATTGCCTCCATGTAGCGCCTAAGCGTCTCGGCATCCTGCACGGACTCGTACTTGAACCGGGATTCCTTATCCACGCCACCCCTCCTTGCCGTCCGGACAGTCCCACGCTGCCGGCGCGGCCCGACGAAAATCCAGCTTTCCAACATACCGGAACAATTGCAAGAGGGGATTGGCGAAAGTCGCGCCACCACCTCCCCGGGCCTGCTCGCCCGTGTCGTACCCTCGAAATGCGCGCCACCGCATTTCAAGGGTAACACATTTGAATACTTATCTCTTTTTTAACAGAAGGACGGATTCGCGCGGAGACGCGCCGCTACGCTTGCCCGAGCCTCGATTGGTACTCATCTATGATCTTGCGCCGGCTCACGCCGTTGATGATGAGGCTCTTGCGGATGGCGAAGTCGTGCCAGGCCGGCTGGAGGCCGATTTCCCGGGCCGCCTTCTCCGAATCCTGCTCCTCCGGCGGTCGGGTCTTCTCGCCCATATGGCAGTCGTCGCCCATGAAGATGAGCAGCGGATGCTTGCCGTGCCAGCCCATGCGGTTGCGGCGATTGACGACGTTGATCAAAAATTCGGTGTACTGCTGGGACTGGGGATTCCAGACCTCGATGCCGTCCACGTCGTAGTCGGCCAGCAAAATGGGCCAGAACTGCTCCGGGTGGGGGATGACGATGCCGGCCCCAAGCGAACGGGCTTCCTCGATGATTTCCGAGGCCCGATAGAAATAGGACAGGGAGAAGGCTTCCTTGACCAGATCCTTGACGGCCTTGGCGTAGACCTGGGCCCGGTTGATGATGCGGTCGCCGAAGCGGCAGCGCAGGGCGTCTAAGAAGTTGCGCACGAGTTTGTTCTTGTAGGCGTCCTCGGGCATGTCGCCTTCGTGGGTCAGCAGCAGGGTCTTGATCTTGGCGGCCTGGATGCGCACGAATTCCACCATCTCCTCGTCGGAGTTGGTGCGGCCGGCCGCGACCTGCCGGCGCTGTTCCCCGGCCGGTTCGGCCAGGGCGTCGACGTACTCGAAAAGCTGGGAGGCCCGGTACCGGTGGGTGTGGCGCAGCATGGAGGACAGGACCTCGGCCCGCTCCCAATCGAGGCCCTTGAAGTGGAGCAACAGCTGCACCTTGCGGTTGAACCCGCTGGAATAGCAGTCCACCTCCACGCCCTGGTAGCCGTCGTATTCCAGGAGCACGTTGTGCTGGGTGGGGATGATGAGCTCGCCCGCGCGACCGGGATAAAGGTTGGCGATGCGCTTTTTGAGCAGCTCCAGGGGCACGTGCTCGGGATGCCAGTGGGTGGCCAGCACGTATTCCTGGCGGGGATAGGTGCGCGGCGGATTGACGATGCGCTCCACCTGTTCCGGGGACAGGCGCGTGTCGTTGATGCGGGCGAACGCGGCCTCGTCCTCTTCGGTCACCTCCCGGACCACCCGGGACAGGTCGATTTCCACGCAACGGAGCTCTTCCAGCCCCGGGTTGCCGCAGCAACCGGTCGCGGCCGATACGGTGGGGGAATCAGGCATGGCGGCTGTGACACTCCTTTTTCATGCGATCGAGCGCGGCCACCGAGGCGGTCATGGCCTCGAGATCCCCGGCGGCGGCCGCGGCCTCCAGCCGGTCCACCTCGGCGTCGTAGGCCGGATAGAACGCGTCGCCCTTGCCGGGATAGGAGGTCATGAGCCGGCTGTCGGCGATGAAAGCCGCCATGCTGTCGGCATCCGGGACCAGTCCCGCCCGCAGTGCGGTCACGATGGCCTTGAAATACTGCTTCATGCGTTTCTTGAGGCCCTTGTATTTGGGCTTGCCCCCGGGCTCCACGGTCTCGGGCACTCCGGCCATGGCCGCCTCGCGGGCCGCATCGTCGGCGTCCACCCCGGCCGGGGTCGGCAGCGCGGCCAGGCCCAGGGCCGGATATTTGAGGCTGACCTTGAGCAGGGACGACGCGCCGAGGTGCTTGATGGCGATCTTGAGGCTCGTGAAGTCCTCCAGGGGGAACACCTCGCCGTCGATGACCAGATTGCCTTCGGCGGCCTGGGCCGTGAGGTCGGTCAGGGCGGCCAGGGCTTCGACCCGGGGCAGAACCAACTCGAATTTGCGCTTGCGCGATGCGGACATAGTGCGGTTCTCCTTGCAGCGACGGCCCGTTGCCGGGCGGGAATTGCCGCCTGCTGCGCGACATTTTTATGCTAGGTGATTTACAGTTTGATGGCAAAAGGCGGCCGGGTCCCGACCCCGCCGCTGCGAAGCGCCGTCCGCCGCGTCTCAGGCACGCGGGGCAAGCACCCGCGTAAGGACCCGCTCCAGGCTTTTGCGCTCCACCGGCTTGGCGATGTAGTCGTCCATGCCAGCGGCCCTGCACTTCTCCCGGTCTCCGCCCATGGCATAGGCGGTCATGGCCACGATGGGCAGGTCGACGTGCCCGGCCCGGCGGATGCGCCGGGTGGCTTCCAGGCCGCTTAAGACCGGCATCTGAATATCCATGAACACGCAGTCGAAGCGTTCCCGGGCCACGGCCGCCACCGCCTGCTCCCCGTCGCCGGCCAGTTCCACCACGCAGCCCATTTTCTCGAGCAGCCCCTTGGCCGCCAGCCGGTTGACCTTGTCGTCCTCGACCACGAGCACCCGATAGGCGCTTTGCGCCTTTGGCAGCCCGACCTCGGGGGCCTCGACGGGGACATGCTCCCCGTGGGGCAGCGCGAACGGCAGCATGAGCCAGACGGTGGTGCCCACGCCGACTTCGCTTTCTATGGTCAGCGAACCGTCCATGAGCCGCGTCAACTCCCGGCAGATGGCCAGCCCGAGCCCCGCCCCCTGCTGGTCGCGGGTGTAGGAGTTTTCCACCTGGGTGAAGGCCTCGCCCATGCTGTCGAGCTTGTCGTCGGGGATGCCCACGCCGGTGTCGGAAACGGCGAAAAGCAGGCGCGTGCGTCCGTCCGGCAGCGGGAGCAGGCTCCAGCCCTCCACCAGCACTTCGCCGGCGGCAGTGAACTTCATGGCATTGCCGACGAGGTTGAAAAGAATCTGCCGCAGCCGCGTCTCGTCGCCGCTGACGATCCGGGGCAGGCCCGGATCGGGCCGGCAGACGAGGGGCAGCCCCTTTTCCAGGGACAGCGGGGCAAAGGTTTCGGCGATGGCGGCGAACACGTCGGCCAGGTAAAAGGGGGCAACGTGCAGGGTCAGACGCGCGGCCTCGATGCGGGACAGATCGAGGATGTCGCCCAAAAGCCTGGTCAGCCGGCCGCCGGAACGGATGGCCATGTCGGCGTACTGGCGCTGCTCGGCATCGAGTTCCGTGCCCTTGAGCAACTGCATCATGCCCATCAGCCCGTTGAGGGGGGTCCTGATCTCGTGGCTCATGTTGGCCAAAAACGCGGTTTTGGCGAGATTTGCGGCCTCGGCCCGACTGGCCAGGAGTTTCGCCTGCTCGGCCGCCTGGGCCAACTCGTCCCGGGAGCGCAGCAACGCCTCCTCGGCGCGCTTGCGGCGGTCGATGTCCTCGACCACGGCGATGAAGTAGTCAGGTCGCCCGGCCACATCCCGGACCAGAGCCACGGTCAGGTTGACCCACACGATGGAGCCGTCCTTGCGGATGTAGCGTTTCTCCCGGTTATAGGTGTCGATCGCCCCGGCCAGCACCTGCCGCACCTGGACCATGTCGGCATCGAGGTCGTCCGGGTAGGTGACGTGCTGGAAGGTCATGCCGAGCAGTTCCTCGCAGCTGTAGCCCACGATGTCGCACAGCTTGTTGTTGACCCGCAGCCAGCGCCCGTCCGGACCGACCAGGGCGATGCCCACGGCCGCCAGTTCGAAGGTGGCCTGGAAACGCCGTTCGCTGGCGCCGAGGTCCTTGGCATGGCGACCCGTATCCGCCAGCAGCCGGCCGATGCGGGCGAGCAACTCCTCGGCGTCGAAGGGCTTGACCAGATAGTCCTGGACACGTTCGGCAATGAGCCGGCTACGCAGGGCGTCATCGGCCTTGGCCGTGAGCATGACCACGGGCACCTTGTCCAGGGCCGGGTCGCGGCGAAGTTCGCGCACCATGTCCGTGCCGCTCAGTTCCGGCATCATCACGTCCGAAACGATCAGGTCCGGGTGGCGGGCCCTGGCCGCGGCAAGCCCTTCCCGGCCGTTTCCGGCCGTAACCGTTCGGTAGTGGTCGCCGAGGATATCGAGCAGGTAGTCGCGCATGTCCGCATTGTCCTCGATGACAAGGACAAGGGGCGCCCCGTCCACGCCCCCGGAACGGCGTCCGGGGGAATCGGCGGGACCGGCGAGGACGGGATGGTAGGGTTCGACGCCGCCGTTGTCCGGGGCGTCGTGGACCGTGACCCCGGCCGGAGCGGCCACGGGCAGTATGACGGTGAAAACGGCCCCGCCAGCCGCATTCGTCGTCAGGGACACATCGCCGCCGTGGAGCAGGGCGAACTCCTTGGCGATGGCCAGCCCCAGCCCGGTGCCGCCGTGCGGGCGGTCCTCGCCGGCCTCGAGCTGGCGGAAACGTTCGAAGACCACTTGCCGCTGGTCCTCGGGGATGCCCGGACCGTCGTCGGCCACGGTCAGGCGCAGCATGCCGTCCGTCTGTTCCAGGCGGAGCTCCACATGGCCCCCCGGCGGCGTGAACTTGAAGGCGTTGGAAAGCAGGTTTTGCAGAATGCGCCGGACCTTTTCGGCATCCAGGGCGGCCATGAGCGTCCGGGGCGCGTCGACGGTGAGCGAAACGCCGCGCTCCCGGGCCAGGGACTCGAAACACGAGGCCATGAACCGCGCCTGCCGGGCCAGATCGCAACGCACGTACCGCAGCTCCATGCGCCCGGCGTCGAGACGGGCCACGTCAAGCAGGTCGGTCACGTGCTCGAGAAGCAGCCGGGCGTTTCGCTCCATGACGCGGTAGTCCCGCCGCGCCTCCTCGGACGCCCCCGCCGTCGCCAGGCGCTTGGCCAGGGAGCCCAGAATCAGGGTCAGGGGCGTGCGCAGCTCATGGCTCACATTGGCGAAAAAATTGGTTTTGAGCGCGTCGAGTTCCCGCGTCTGCTCGTACAGGCGGGTGATCTCCCCGTTGGCCGCACGCAGGCGGTCGTTGGCCTCGCGCGAGGCGGCCAGGGCCATCTCGGAAGCCCGCCTGGCCCGGCCGAGACGGGCGTGGGTCAGGCTGAAAAGCACGCCCATGCCCACGAAGACCAACACGGAAACGAAGCTGACCGGGCTGCCCACCCGCAAGGAATAATACGGGGCCACGAAACAAAGCCCGAGCACGGCCGATTCCGCCGTGGCGACCAATCCGCCGGCCATCCCCCCGATCTGCGAGCTGAAAAACACGGCCGGGAAAAAAAGAATCCAGCCAAAGGGCGCAAGCGCGGACCACAGCAGCCACTGCAGCACGAACGCCCCGGCAGGCAGGGAAATGGCCAGGAGGAAGCAGGATGGCGAGCAGCCGAACAGAAGCTTTTTTTTCATGGCATGACGGTCTGTTAAGGCCCCGTCTCCTCCTTTTGGGTCGCGTGCGAGGCAGCGGGAGGGTCGCCGAGGGAAAAGCGCCCATGCGAAACGGAAAATTCACCAGCTACACGACTGATACACGCAATGCGCTTTCGGTTGCAAGGGGCAGGGCTTTTCGCGCGCCTCCCGGCGCGGAAGATTTCGCACCGGGGCGGCGGCTTTTGTTTCGGCCCGTTCCGGTCTATACGTCCCGCTTACCGTGAAACGCTCCCCTCCATGCCCCGACGCGACGGCGCGCCTGCTGGCCCTTGGCTGTTGCGCCCTGGCCGCGATCTTCATCGCCCGCCACTGGGGGAGCTTCGGCGACATCCAGATCGATTTCGGCCGCGAGCTCTACATTCCCTGGCAGCTTGCCCAGGGAAGGGTGCTCTACCGCGACGTCGCCTCGTTCAACGGGCCCCTGTCGCCTTATTTCAATGCCTTGGTCTTCTTCCTTTTTTCGCCGACGCGCACGACGCTGCTGGCGGCCAACCTCGCCGTGCTGGCGGCCACGCTCCTTTTCCAATGGAAAACGGTCCGGGCGCTGGCCGGGCCGTGGGCCGCCCTGGCCGCCCTGGCCTTTTTCCTGGCCACGACCGGCTGCAACATGTTCACGCGCCTGGCCAACTACAGCAGCGTCGCCCCCTATTCCCACGAGATCACCCACGCCATGCTGCTGCTCTATGCCGGCATCTGGGTGCTGCTGCTTTTTGCCCGCGCACCCTCGAAAGGGCTGGGCGCGACCCTTGGGCTGCTTGTCGGCGGGTGTCTTTTGACCAAGCCGGAATGCGCCCTGGCCGGGTTGATCGGCCTTGGCGGCGGCATGGCGGCGGCCCTTGCCACAAGCGGCCTGCCCCGGCGGCAAAAGACCGTGCTGGCGGCTTTTGCAATCGCCGGCGCGGTCCTGCCCATGGGACTGGCCGTGGCGGCCCTGTCGACGGCCATGCCGGCCGGCGAAGCCTTCAAGCACGTTACTTTCATGTGGCACATGCTTTTGATGCCTGCCATCGCGCACTTGCCTTTTTACAAAAACGTGACAGGGCTGGCCGCTCCCTTGAGGGGACTCACCCTGGCCGGATACTCCGTGCTCGTCCAAGCCACCTTGGTCGGCTATTTGTCCTGCCTGGCATTGACCCGTCCCGTTTTCGGACACCTTCACCGGCGGCTGGGAGTGGCGTTTCCTGTGGCTCTGCTGGCTGTCACCTATTTCCTGTTGCCGCATTCCATCCAGAGCACCGTCATCTTGCTCCTGCCCCGCTGCTGGCCGCTGCTTTTGCCCCTGGCCGCGCTGCTCCTTGTGATCCGCCTGCCCCGCCTCCCCGCCGCTTCGCGTCCGGCCGGCGTGGCCGGACTCGGGCTGTGCCTGGCGGCCGGGGCGCTGGCGAGCAAGATCGCGCTGCATGCGGTGCCCTACCATTACGGCGCGCTGCTGCTGGGACCGGCCGGGACCCTGTGGTGTTTGTGGCTGGCGGGATTTTTCCCGCGCCTTTTTAGGGACGCCTCCCGCCGCCGGACCTGCGTCGCCTGCGCCGTGACCGCCTGCATCCTGCTTCCCTGGCCCCTTGTCGTGCGCGGGGTCGCGCAGTTCGCGCCGACGGCCACCGAGTCCTCGCCCCGGGGAACGCTGCGGACCGGCTTGCGTGGCCCGGCCATCGCCCAGGCGCTGGCCTACCTGCGCCAGGAGGGCAGCCCCGGCGACACCCTGGCCGTGCTGCCCGAAGGGGCCATGCTCAACTTCCTTTCCGGGCTGCCCAACCCGACCCCTTACATGACGCTCATGCCGCCGGAGTGGATCGCCTTTGGCGCCCGAAACATCAAGGCGGCCTATCAAACCCATCCCCCGACCTGGGTCATTTTCCTCGACCGCTCCATGGCCGAATACGGCTTCCCGACGCTTTGCGCCGGCTACGGTGCGGCCCTGTGCCGTTTTTTCGCGGCCCATTACACCGAGGCCGCCCAATTTGGGCCGATTGCGGACCGGGAACCGGGAGCCGTCGTGGTGCGGCTGTTGCGCCGCAAGCCAGGGTCCGCCCACCGGACGGACTGAGGCGGCCAGCAAAAAGGGCGACCATCCGGCCGCCCTTTTCCTTTCAACGCCTTTCGGCCCAGGCTACAGTTTCGACTTGAGCACCATGTCCGTGATGGGGCCGCGCGAACGCTCGCCCTTGAGCACGATGTGGGCGTAGTTGGGGAACCCCTTGAACTTGCGCACGATCCAGTTGAGCCCGTTGTTGGCCTCGTTGAGATAGGGGTTGTCGACCTGCGAGGTGTCGCCGAGCACCACGCACTTGACCCCCTCGCCCATGCGGGTGAGCACCGCCCGCACCTCGGTGCGCGACAGGTTTTGGGCCTCGTCGATGATGACGAAGGCGTTTTCGATGTTCATGCCGCGCACAAAGGCCAGGGGCAGGATCTCGAATTTCTTCGGGTTGATGCGCAGCATTTCGTCGTTGGGGTTGAGAAACACCTTGTTGGCCGCCCGGCAGCGGTGGAGCTTGACCAGCAGATCGAAGACGTACTTCATGTACGGCTCCATCTTTTCGGTCACGTCGCCCGGCAGGTAGCCGAGCTTGGCCCCGATCTCGATGGTGGGCTTGAGCACGAAAATCTTCTCGTACTGCTTTTTCTCCTGCACCGCGAAAAGCGCCGCCGCCAGCGCCAGGAAGGTCTTGCCGTAACCGGCCTCGCTCTGGATGGACACCAGGTCGATGTGCTGGGACATGATCAGTTCCAGGGCCAGATTCTGGTAGACGGTGCGCGGTCGCACGTTCCAGACGTCGCAGGTGTAGTTGACGATCTTTTCGCCGTCCGGCGCGTGGAGCACGGGCTTGCCGTCACGCCAGGTGAAGCAGTTGGGGACGAGCTCCTCGCCCTCCTCGACGAATCCCGTAAAACGCTGAGACTCGGACTCGAAGGGCTTGGAATCGCGCAGTTCCTCGCTTTTGATGCCGCGCAGCTCGGCCTGGAGCTTCAGGATACGGTCGTTGGTCACGAGCACCGGGTCCTCGATGGTCGAGGCCTGGATCTCGTCGAGGATATGGTTGTCGACGATATCGGTGAACGCGGAGTGGCTTTTGTCGTTCTGAATGAAGTGGATATGCTCCCGGTGGTCGCTTAGGACCTGGATGACGTTGGCCACGATGTGGCGCAGTTTGGGGGTTTTCTTTAAGCCTTCAAGCTCCATGAGCACGTGGTAGGGAATGTGGATGGCGTTTTCCACGCCGTTTCGCAGCCGCAGCACGCTTTCCGGGTTTTCGATCAGAACGTTGGTGTCGAGCACGTAATTCTTGCGTCCCGGTCCCTGCACCTGTTGCGTCATGCCTGTCCTCCCTGGACCCAGCTGACGGCGTCGGCCACGTCGCGGACAGCCGCGACCATTTCGCCAACGCCCGTTTGCCGCGCGCCTTCTCCCTTGCGGCGCGTTCCCCGAAACCGGCCTCCGGCTCCCGGGAACGCCCCCGCGCGGCGTCCAAAAGCAAAAGGCGGCGCGACGCACGATGCGCCACGCCGCCTTTTCGGCTCACTGTTGTTTCCTGCCTGCGGCAAATCTGCTCCCGATACGGTCCCAAAAGCCCTTGTGCCAAGCGCCCGCGAAGCTGCCGCCCCCCTGCCGGATCAGCGCTTTTTCTGCAGCTTGGCCCGGTAGAGGATGGCCCCGAGGTTCATGCCGAGCACCAGCACGATCAGCACCAGCGCCGTGCCGTATTGCAGGGGCCGTGTCTTGTCGATCTCGGTGCCGGCCGTGGCCAGGACGTAGATGTGGTACGGCAGGGCCATGACCGGGTCGGTGATGTGGGTCGGCAGGTACGGCGTGAAAAAGACCGAGGCCGTAAACATGATGGCCGCGGTTTCGCCGGCCACCCGGGAAAGGCCCAGGATGGCCCCGGTCAGCATGCCCGGCATGGCCGCCGGCAGCACGACCAGCCGGATGGTCTGCCACTTGGTGGCCCCAAGGCCGAGCGAGGCCTCGCGGTAGGTCTGGGGCACGGACTTGAGCGCCTCCTCGGCCGTGCCGATGATCACCGGCAACACCAGGATGGACAGCGTCAGGATGCCCGAGAGCAGGCTCACGCCGAGCCCGAAAAAGGTCACGAAAAAGGCCAGGCCGAAAAGGCCGAACACCACCGAGGGCACGCCGGCCAGGTTGTTGATGCCAAGGCGGATGAGCCGCAGCGTCCGGCCGGGGGTGGCGTATTCGTTGAGGTAGACGGCCGAGGCCACGCCCAGGGGAAAGGCCACGGCCATGGTGCCGAGGCTCAGGTAGATGGTGCCGAGGATGCAGGGCAGGATGCCGCCGGCGGTCATGGAGTCGCGCGGCATCTCGGTGAGGAAGCTCCAGGAGATGGCCGGCAGGCCCTTGACCAGCAAAAAGCCGCAGATAAGGACCAGGGCGGCCATGTTGACCAGCGAAGACATGCCGAACACGCCCCACATGATCTTCTGGGTGCGGTGGCGGCGGGTAAGGCCGGCGCGGGTGATGGCGTTGGCGTTCATGTTGGCGCTCCTTGGCGACTTACGTTGCGGCCTTTGCAAAATACACGGGCGCGTCCCTACAGGGTGGCCGCGCCGACCTGCTTGTGCTTTTCGGCCACGTAGCTGGCCACGAGGTTAAATGCCAGCGTGAAAATGAAAAGAACGATGCCGATGGCGAAAAGCGCCCGGTAGTGGTTGCCGCGAAAGGCCGCTTCGGCCATTTCCGCGGCGATGCTCGACGGCATGGGCCGCACGGGCGAAAAAATGGAGGTGGGGATGATCGCCGCGCCGCCGGCCACCATGAGCACGACCATGGTCTCGCCGATGGCCCGGGACATGCCGAGCATGATCGCCGTGGAAATGCCCGACAGCGAAGCCGGCAGCACCACCTTGGCGATGGTCTCGAAATGGGTGGCGCCAAGGGCCAGCGAGGCTTCCTTGAGTTCGCGGGGCACGGAGTAGATGGCGTCCTCGGACACCGAGCAGATGGTGGGCACGGACATGAAGGCCAGCATGATGGAGGCGTTGAAGAGGTTGAGCCCCGTGGCCAGGTCGAAGGTGTCCTGCAGGTAGGGCGCGACCACCACCATGCCAAAAAAGCCGATGACCACCGAGGGCAGCGCGGCCAGCAGCTCGACGATGGGCTTGAAAATGTCGCGGGTCTTGCGGCTGGCGATCTCGGCCAGGTAGATGGCGGTCATGACCCCGAGCGGGATGGCGATGGCCGAGGACAGGGCCGTGACGGCGAGCGAGGCCACGATCAGGGGAAAGATGCCGAAGGCCGGCGGATCGGAGGTCGGGTACCACAGGGACCCGAACAGGAAGTCCGAGACCGAAACCACGCCAAAAATCGGCAGGCCCTCCACGAACAGGTAGACCATGATGAGCGCCAGGGCCACGATGGAGGACAGGGCGGTCAGGAAGAAGATGTTGCGGACCAGATCGTCCTTGCCTTTGCGCGAAAGAGCCATGCGAGTTCTCCCGAGAGCGCGTCCCGGTCCGACACCGGAACCGGGACGCGTAAATGGGCGTGTGTAAAACGATGCGGCTAGCTGAGCGGCACGAAACCGACTTCCTTGACCAGCTTCTGGCCATCGGCGCCGAGCAGGAAGTCGACCAGCCCCTTGACCGCGCCGGAGGGCGCGCCGTTGGTGTAGATGTAGAGGTCGCGGGATATGGGGTACTTCTTGGACTTGGCGGTCTCGGCGGTGGCCTTGACGCCGTCCACGGTCAGGGGCTTGGTGGAGGCGTCAAGATAGCCCAGGCCGACGTAGCCGATGGCGTTCTTGTTCTTGCTGACGGCCTGGACCACGGCGCCGTTGGAAGCCTGCATCAGGGCGCCGGGGAACACGCGCTCCTTCTTCATGACCAGGTGCTCCCAGGTCTCGTAGGTGCCCGAGGAGGTGTCGCGGGAGATGACGACCACCGGGCCCGTGCCGCCAAGGTCCTTCCAGGCGGTGATCTTGCCGGTGTAGAGGTCCTTCAGCTGGGCCAGGTTGATGGCCTCGAGCTTGTTGGCCGGATTGACGATCGGGACGATGGCGTCGATGGCCACCACGGTCTGGACCGGATTCTCGCCCTTGCTCTTGGCCAGCTCGATTTCCTTCTGCTCCATGGCGCGCGAAGCCATGGCGATATCGGTGGAGCCGTCGATCAGGGACTTGATGCCGTTGCCCGAACCGCCGCCGGAAACGGAAATTTTCACATCCGGATGCGCCTTCATGTAGGCCTCGACGACCTTCTGCATGATGGGCAGGACGGTGGTGGAACCGTTGACCTTGATGGTGGTTTCGGCAAACGCGGTGGAGGCCACGAGCAGCAGCGCGGCCACGATACCAATAAGTTTTTTCATGAGAACCCTCCTAAATGGTTGTCGCGCCACGATTGGCGCGAAATGCCCCGGTCACGGGCGAAACCTATGGGCGGACTGTGACGGTTCGGTGACAAGGCCACGGAAAACGCGTGACGCGGCTTCTTGCCAGAATTCACAAATGATTCTCAAAGGTTGTATTTCCAAATTGTTACAAGCCCCCGGTGACGGCGCGCGCCCCCCGCCACACCGGAAAACCGGGCGGCAGGCCGGTTGGAACGAGGCGGTTCCTTGACCGCGGGGCTTGGCCGGTCTATGTACTTATCCTATACCTGGGACAGGAATTTTGACCACCCCTCCAGCCGGAGACGCCATGCCCGCACCGTTTATTCTTTCGCCTTCGCTGCTTTCCTCCGACTTCAGCCGGCTGGCCGACGAGCTGGCCGCCCTGGAGGGTGCCGGCCTGCGCTGGGTCCACCTGGACGTCATGGACGGGCTGTTCGTGCCCAACATCACCTTCGGCCCGCCGATCATCGCCGCCCTGCGCCGCCGCAGCAAGCTGTACTTCGACACGCATCTCATGATCGAACGGCCGGAGCGCTATCTGGCCGCCTTCCGCGAGGCCGGCTCGGACCTCATCTGCGTCCACGCCGAGGCCACGGTCCACCTGGAGCGCGCGGTCTCGGAAATCCGGCGTCTCGGCGCCGCCCCGGGCGTGGCCCTCAATCCGGCCACCCCGCTTTCCCACGTCGAATACCTGCTGCCCCAGCTCGATCTGGTGTTGATCATGACCGTCAACCCGGGATTCGGCGGCCAGTCCTTCATCCCGTTCTGTCTGGACAAGGTCAAGGATCTCGCCGCTATGCGCCGGGAACGCGACCTCTCCTTCCGCATCCAGGTGGACGGCGGCGTCTCCCCGGACAATACCGCCGCCCTGGTGGCGGCCGGAGCCGACGTGTTGGTGTCCGGGTCGGCCTTTTTCGGCCACCCCCCCTACAAGGAGCGCCTGGATGTCTTTCAGGCGGCGGCTGCGACCAGCCCCACCTAACCGGGATCGCCGGCCCGGCGGCTTGCACGCCGCGAGGCGTTCCCCCCTGCCCGTCGTACAGGCGGCCCCCGGCGACATGCCGGGCCGGCTCACGCGTCTGTCCTCCATTTTCGACGCCCTGGACCAGGGCATCGCCTTCGTTTCCCCCGAAGGCCTGGTCATGGAAATAAACGACCGCTACCTGGCCCTGCTCGGTCGCCCGGCCGAAGACATCCTCGGCCGGGGGCTGGCCGCCCTGGACCTGGAAACCGAGGATTACCAGGCCAGCGCCTTCCTGGACCTTTTCCGGCGCGGCGTGGCCCATGCGCCGGTCTCCTTCGACCGACGCCTGGGCGACCGGGACGTCACGGCCAAGCTCCAGCCCGTCTTCGACCAGGGCCGCCTGACCGGCCTGCTCGTGTCGCTCATCGACGTCACGCCGCTGGTCGAGGCCAGACTCTCGGTGGAGCGCGAAAGAAGCTTTCTCGAACAGGTCATCACCATCGCCGGCGCGGCCATCTGCATCGTCAACCGCGACGACGTGGTGGTCACCATAAACGACGAATTCACGGCCATTACCGGCTACAGTCGCGATCAGGCCCTCGGCCGCGACAGGGCAGGGCTGTTGCGGGAATCCCCGCCCTCGCCCAGTCCGGCCAACCCGGCCGCGCCCGGCAGCGGGGCCGTGCAGAAACGGCAGTCCCAGATTCTGACCCGCGACGGCCAGCGACTGACCATCCTCAAAAACGCCGCCCCCATCCTCGACGCCACGGGGACGCCCACCGGCGGCATCGAGTCCTTCGTCGACGTCTCGAGCCTCATCCGGGCCCGGGTGGAAGCCGAGGAAGCCAGCCGCATGAAGTCGGCCTTCCTGGCCAACATGAGCCACGAAATCCGCACGCCCTTAAACGCCATCCTGGGCCTGACCCAGATTCTGCGCAAAACCGGGCTGACCGACGAGCAGCGCGATTGCCTGGACACCATGCGCGCGGCCGGCGAAGGACTGCTGGTCATTCTCGGCGACATCCTCGATTTCTCCCGCATGGAGGTCGGCCGCCTGGAAATCCGGCCCGCGCCCCTGGACATCGAACGCCTGCTCGAGGAAACCCGCCGGGTCATGGAGCCGCTGGCCGCGGAGCGCGGCCTGACCCTGGCCCTGGAGCACGACCCGGAACTGCCCCGGGTGCTGGTGTGCGATCCGGTGCGCCTCAAGCAGATCCTGCTCAACCTTATTTCCAACGCCATCAAGTTCACGCCCCAGGGCCGCGTGACCCTGGCCGCCGGCCGGGCCCGGGAGCCCTTCGCCTATGCCGGACCGGTAGCCGTGCAGTTTTCGGTGCGTGACACCGGGCCGGGCATCCCCGAGGGCATGCGGGAGCGCATTTTCGAGCCTTTTGTCCAGAGCGACGAGACCATGGCCGGCAACCTGGGCGGCACGGGCCTGGGCCTTTCCATCTCCGACCGGCTCGTGCGGCTTCTCGGCGGCACGGGACTTTCGGTGACCAGCCAGCCGGGCAAGGGCAGCACGTTTTTTTTCACCCTGCGCCTGCCCGAGCCCGACACCGCCGCCGCGCCGCCGCCGACCGACGGCCCCCTGCCCCCGGCCCTGGACCTCGGCGGCCTGCGGGTGCTGGTGGCCGAGGACAACCCCTTCAACCGCTTCCTGCTCCAGAAAATTCTGGAAAAGCTCGGCGTGGGCCAGCAGACCTTCGCCGACAACGGCCTGGAAGCCCTGGACAAAATTTTGGCCGCCCGTGACGCCGGCACGCCCTTCCACATCGTGTTCATGGACCTGCGCATGCCCGGCATCGACGGTCTGGAAGCCACGCGCCGGGCGCGCGCGGCCGGTATCGACACCCCCATCGTGGCGCTGACGGCCCAGAGCTCGTCCGAGGACGCCGTGCGCTGCCGCGAGGCCGGCATGTCCGCCTTTTTTTCCAAGCCCTATCGCATCAACGACCTGGAAACGGTGCTCGTCAACCTCGTTTCCGAGCCCCTGCCGGAGGCCAAATGACGCCCGACAACCGCCAGCAGGCCCGGGACTTCCTGATCGGGACGCATCAACTCAGCCCGGCCGAGGCCGAGGAAGCCCTCGGCGTGGCCGCCGCGGTGCTGCGAACGGGGCTGTCGGGGCTGGACGAGGCCATCCGGGCTAACGACGGGGCGCAGTGCGCCGAGCAGGCCCATGCGCTCAAGGGCAATCTGCTCAATCTCGGCCTGCCGGATCTGGCCGCCCTGGCCGCCCGGGCCATGGAACCGGCCCGAACGGAAGACTTCGAAGCCGTCCGTGCGACGGCCACCAACCTCACCACCGCCCTGGATTCGTTTTGGGAGTGAAGAGGATGCGAGAGGGGGAACCCTTTGAAAAGGGTTGCCCCCTCTCGCGCTCTCCCCTTCCCAAACTTTTTGACTGTTACAGACACACTGCGGACAACAGCCTGCCACCTTTAAAAGTTTTTGGAGTGGGGGTCCGGGGGAGAACCTTTTTTCAAAAAGGTTCTCCCCCGGCTTCTTTCCAGGTTTTCCCGAACCACGGCTCTAGGCAGCATCGACGCGTCGTGGTAGGGGCAATCTCCATGGAAACAAGCCATGACGCCCTGTTGCAGGGGCCCATTTACATCGCCGGACACCGGGGGCTGGTCGGGGCGGCCATCGCCCGGGAACTCAGCCATCTTGGCGCGACGCTCATCACCAAAACCCACGCCGAGCTTGACCTGACCGATCAGGCGGCGGTGCGGGCCTTTTTCGACAATGAACGGCCGGCGGCGGTGTTCCTGGCCGCGGCCAGGGTCGGCGGCATCCACGCCAACGCCACGTATCCGGCGGATTTCATCCGCGACAACCTGCTGATTTCGGCCAACGTCATCGACGCGGCCAAAAACGTGGGCGTCAAAAAGCTCGTCTTTCTCGGCTCTTCCTGCATCTATCCGAGGCTTGCCCCCCAGCCCATGCGCGAGGACTGCCTGCTCACCGGCCCCCTCGAGCCGACCAACCAGTGGTACGCCATCGCCAAGATCGCCGGCATCAAGATGTGCCAGGCCTACCGCCGCCAGTACGGATTTTCGGCCATAAGCCTCATGCCGACCAACCTTTATGGCCGGGGGGACAACTTCACGCCCGTCAACTCCCACGTCATCCCGGGACTCATGCGCCGCTTTCACGAAGCCAGACTCGCCGGCAGCAAGCAGGTGGTCGTATGGGGCACGGGCGACGCCCGGCGCGAATTCCTGCACGTCGACGACATGGCCCGGGCCTCGGTCGCCTGCTACCTGCGCTACGACGACGAGGAAATCGTCAACATCGGCTCGGGCCACGAGGTCACCATCCGGGAATTGGCCGCGCTCATGGCCAAGGTGACGGGCTTCAAAGGCGAAATCGTTTTCGATGCGTCCAAGCCCGACGGCACGCCGCGCAAGGCCCTGGACATCGGCCGCCTGCGCTCCCTCGGCTGGGAACCCACATTTTCCCTGGAAAGCGGACTCGCGGACACCTACCGCTGGTTCTGCGACAACATCGCCTCTGCCCGCATGGGGTAGGTGAAGAGCCGGGGGAAACCCTTTCTGAAGAAAGGGTTTCCCCCGGGCCCCCTTCCCAAAGACTTTCAATAATACTGGAATGGCAACCGTAACACGTCAGTATCGATAGAAAATTTAGGAAAGGGAGAGCGCGAGAGGGGACAACCCTTTTTAAAGGGTTTCCCCTCTCGCATCTTCCCTTCCCCTTAAGGAGCATACCATAATGCTGGACCTTAAATTCGTGCGCCAGAATCCCGAGGCCGTGGCCGAGGGCATGGCCAGGCGGCATTTTCCCCTGGACCTGCCGGCCTTTTTGGCCTTGGAAGAGGCCCGCCGCGAAACCCTGACCGCTGTCGAACAAAAAAAGAGCCAGCGCAACACGGCCTCGGCCGAAGTGGCCAAGATCAAGCGCCAGGGCGGCGACGCCGCCGCCGTGCTGGAAGGTCTCGGCGCGCTATCCGCCGAGATCAAGGCCCTGGACGAAAAGACCCGGGATCTCGACGAGCAGGTGCGCCAGTGGCTGCTCGGCGTGCCGAACATCCCCAACGCCTCCACGCCGGACGGGGCCGGGGAAAACGACAATCCCACCGTACGCACGGTGGGGACGCCGCGCACCTTCGATTTTCCCATCAAGGAGCACCAGGACGTGGGCACGGCCCTGGGTGGGCTCGATTTCGAGCGGGCGGCCAAGCTGTCCGGCGCGCGCTTCGTGGTGTTGCGCCAGGGACTGGCCCGGCTGGAGCGCGCCCTGGCCGCGTTCATGCTCGACACCCACATCGCCGAACACGGCTACACCGAGGTGGCTACGCCCTTTATCGTCAATGCCGAGAGCCTTCTCGGCACGGGCCAGCTGCCCAAGTTCGCCGAGGACCTCTTCAAGCTCGAGGCCATGGAGTCCTACCTCATCCCCACGGCCGAGGTGCCGGTGACCAACCTGCACCGGGGCGAGGTCCTGCCCGAATCGGCCCTGCCCGTGGCCTACTGCTGCCACACCCAGTGCTTCCGGTCCGAGGCCGGCTCCTACGGCAAGGACACCAAGGGGCTCATCCGCCTGCACCAGTTCGGCAAGGTGGAACTCGTGCGCCTGGTGCATCCGGACACCTCCTACGACGAGCTGGAAAAGCTCACCGGCCATGCCGAGGCCATCCTGCAAAAGCTGGAGCTGCCCTACCGCGTGGTGGCGCTTTGCACCGGCGACCTGGGTTTTTCCTCGGCCAAGACCTACGACCTGGAGGTCTGGCTGCCGGGGCAGAACAAATACCGCGAAATTTCCTCGTGCTCGAATTTCGAGGATTTCCAGGCACGGCGCGCCGACATCCGCTTCAAGCCCGCAGGCGGCAAGAAGACGTTGCTGGTGCACACCTTAAACGGCTCGGGGCTGGCCATCGGCCGCACCATGGCCGCGATTTTGGAAAACTGCCTGCAAAAGGACGGCTCGGTGACGGTTCCCAAGGCCCTGGGGCCCTACATGGGCGGCATCGAGTCGCTTCAGCCCGAAGGGAAAGACGCATGAACGGGAGCAAACGCCAGGACTTCATGGAAGCCCTCAAGCGGGGGCTTATCATCGGCGGGTCGGTCGGCGTCATCGGCGGCCTTTTTTTCATGGACATCCGCCGGGGGCTCATCCTTGGACTGGTGGGCGGCTTTTTCGCCGTGATCACCCGCCGGGCCATTGACAAGCGCCGGGGAGGCTGATCGCCGCCGACGGCGGACATGTCGACGACAAGGAAAAGGGCGGGAGGCAAAGCCTTCCGCCCTTTTCCTTGTCGTATCGCCTGAGGACCTAATTGGAGACCAGATTCAGGTTCCGCATGCCCATGGCCACGTAGATGTCGGCCAGGGCGCTCTGGTAATCGGTCAGGGCCTGGGTCAGGTTGGTTTCCGCCGTGGTCAGCGAGGATTGGGCCGTCAACACATCCACGCTCGTGCCGACCTGGGCCTGGTACCGGGCAATGGCCATGCGGAAGCCTTCCTTGGACGCCTCCACGGCCGTGCGGGCCACGGAGATGCGCTTGGCCGCGTCCTGGATGTTGAGGTAGAAGGTCTTGACCTGGTAGCCGACGTCCAGGCGCAGCTTGGCCAGGTCGGCCTGGAGCTTCTTGACCGTCTCGCGGGCCGACTGCATGCCGAAAAAGGTGGAACCCCAGTCCCAGGCCTGCAAGGTGGCCGAGACGCCGACGGCCGAAGCCTCGGGCGTGGTGGAGCCGGACATGTCCCGAAGCGACAGGTCGGCGGAGTTGCCCTGCTTGGTATAGGTGTACTGGGCCTGAATCTGCGGATACAGCGGGCTAGCCGCGATCTTGACGTCCTTTTCGGCCATCTGCACCGACTTGACGCCCATGTAGAGGTCCGGACGCTGCTTGTAGGCCGTATTGAGGCAGTCCTCGATGCTCATGGTAAACGGCAGGTAGGTCAACTCGCCCACGTAGTTCGTCTGCTGGTTGAGCGGCAGGTTGAGCAGGGAGTTGAGCTGGGCGGTTTGCACCAGCACCGTGTTCTGGGAGGAAAGCAGGGTCTGCTCCGCCGCCGCCAGATCGGATTCAGCCTGCAGGACGTCAAGGCGCGGCTTGAGGCCGACGTCGTAATACGCCTGGGCCACTTTGTATTGGGATTCGAGCCGGGCAACGGAATCCTTGTTGCTCTGCACGTTGGCCCGGGCCTGCAACAGGCTGAGGAAAGCCTGCTGCACGGACTTGATGAGGGACAGCTCGGTATAGTCGATGTTGGCCGCGCTGTAGGCCTTGTTGAGCGCCGCCTTCTGGTAGGTGCTCAGCAGCTTGAAGCCCGTGAAGAGGGGCTGCGTCACCGTCAGTTGGAGCTGGTAGAGGTTTTGCCAGTAGCCCTGCCGCGAATGGGTAGTGCGCGTGGTGGAAAGCGAGGTGCCGGCCATGGAGTTGATGATCTGGTTGCCGGGCAGGGACTGGGACGTGGTGCCGATGGACTCGGCGTCGGTACGCTGAAAGGTGTAGCTGACCGTGCCCACCGGCGCGAAGTTGGCCATGGCCTGGCGACGGCTTTCCTCGGCGCCGCTTAGGGTCGCGCGGGCCGACTGCATCTGGGGGTTGGCGTCGAGGCCGCGCTTGACGCTCGACTCCATACTCATGGGCTGCCCTTCGGGGGCCACTCCGGCCGCGCCCGGGGCGATCTGTTTGGCCACCTCCGCATCCGTCCGACCCGTGTTGACGAAATCCGGCAGCGGTATTTTTTCGATT
Source organism: Desulfovibrio sp. JY (assembly GCA_021730285.1). Taxonomy (NCBI): domain Bacteria; kingdom Pseudomonadati; phylum Thermodesulfobacteriota; class Desulfovibrionia; order Desulfovibrionales; family Desulfovibrionaceae; genus Desulfovibrio; species Desulfovibrio sp. JY. Next base: position 876,057 of record CP082962.1, read on the forward strand.
TTCTTCTCGATGCCGCTGTTTGGGAGGGTGGCTGTGGCGGAGGCATCGGGGGGCATCATCCCCTTGGTGTAGCGCTGGGCCACGCGGTCCGACGCGGCAGGCGCGGCGGTGTCCTGGGCCAGGGCCGGGGCGGCCAGAAGCGCGACGAGAACAACACCGGCCCCAAAGGCCAGAAAAATCCTTCGTTTGGACATTGCGGTCATTCCGTCCTTCTCCATGCCGGGTGTTTACCCGTTAAATCGGGTAAATCCCGATAAAACAATTAATCCGGAATGTATAGCGTTGTGAACAGGCATTAACCAAACAGACAAACAACCTTCCGATCTTATTAGCCTACCCGCATAAAAAGCATTTGTCGAGACACGCCATCCCCTGGTTGCGCCCGAGGGCCCGGTGCCGTAAAACCGGCCAAGCGAGTGGTCATGCAGCCGCCGCGAAAGGAGTCCCATGTCCCTGGCCACACGACTCGGCTTCGCGGCCGCCCCGGTTTTCCTTATCGACGGCAGCGCGTTTTTTTACCGCGGCTACCACGCCTTCCGCGACATCGCCCGCTCGGACGGCTTTCCGACCAGCGCTCTGTTCATGATCTTTCGCCTGTTGTTCAAACTCGTCAAAGAACAGCGACCGCATCACCTGGTTTTTTTCCTGGACGGACGCGGACCGTCCTTTCGCAGCAAGATTTATGCCGACTACAAGGCCAACCGCGAGGCCATGCCCGAGCCCCTGGCCCGGCAGGTCGAACCGCTGCTCGACGGCCTGCGCCTGTTCGGCGCGCGGGTCATCGTGCCCGAGGACGCCGAGGCCGACGACGGCATCGCCTCCCTGGCCGCCCGGTTTCGGCAGCGCCTCCCCGTGGTCATCGTCGGCGCGGACAAGGACCTCAAGCAGTGCCTGGACGAGCGCGTGGTCCTCTACGACCCCTCGGGCAAGGCCGAACGGCTCACCACCAAGGCCGACTTCACCGCCGAGTGCGGCATCGAGCCGGCGTCCTGGCCGGATTTGCAGGCCCTGGTCGGCGACACCAGCGACAACATCCCGGGCGTGCCCGGCATCGGCATCAAGACCGCGCTTGGCATCCTGCGCGAGCATCCCACCCTGGAAGACGTGCGCGAGCACTTGCAGGACCTCAAGGCCACGGTCCGCAAGAAAATCGAACCCGCCATCGAGGACGTCTTCCTCTACAGGGAACTGACGCGCCTGCGCACCAACCTGCTGCCGGAGGTGTCCCTGGACGATACCGTCTTGACGCCGCCGGACGCCGACGGGTTACGCGCTTTTCTCGAGTCCTATGAATTTCGCACCCTGGCGCGCGACATCCCGGGCCTTTCCGCCGCCGCGCCGCTGGAAGCCAAGCGGGAGACCGTGGCCAACCGCCTGTCGCTTTTCGACGATCCGCCAGGGAAGGAGGCCGCCACGCCGCCGCCCCCCCCGCGCCAAAGCCCGTGCCGGCCGAAAAGCTGCCCGATATGGCCGGGCGCCGGGTCGCCCTTGTTCCGGTCGAGGCCGGCTTCAGCCTGTCCCTGGGCCCGGACGAGGTCACAACCGATGCCGCCCCGGCCGCCCTGGCCCCGCTTCTGGCCAAGGCTAAACGTGTGGCCGTGCCCTCGGTCAAGGAGATGCTGGCCATGGACGCGGCCTTTGCCGCCTTGCCGCTCCCTCTGTGGTTCGACCTGGGGCTGGCGGCCTATCTGCTCGACCCTGAACAGCGCAACTACGGCTTCCCGCGCCTTCGCGACAGCCTTTTCGCCGATCCCACCGTGGACGCCGCCGCCGTCGCTCCTGATGACACCGCCAAGGCGGCCGCGCTCTTGGCCGACGTCTACGCCGCCCGCTTGGACACGGCCGGGCTGACCGATCTGGTCGAACGGCTGGAGTTGCCGCTCATTCCGGTGCTGCTCGACATGGAACGGGCCGGCATCGGCGTGGATTTGCAGTCCCTGGCCGCCTTCGGCGCGGAAGTGGCGACGGACCTGACCCGGCTGGAAAAGGAACTGCATGCCTTGGCCGGCCATCCCTTCAACCCCCGCTCCAGCCAGCAGCTCGGCGAGATCCTTTTTACCGAAATGGGGCTTACGCCCAAGGGCAAGACCCCGGGCGGCGCGGCCTCCACGTCCCAGGACGCCCTGGAGCGTCTGGCCGGCTCCAATCCCCTGGTCGACCGCATCCTGGAATTTCGCAAGCTCGAAAAGCTGCGTTCCACCTACCTGGACCCGCTGCCGAAGCTGGCCGACGCGGCCAGCCGCATCCACACCACGCTCAACAACATGGCCACGGCCACCGGCCGGTTGTCGAGCTCCAATCCCAACCTGCAAAACATCCCCATCCGCGGCCCCCTCGGGCGGCGCATGCGCGAATGTTTCGTGGCCGGTCCAGGCAAGGCGCTGGTCGCGGCCGACTATTCCCAGATCGAGCTGCGGGTGCTGGCCCACCTTTCCGGCGAACCGGCCCTGCTTTCGGCGTTCGCCGCCGGGGCCGACATCCACGCCCGCACGGCCTCGCTGCTTTTCGACAAGCCCGAAGCGGACATCGGCCCGGACGAGCGCCGGCAGGCCAAGACCATCAACTTCGGCCTGCTCTACGGCATGGGGCCGCAAAAGCTCTCCCGCGACCTCGGCATCAAGCTCGATGCGGCCAAGGCGTTCATTGCCAAGTATTTCGAACGCCTGTCCGGACTCTCCGCCTTTTACGACGGTATCGTGGAATCGGCCAAGGCCCAGGGCTACGTCACCACCCTGGCCGGACGCCGGCGGCTTTTGCCCGACATCGAATCGAAAAATTCCCAGCTTGCCTCCCAGGCCAGACGGCAGGCCATCAACACCGTGGTCCAGGGCGGCGCGGCCGATATCATCAAAATGGCCATGCTGGCCGCCCACAAGGACGCGGACCTCAAAGGGGCCGGCGCGGTCATGGTGCTGCAAATCCACGATGAACTGCTGCTGGAGACCCCCCTGGACACCGCCGATGCGGCCGGAAAGCGGCTGTCCGACATCATGTGCGGCGTCATTACGCTCGCCGTGCCGCTTGTGGTCGACTGGGGCACGGGCCACACCTGGGGCCAGGCGCATTAGGACGTATTTTTTAAAACGAACTGGGGGGAAACTTTTCTGAAGAAAAGTTTCCCCCCAGGCCCCCCTTCCAAAGACTTTTAATAGTAACAGGCTGTTATCCGTACAACAGCTGTTATGATAAAAATTTGAGGAAGGGGAGAGCGCGAGAGGGGAGAACCCTTTTTTAAAAGGGTTTCCCCTCTCGCACCCGCTTCTCAAAACGGATCACGGGGACTTTTAATCGAGGACGAAGTTCCGTATCGTCAGTATGAAACCAGGGCCTGCCGGGGCATCTCCGGTACGGCGCAACGAGAGGAAACGCGGCATGCCGCCAACCGGTAAATCCATACGCGAGGACTTGGGCAGGGCCAAGGCCGCCTATGCCAAGAACGAGGACCTGCGCACGGTCCAGCTTTTGGCCACGGCGCTCAAGGCGTTCGTTTCCGTCAAACTGCCCTCTTCCGACCGCACCATCGTGGAAGGCCTTTTGCGCGAATGCTTCGCCAACATCAGCAAGCTGCCCCGGGTCAAAAAATACGCGCCCAACGGCGTCCCCTACGCCAAAGGCCAGGAACAAAAGCTTTGCGCCTACCTGCTGCCCCTGGCCCAGAAAATCGCCGACGACATCAATCGCGAGAGCCTGGACGCCATGCGCGAACGCAAGCTGCGCATCGACCATGCCGTCATCAAGGGCACCAAGCTCCTCGGCGAAGGCAATCTGCTCGAGGCCCAACGCAATTTCCGGGCGGCGGTGGAGGATTACGTCGACGAGAAAGGGCTTTTCCCGCTCATTGCCTCCCGGCTCATCGACGCCGGCCATTTCAAGGCGTCCCTGGAGTACATCAAGCGGGCCATGGAAGAGGCGCCGGACAACCCCCGCGCCTACGACTTTCTCATGACCGCCGCCGGCAAGGCCGACGAATGGCCCCTTGCCGAGCGCATCTTAAGCGAGGCCAAGCCCAAGCTCGGCGCGAATCCCCTGTTCGACCAGGCACTGGCCATGGTCCATGCTCGGCTTGGCAACTGGCAGGAGGCCCAAAGCGCGGCCAAGCGGGCCGTGGACGCCGACGCGCATCTGCTCGACGCCCGCAAGGTCCTGGCGGTTGCCGCCAAAAAACTTGCCGCCACGCCTCCGGCCCAGGCGTCCTGATACCGACGCCGTTTACAGCCCGCCCAACGCGGCCACGAGCGCCGCGGCATGTCCCGGCCAGGCGGCGGCCAATAGCGCCTGTTCCTGCGGCGGGCACGGCTCCATGAGTTGCGCCCCGGCCCCGGCCAATTCCTCGGTGGAAAAGGAACCCAGAAAATCGAGCAACCCAAGGCCGGCGTCGCTGCAATCCGGCCGCTCGCCAAGGGCCGCCGCGAAACCGGCCACGAGGGCGGGCACGACATCCGCATCGGCCAAAACAAGCTCCCCCACACCGTTCACCCGGTCCAGACGCGCCCGCATGGTCATGTTGGTGAAAAAGGAAAGCCCGGCCAGGCGCTCGGCCATGGGACCGGCCTCGGTAAAGGACCGCGACGCACCGTAGCCCCGCACCGTGATCAGTCTGGCCGAAACCGTTCCGTCAGAAATCCTGGCCACGAAATCACCGGCCCCATGGTGCCACGGCCCGATGGACGCCCCGGTTTCCGTATCGTAATACCGGGTCAGAATCCTTGCCGCTTCGCCGTACAGCGCCGCCGCCTCACCCTGCGCCAGCAGCCGTTCGCCGGCGTCGAAATCCCACAGCCGCACCCGGCCCGAACCGTCCTGGTGAAACTCGTGAAAGTCGCCAAACCACTCCTCGAGCAAAAGCCCAAGCCCCGCCACCCGGCCATAGGCATAGGGACACGGCAGAAACTCCGGCGTAAAACGCCCGCGTAAGGTTTCGAGGAGCCCGGCCTCGACCTCCAGACAGCCCAGGCCCATTTCCGAGGCCGCCACATTGAGGCAGAACTTGGCCGCGTCGCCGTCGAAGCACACCGTGCAGCTGGCCGGATGGTACAGCGCCCCATGCTTTTCGGCCCGAAGCACGATTTCCGTCGCCCCCGCCAGTCCGTCCGGCCGGCCCGAGGCGACCAGGGCCCGCCACAGCGGCGCGAACCCCTCGCCGGAAACGAACGCTTCCAGCGCCTCGAAATAGGCCCCATACGTGAGCCCCGTGTCGTCGCCCTCGACAGGCATGGATGCGTGGTTTGGCGCGTAGGCCATGGCCCCGCCCGGCGAGGCGATTTCCTTGATGATGCGGATGTCGTTGCTGTCCATGGTGCTTGCTCGTGTGCCTTGTCTCGCTACGCCCAGGGCTCTGCCCTGGACCCGGCAGAGGCTCTGCCTCTGCACTCCGCCGAGGGGCTTGAGGCCCCCCGGTCCCCCCTTTACCGGGTTGGGATGGCGGGTGGAGGTGTGGTTGATAGTGTCTTGTTGCCGCAATCGGCCCGGCGGCACGAGGAGCTTCGCTCCTCGACGCCGGACACGATTGCGGCAACAACCGCGCCAGCGGCGAAGCGCCGCATTTTAAGAAACAACATTTTCTTTGAATGTCGCCCTGAAGGGGCGACCGGCGTGGTGGCGGCGGAATTTGTCGGGACGAGCCTGCCGCGAAGCGGCGGCACCGTCCAGGCAAATTCCGCCTCCATCTTCTCCGCACTCCGCCTTGCCGGCAACCATCCCCTCCCCCGCCCAGCCAAAGCACACCGGATGGGGGGTCCGGGGGGCCCATGGCCTCCCGGCGGGGTGCAGGGGCAGAGCCCCTGCTTTCCCCTCGTCCTGCTCCCCTACCCCCCACGCCGCGCCGCGTAGCGCCTGGCCGCCGCGACGAAGTTCGGCGCCCAGTGGGGCGCGCCTTCGGCGTGGATATGGGTATAAGCAGCGAAGGTGTTGCCCGTAAGCAGCCCGTCGTGGCCCTCGTGCATGCCAACGCCCCGCTCCATGGCCAGGGTGAAGGCTTCGGGAGCAGGCAACGAGGGGCAATCCGGGACCGCCTGGCAGCGGGAGTAATGAAATTCGTGTCCGTGCAGCAGGGTGCCCGTGGGATGGTAGGGGTTGTTCCGCACCACCCGGGCCAGGCTGTAGCCCAGTCCCTGGGGCCTGGCGCAAAGCGTGGTGGTCACGGGAAACACCCCGGCCATGGGGTAGACGGTTCCCTGCACCTCGAGCCCCTGGCACAGGTACATGAACCCGCCGCATTCGGCGTAGATGGGGAGTCCCGAGGCGGAAAGGGCGCGCACCCGCTCCCGCACGAGGCGGTTGTCGGCCAGGGCCGCGACCTGGGTTTCGGGGAAGCCGCCACCGAGGTAGAGGCCGTCGAGAGCCGGCCAGGGCGACGGGTCGAGGATGCTGACAAAGGTGACGCGGGCACCGGCGCGCGTCAGCGCCTCGATATTTTCCGGGTAGTAGAACCACAGGGCCGCGTCACGCACCACGCCGATGACCGGCGCGTCCGGGCCGACCGGTGCGGGGGGCGGCGAAAACTCCAGGTCGGGCAGCGGCGGCGCGGACTGGGCCAGGGCGATGAGCCGGTCGAGGTCCACATGTTCGCGCACGAGCCCGGCCAGGCCGTCCAGGATGGCGCCCACGGCGGCGTGCTCACGGTTGGAGACCAGCCCCATGTGGCGCTCGGGAATGGGATTGTCGGAAATCTTGGGCAGCAGTCCCAGCACCGGCACCCTGGCCAGGGTTTCGATGCTTTCGCGCACGATGGCCCGGTGACGCGGTCCGGCGGTGCGGTTGGCCACCACGCCGGCAAGGCGCAGTCCGGGTTCGAAGCCGGCCACGCCCGCGACCAGGGCGGCGGCGGTGCGGGTCATCTTGGTGGCGTCGAGAATGAGGACAACCGGAGCGTCGAGCTGGCGGGCCAGGGCGGCCGTGGAACAGGAGCCGGCCACGTCCATGCCGTCGAAGATGCCGCGATTGCCTTCGATAACGGCGATATCGCAGTCTTGGGATTTTTCCAGAAAAAGGGAAGGAAGCCTTTCGGCGGGCAATAAAAAAGGGTCCAGATTGGTGGCGTCGCACCCGGCGGCAAGCCCGAGCCAAGCGGCGTCGATGTAATCCGGACCCTTTTTGAACGGACGGACGCGCAGCCCGGCAGCGGCCAGAGCCCGGCAAATACCAAGAGTCAGGATGGTCTTGCCTGCGCCCCCGGATAGCCCGGCCAGGACAAGACGCGGGCGATCGTTCACGGCGCGCATCGTCGTTCGCGCCTGACGGCGCGGCTTTTTTTCGTGTTCCACGGGGCGATCGCCGCCGTGGCGGCCGCAGCCTCAAGCGCATCCGACAGGGCGGCCGCCTGGCCGATCGTACGCCGGACGCCTTGCGGACTAGTCTTCCTCGGCCTGCTGCTTGCCCACGCCGGCCAGGCCGTACATGGAGGTGCTGCCGCTGGACCAGAAGATGACTTTCCCTTCATTGACCAGCTCGGTGAGGATTTTTTTGACTTCGCGGGGCTTTTTGTCCGGGAAAATCTTGCAGAAATCGTTGAAGTAGAACTTGCTCTTACCCGTTTTGCCCGTGAGGAACTCGAGCACCTGCTCTTTCTCGGAAGCCATACCATTCCCTCTTTGTTTAATGCGGGCGGGAAGGAAACCCTTCCCGCCCGGATGGTTGATGCTTAGGCCTCGATGTGCTTGGTGAACTTGAACTGCGTGCTCTGGCGCCACGTGTAGTAGGCCGGATCACGGAAGTCATCAATGCAGTGGTGCGAGAACTCGAGGTCGCACAGCTCGAAGAACTTCTCCCAGCCGATGCGCTCGGCCCATTCGCCCAGGCGCTCGTACTTCTTGGCGTTGGCGGCGTAGACCTCGACGATGTGTTTGACCATCTTGGTCAGCGTCGGCCAGCGGGGCGGCTCGTTGGGGATATAGGCCACAACGACCTTGGAGAACTTCGGCATGGAGATGCGGTTGGACACCTTGCCGCCGACCATGAGCACGATGCCGTCACCCTCGCCGGAAGCGAGCGGCATGGCCGGGCACATGGTGTAGCAGTTGCCGCAGTACATGCAGCGCGAGGCGTTGACCGCGACGGAGTTGACTTTCTTGCCGTCGATCTCGACCTTGGTCGGCTTGATGGCGCCGGTGGGGCAGGCGGAGATGGCAAGCGGGATTTCGCAGATGTTGTCCAGGCGGTCATGCTCGACGATAGGAGGCTTGCGGTGGATACCGACGATGCCGATGTCGGAGCAGTGCACGGCGCCGCACATGTTCAGGCAGCAGGCCAGGGAGATGCGGACCATGGCCGGCAGCTTCATGGACTGGAAGTAGTCGAACATCTCGTCCATGACGGCCTTGACCGGGCCGGAGGCGTCGGTGGCCGGGGTGTGACAGTGCACATAGCCCTGGGTGTGGACGATGTTGGACACGCAGGCGCCGGTGCCGCCGATGGGGAACTTGTAGCTTCCGCCGGCGAACTTGCGGGACTCGAGGTCGGCGATCAGGCCCTTGAGGGCGTCTTCGGTCTCGACCATGAATTCCACGTTGTTACGCGTGGTGAAGCGCAGGTGGCCACCGCAATGCTTGTCGGCGATTTCGCAGATCTCGCGGACATGGGTGACGCTCATCAGGCGGGCGCCGCCGACGCGGACGGTGTAGACCACGTCGCCGGAGAGGGCCACGTGCTTGAGCACGCCGGGCTTCACGATCTCGTGATAGTCCCACTGGCCTTTATTTTTCTTGATGACCGACGGATAGAACTCCTCGTAATGCCGAGGACCAATATCCGTGATCCGACCTTCCATGGGTTTGTCGGGATTGTATCCGGAAGAAATGAATGCCATATCTGTGTCCTCCCACTTATCTCATGTGTCTCTGGCGATAGGCCTTTTCGTCGTGGGCAAAGCCGCCGGGCACCTCATCTTCCTTGAAGAAGATGTAGGGGTTGCTACGGGGGGCTTCCACATGCTGCGGGATAGCCTTGGTGTTGGTGACCTCGAGCAGCTTCTGGAAGGAGAGACGTTTGATGGTCTCGCCCACGCGCTCGCGGTTCTTGCCTTCTTCCATCCACCAGTCCCAGATGTTCTCAATGATTTCCTTGAGCTCGTCGTAGGGCTTTTCCACCACGACGAAGGGCACGAGCAGGGAGGACATCTGCGCGCCGTCGAGGATCGGGGCCTTGGCGCCGACCAGGATGGACGTGCCGGTTTCCTTACCGATCTTGAGAGCGGCCGGCATGGTGTTGATGCAGTGCATGCAACGGGTGCAGTTGCTGTTGTCGATGGTCAGCTTGGCGCCGTCGTAGCTCATGCAGCCGGTGGGGCAGCGGTCCACGACTTCCTTGACCACGTCGAAGGCGCCCCATTTGCCGTCGGCATGGGAGCCGCCGCCCGGCTTGAACTCGCCGGCCACATAGGCTTTCACGCGGTCCTGGTCGATGCGGATGTCGTCCTTCCAGGTGCCGATGACCGAGAAGTCGGAGCGGGCGATGGAGGCCACGCAGCCGTTCGGGCAGCCGTCGAACTTGAACTTGAACTTGTAGGGGAAGGCCGGGCGGTGCAGCTCATCCTGATAATCGTTGGTCAGGGTGTGGCACACGTCCTGGGTGTCGTAGCAGGCGAATTCGCAGCGGGACTGGCCCAGGCAGTCGGCCGGGGTGCGCAGGTTGGAACCCGAGCCACCGAGGTCCGTATTCAGATTGTGGGTCAGGTCGTGGAAAATTTCCTCGAGCTGCGGGGTCGTGGTGCCAAGAAGCACGATGTCGCCGGTGGAACCGTGCATGTTGGTCAGGCCCGAGCCGCGCAGGTCCCAGATGTCCATGATCTGCCGGAGATATTCGGTAGTGTAGTATTTGCCGGAGGGCTGGGCCACACGAACCGTATGGAAATGGGCCACGCCGGGGAACATTTCGGGCTGGTCACAATAGCGGCCGATGACGCCACCGCCGTAGCCGAAAACGCCCACGATGCCGCCGTGCTTCCAGTGGGTCTCCTTGTCTTTGAAGGAGAGTTCCAGGACGCCGAGCAGGTCGTCGGCGCACTCGACCGGGATCTGGTAGTCCAGCCCCTTGGGATTGGCTGCCCGGTGCGCGGCTTCCTGTTTGATGTCGGACACGAAGCTGGGCCAGGGCCCGGATTCGAGCTGGTCCAACAGGGGGGTTTGGTGTTTCGCCATTTGCTTCCTCCAGTGGGGTTTGAAGAGTTACCGCCTTAACCAGTTAACATGCGCCCCGGGCGACGTCACGCCGCCTTTCGGCACCTTCCCCCCCCCGACCGACCCTGCTCGCCGGCGGGCGGGGCGTTATTCACGCGGGAGGTCTTGAAAAAACGTGAACGAATGCACAATCGCTCACGTCCTAAGATGACTAAAGCCTTATGTCAACGGGAAAACGGACTGTGGCCAGTTCTGTGTGCATCTAAGCCACATAGCATTTTGCCCCTGTCGTTGCAAAGCCCTTTTGTCTCCGGCCGACCCTCTCGCCCCCCCCTTGCCAAAGACCGGAATTTCTCCCATGCACGTCGCCATGCCCGACTCCGCACCCGTCTGCCGCCGTTGCGGCGCCTGCTGCCGCGACGGCGGCCCGGCCCTGCATGTCCGGGACCTGCCCCTGCTGCGGGACGGCGTCCTTGCGCCAACCGACCTCATGACCCTTCGCCGGGGCGAATACGTCACGGACAACGTGGCCGGCACCGTCGGCCCCTCGCCCGTCGAACTGGTCAAGATACGCCCGGTTCCGGGCGGTCGGACCTGCCGGTTCTACCGTGCCGGCACGACCGGGGCCTGCGCCATCCACCGGCATCGCCCGGCCCAGTGCCGCGCCCTGTTCTGCCAGGCTCCCAAGGCCCTGGCGGCCATGTACCGCACGGAGCTGCTGACCCGGCGCGACATCCTGGGACCGGCCAGCCCCCTGGCCGAGCTGTGCGCCCACCACGAAGCCGAAACGGGGCTCTTGCGCCTGGAAGAGCTGTGCCGGCAGGCCCTTTCCGGGGACGCCGACGCCCGCGAGGCCGTCATCCGGGCCGACCGCCTCGACGCCGCCATGCGCGACCTCGTGCCCGAGCGGGCCGGCGTCCCGCCCGAGATGCTCCTGTTCCTTTTCGGCCGGCCCCTGCGCCAGGCCCTGCCCGCCTGCCGGGCCGTCCTCACCCCGCCCGCCCTTTACAAGGACGGCCCCAGCGCCTAAACAGACGACGCCATCATAAGAAGTAGCAACGTCTGCGAGGTTTTCATGAAACGTCTTCTGTTCGCCTTTGTCTTCGTTTGCGCCACCGCAGTCGCCGCCCAGGCCATGGACCTGCGCCAGGGCTTTGGAAAATATCGCTACGGCGAGAGCTGCCAGACCCTTTTTTCCGGCCCCTCCTTCGCCCTGGAACGCGCCCGGCCCGTCTGGAACCGGCAGCTCCAGATGTTCGGCCTGGCCTATGACCCCGATGTCGTGGCCAAAAGCCCCTTCATCCTGCACTACGACAAGGAGGAAAAAACCCAGTTCCAGGGCATCCCGCTCAACCGGATCTACTACGGCTGTAACAAGGACACCGGCCGGTTCTCCCTGGTGGTGCTCGTCCACGATCTGCTCACGGTCAAGGACCTCGTCAAGAAAACCACGGCCCTGCTCGGCGAGCCGACCGACACCACCATGATCCAGACCATCTGGGTCCTGCCCGACCTCTACGTCCAGATCGATCAGGTCTACATGCTTATCTACGACCGCCGGGCCGGCAAGGTTTGATCGCCGACGATGTCCGTAGCGTCCGGTTCGCGCCACCTCCGGTGGATCGAGGCCGCCCGCACCATAGCCATGCTGGTGGTGGTCTGGTCCCACGCCAGCAACATGGCCTTCTTCCGCGAGGGCGATTTTTCCGTTACCCCGCTTTTCTCCGCCTGCCTGGTCACCTTTGCCGTGCCGGCCTTTTTCCTGCTGTCCGGCTACCTGCTGCGGTTACACGCCTGCCTGCGTCCGGAGGGCGTCCCCTTTGCCCGGCGTCCGGCCAGGCAGATGCGGCGGCTGCTCCCCCCGTTTCTGGCCTGGAACGCCCTGACCCTGCTGTCGCTTAAGGTCCTCTACGGCGTGCCGCTCGGCCACTGGCAGCGCCTGATCGAGCTGGCCGTGGGCTCCATGCAGCTCTACTTCATCTTCGCCCTGCTCCAGTTCCTGTCCCTGGCCTGCCTGACGGACCTCTTCGCCACGCCCCGGCGCATCGCCGGCTGGACCGTGGCCGGGATGGCCGCCACCATCGCGTTCTACGCGCTCTCGAGCATCCTCTACGCCGTCTCGTCGCCGCGCGATTACGCCTTCGAACTGGTCGGCATCCGGCTGGCCCCGGCCTGGGCCGGTTTCTTCTTTCTGGGCGCCTGGCTAGCCGGACGCCAGGACATGCTTCCCAGCCTGACCCGCCGGCTACCGCTGCTGCTCCTCGCGACCGGACTGGCCTTTGCCGCCTATCTGCACGAAGTGGCCGCCGAAGCGACCCTTCTCGGCGTCAATTACCGTCAGTATTTCCTGCTTTCCGGCCTGTGCTTCCAGATACTTGGCGCGCTGGCCCTCTGCTGCGCCTGCCAGTGGGCGGAGAAACGCGCCAACGGGCCGGTCTTTCACGCCCTGGCCGCGACCGGGCGTGACACGTTCGGCATCTACCTGTCCCATTACATCCTGGTCCTGGCCTTTTACGCCGCCATCCCCCCGCCCGTGTCTCCCGTCTGGCGGCTGCCCCTCGGCGCGGCCTGCCTCGTCCTCGCTTTCGGCGGCAGCCTGCTGCTGACGCGCTTGGCCCGCCGGGTCGGCCCCCGCCCCTGGACACGCCTGCTTTTCGCGGATGTGTGAAGAACTGGGGGGAAACTTTTCTGAAGAAAAGTTTCCCCCCAGACCCCCTTTCCAAAGACTTTAATAATTAGAGTTTATTATAGTTATGGAATTCTTTTCCATTATAAACTTTAGGAAGGGGAGAGCGCGAGAGGGGAGAACCCTTTTTAAAGGGTTTCCCCTCTCGCATCCTTCTTTTACCTCTTTCTAATTGACAATGATTTTCATTTTCGTATAGGTCGGCTCCATACGGTCCCGGTCGGGGCCGGGGAGGAGCCATGCAGCGCAAGACCCTGCACGAAAACGCCGAATTCGCCTGCCCCATCGTGGGCACCTGTCTGACCGTGTCCGAACTGCGCCGGATCTGCCGCAAATGCGGCGACGCCGTGGCCGAGGACGCTTCCGATTACGACGCCCACGTCTTCCTGGTGGGCCAGGCCAAGGTGGCCGGCGGCGCGCCTGCCAAATATCTGCAACGCTTTTTGGACAAGAAATACCGCAAGGACCTGCGCGCCTTTTTGCGCGTCGACGACCCGGAAAGCCTGCGGCGCATGTGGCGGGAACGGGCCGACGCCGGCGACGTGCCCGGCCCTTTTTGGGCCATCATGTCCCATCCGGACGTGCCCCAGGAACTGTTGCGCGAGGTGTATGGCGAAGTGCACATGCTTTCCCACCGGGTCGGCGCGGCCAACCGGGCCGACCTGTCGCGCCTGGCCTGGCTCGAGGAAAAGCTGTCCGAGGCCGCGGCCGCCCTGGAGGAACAGAAAACCGCCCTGCGCCAGGCGGTCGGCGTCTGGAAGGGCCGCTGCCGGGAGGCCATGGAGGAAGTGGCCGGGGAACGGCGGCGGCGGCAGGCCGTCGAACGCGAGCGCATTTCGCTCAAGGCGGCCATCGAAAACTCGGCCGTGGCCGCCGTGCGCCGCGACCGCGACGTCTTGAGCCGTGAGCTGGCGAAAACCGCCGAGCGGCTGGAAGCGACCGAAGCCGAGGCCGGCCGGCAGGCCCTGGCCCTGGAAAAAATGCACGCCGAACTGACCGACCTGCGCCGGGAGCTGGCCGACCGGGACAGCGAAGTGACGGCCCTGGAGGCCTCGCTGTTCGCGGCGCTTGGCGACGCGGCCGCGGCCCATGCCGCCCATGCCGAACACCATCGGGACGAGAGCACCGCCCCGGACGCGGAACACGTCTGTCCCTGCCGGGAACAGGGGCTGCCCGAAGGCTCCTGCGGCGGCAACTGCCCCTGCCGGGCCGGGGAAGCCCACCCGGGGTTGGCCGGCAAACGGGTGCTCTACGTGGGCGGGCGCTGCTCGCTCGTGGCCCATTACAAGCTTCTGGCCGCCAAATTCGGTTGCGAGCTGGTGCATCATGACGGCGGCCGGGAACAGTCGGCCCACCGGCTCTGGGAGCTTCTGGGCGCGGCCGACGCGGTGGTGTGCCCTGTCGACTGTGTGAGCCACGAGGCCTGTTCCCTGGTCAAGCAGGCCTGCCGTGGCTGCCTCAAACCGCTCGTTCTGGCCCGGTCCTCGGGGCTTTCCAGCCTGGCCCGGTCCCTGGCCGAACTCGACGTTCCCCGGGCGCAATAACCCGCCAAGGCCGGTCGGTTGCGCCCCGCAGCCTTCCCGGCTATCGTTTGGCCGCCGGCACCGCGCCGGCCCTGCCAAGGGAGACGGCAACGACGCTTGCGCGCCAACGCCGCGTCCGTTTCCGGGAACGTTCCCTTGCGTCCGCGCCCCGCGCCCTTATCCTCTGTTGCAGGCGACGTGGCGTTGCGGGACGGACCACGATTCCCTGGAGCGGGCAGGGGGTGCCGGAGGTTGCACTTTCGCGTCGGCAGGTCCATTTTGGACTTGCGGGTCCAGTCGTTGGCGGGTAACTTGTGAAAAAAGTGACAACATGAGGCCCGCTGCCATGAAACATGAGATCGTCATTTGCATGGGCAGTTCGTGTTTCGCCCGGGGCAACAAGAAGCATCTGCTTATGATCGAGCAGTACCTTGCCGACCATGGGCTTGCCGACAGCGTGGTCCTTACCGGCAGCCGGTGCGAGGACCAGTGCACCACAGGCCCCAATATCCGCATCGACGGACAACTTTATGGCGAAATCAACGGCGAACGCCTGATGGAACTTTTAAGCCGCCACCTGTCCGCCTAAAGGCTCCTTCATGCCCAATCTTTTGCCTGTTGCCCCTTGCCTTCACACCCCATGAAGCCGACAATGTCCCTTGCAGCGTCCCATGTCGGAACCAAGGGAGATGGCATGCTCAAGCACTATCCCATCTATACCATTGAAACCGAATGCCAGGACTGCTACCGCTGTCTGCGGCACTGTCCGGTCAAGGCCATCCAGGTGGAAAACGGCCGGGCCACGGTGGTGCCGGAACTGTGCATTGCCTGCGGCCAGTGCGTGGCCGCCTGCCCGGCCCACGCCAAGCAGGTGCGTAGCGACCTGTTCGCGGTCTTCAAACTGTTGCGCTCCCAGCGGCCGGCCTACGTTTCCCTGGCCCCGTCCTGGGTGGCGGAATTTCCCGACGTCTCGCCCCAGGCCATGATCGCCGCCCTGCGCAAGCTGGGCTTTTCCGGCGTGTCGGAAACGGCGCTCGGCGCCCAGGAGGTCTCGGCCGGCGTGGCCAAGGCCCTGTCCCAGGGCGCGCCCCGGCTCATGCTCTCCACGGCCTGCCCGGCGGCGGTGGATTTCATCCGGGGCTACATGCCCGAGCTCGTGCCGAACCTCACCCCGCTGCTCTCGCCGCTTCTGACCCACTGCCGCATGATGCGCCGCGCCTACGGCCAGCACATCGGCATGGTCTTTTTCGGCCCGTGCGTGGCCAAGAAAACCGAGGCCGACAACCACCCGGGACTGCTCGACGCGGCCATGACCTTCACCGACCTGCGGGCCATGCTGCGCCAGGAAAACATTTATCCCGCAAGCCTCGTCCCCGGTCCGGCCGACGTTTTCATGCCCCATGCGGCCAAGGAAGGCGCGCTCTACCCCATCGAAGGCGGCATGACCGACACGGTCAAGGCCTATACCGGCAATTCCAGCGTCTGTTTCACCACGCTTTCCGGCATCCAGACCATCCAGTCGGCCCTAGAAGGCATCCAGAACCATGTGCTGCCCCAGCCCGTGTTCGTGGAGATGCTCGCCTGCGTGGGCGGCTGCGTGCGGGGGCCGTGCATCTCGAGCCACCGGCCGCGCCTGCTCGACCAGCTCGACGTCTTCAACCGCGCGGTCAAACCCGCTCCCGATGAACCGTTGCGCACGCCGGCCGTGCCCATAAACGAACGCAAGAACCCCGCGCCCGTGGACCTGCCCGTCTACAGCGAGGACCAGTACGTGCGGGTGCTGCGGCTGATCGGCAAATTCACGCCCGAGGACGAGATCAACTGCGGCGGCTGCGGCCACGAAACCTGCCGGGGGCTGGCCCGGGCCATGCTGGAAGGGCTGGCCGAGCCGTCGATGTGCGTCCATTTCCTGCGCAAGCGCGCCACCCGCAAGGCCAATGCCCTCTTGCGCTGCATTCCGGCCGGGGTGGTCATCGCCGACGCCAGGCTCCACATCATCGAGTGCAACGAGCATTTCGCCCGGCTTTTCGGCGAGGAGATCCTGACGGCCTACGAGGCGAGTCCGGGCATGGAAGGCGCGGCCCTGGAAAAGATCGTGCCCTTCATCGGGCTGTTCCGCCGGGCGCTGGAATCCGAAACCGACATCCACCGCGACGCCCTGCGCCAGGACGACCGGGTTTTCAGCGTCACCATCTTCACCATCGAACCGCGCAGCGTCATCGGCGGCGTGATCTTCGACGTCACGGGCTCGGAGCTGCGCCGCGAGGAGATCGCCCAGCGAGCCCGGGAGATCATCCGTAAGAATCTCGAGACCGTGCAGGAGATCGCCTGCCGCCTGGGCGAAAACATGGCCGACACGGAAATCCTGCTGCGCTCGCTCTCGGAAGGCTTTTCCAGCGCCGCCAAGCCCATCTCCGGAAAAGAACTGCGGGGGCGGCGCTGATGTCCGACGACGTGTTCGTCGAGGTGGACGCGGCCCAGCGCAACCGCTACGGCGAGGATATCTGCGGCGACGCCTTCAAGACGTTGCGCCTGGCCGACGAGGGCCGCATCATCGCCGTGCTCTCCGACGGCCTGGGCCACGGCGTCAAGGCCTCCATCCTGTCGCTGATGACCGCCACCATGGCGCTCAAGTACACGGCCAACGACATGGACATCGTGCGGGCGGCCTCGGTCATCATGGACGCGCTGCCCGTGTGCCAGGTGCGCAAGATCAGCTACGCCACCTTCACCGTGGTCGACATCCAGTCGACCGGCGGGGCGCGGGTGATCGAGATGGACAACCCGCCGGTGACCCTGGTGCGCGACGGCACGGTGGTGAACCTCGAGTACGAGGAAGTCTCCACCCCGCGCTACGACGAGCGGATGATCCGGGTTTACGACGTCAAGCTGCGGCCCGGGGACCGGCTCATTTTCACCTCGGACGGCATCACCCAGGCCGGGCTCGGGTCCGAGCGGCTGCGCCTGGGCTGGCGCATCAAGGGCTGCCGGGACTACGTGCTGGAGCAGGTGGCGGCCGACCCCAACATCTCGGCCCGGGCCCTGTCCCAGAAGATCCTGGCCATGGCCCTGCGCCAGGAGCCCTTTCAGCGGGCCTACGACGACATGACGGCGGCGGTGATCTACCTGCGCCGGCCACGCCGGGTCCTCATACTGACCGGACCGCCCTACGCCGCCGGCCGCGACAAGGAATTCGCCGAAACTCTGGCCGATTTCGACGGCCGCAAGGTCATCTGCGGCGGCACCACGGCCAACATCGTGGGTCGGGAACTGGGACGCACCATCCGCGACAGCCTCATGGGGGCGGGCGGCGGGGATCTTCCGCCGGCGGCGGAGATGGAGGGGGTGGACCTCGTCACCGAGGGCATCCTGACCCTGACCCGCGTGGCCCAGCTTCTGGAAAACGACGAGCCGCCCCGCGAGAAAAACCCGGCCACCGAACTCTACGATATCCTGCGCGACAGCGATTCCATCGAATTCGTGGTCGGCGCGCGCATCAACGAAGCCCACCAGGACCCCAACCTGCCCATCGACCTGGAAATCCGGCGCAACATCATCAAGCGCATCTGCCACGTCCTCGAGGAAAAATACCTCAAGGAAACCAAGATGCAGTTCTTCTAGGAGAAGGGGAGCCGCAGCCGCCCCCCTCCTCCGTTTTCCTCAAAGGGACGCGCCGTAGCGGGCCGCCCGTTGCAGCAGCGCCGGATCGTCCCGAACATCCCCCGCCCGAAATGCCGTGCCGTACACGGCCCCAAGCCAGTCGGCCCCGGCGTAGGCGCACATATCCTGAAGCGACCTGATGGCATTGGCGCAACCCGACGTCAGCACATCGGTGTCCCCATAGCTGAAAACCGCGCCGATCCTCTTGCCCCGAAGCGGATTATGCTCCCTGTCGGGAGCAATGCCCTTCCAGCGGTCCAAGCACTGTTTCATCTGGCCGCTTATGTTGCACCAGTAGATGGGCGAGACGAGAATGACGCCGTCCGCGGCCAAAAGCGCCGGATACACCGTGGCCATGTCGTCCTTGATGGCGCAGCCGGCATAGAACGGCCCCTCGCAGGCGCCGCAATCCCGGCAGCCGTGGATCGTCATCCGGGCCAGATCCAGGACCGTCACCGCATGCCCCGTCTCCCGCGCTCCCGCCGCCACCTGCGCCGCCAACAGATTGGAATTTCCCTTCTTGCGATAACTGCTGGTCAAAACAAGAATGTTCGTCACATTTCCTCCCTTTTCGCATCCGCTTCCAGGCGACGGGAGAGCCGTTCGAACAGCCCGTCCAACACGCGGGCCTCTTCGGCGGTGACATCGGAAAAAAGAGACGCGACCCAGTCCGTATGCGATCGGTACAGCCGCGCGGCCATATCGCGACCCGCTTCGGTCAGACAGACCCGCAGCTTCCGCCTGTCCGACGAACAGGCCTGCCGCGCCACGATGCCGTCGCGTTCGAGATTGTCGAGCAACCCGGTGATGGTTGCCCGCGTCACTCCGGCCCGCCGGGCCAGTTCATGCGGAAAAAGCCCTTCCCGCTCCTCGTGCAGCAGCAAAAGCAGGACAAAACGCCCTTCCGAAAGCCCCATGGCCCCCAGCCGTCGATCGCATGCCCCGTTGATGGCCGCCGTCGCGCTCAACAACCCGAAACAACGGGCAATGGACTCCAGATTGGGGTGCCCCACCCGGGTGATCTTTTCCAAGACGGAAGCATATTTCGGATACAGTGTTCGTTTCATTTGTTGCCATACTATATGGCAGCTTATTATTGTCAAGACAAAACAATCCCAGGCCGAGGCGCTACGACCCGGGCTTGAAGGAGGGAGTGGACAAAAAAACCCCACCGTCTTCTCGCAGACGATGGGGCACAGCCGACAAGCGGATTTTCTTTTACGCGGCCTCGCATTCGCAAAGCGGCGCCCGCGACGGCATGGCCTCGGCAAAATGGCCGAGAATCTTTCGATACAGCTTGCTGTCGCATCCGGCGCGCTCCCGGACCAGCCAAAGCGCCTTCTCGAACTGTTCGGCCGCTTCATCCTGGCGTCCGGCCGCATGCAGCGCCATGCCCAGCTTGTAGACCGAATGGGCCGTGGCCGTCGCCACGCCGCCGCCGGCCTCGGACATGGCCACCGACCGGCGCAAAAGCGCCTCGGCCCCAACCATGTCGCCATCGCGCAACGCCTCCATGCCCGCCTCGCGCAGCTGACGCACACTACTTGCCAATTGGCATTTTCCATTCACACAAGCCATAAACCTATCCTCCGCTACGACCGCCCGGACGGCCGCCGTTTGCTCCCTCGTATGCTCTCCGTCTCCGTGCGCCCTGTCTCCCGCCGGGGCGTACCATCAAGACGCCTACAAAATATTTTTCGCCCACGCCCGGGCCTCGGCTTCGTCCGGGGCTCCGTCGATCTTGAGCGGCAAATCGACCACCCTGGCTCCAAGCGCCGACGCCTTTTCCATGATGGCGTCCACAGCGCCGCAAAAATGCGTGTAGCTCGAATCGCCGCACCCGAAGACCGCCACCTTCCTGCCGGAAAGCCCGGCCGCATCCAGCGCGTCGTACACGGGAATGAAATCCTCCTGCAGCTCGATGTCCTCATCGCCCCAGGTGGAACAGCCGAACACCACGAGATCGTAGCCGTCAGCCAGTCCCTCCGGCTTGACGTCGGCAACATCCCTGAGGACCACTTCCAGGCCCTCGCCTTCCAGGGTCTTGGCCACCACCTGGGCCACCGACTCGGTATTGCCGGTCGTGGACCCGTACACCACAAGCGCTTTTCCCATATCGTACTCCGTGCGGACTTCGCGTTTCGGACGCCGGTCTCATCTCCAGCCGTCCCTGTGGGCTCCTTATTTAATGATATTGAAATTCATTGTCAATAATAGCCGGCAAAAACATTGTCCCCAAGGCCCAGGTTTCAGGCTCCGGCCGGGCATGGTAGAAAAACCCCCGGTCACCCGGCCATTCCCCCAAACACCCAAGGAGTATCCATGGCCCGAAATGTGGAAATCAAGGCCAAAATCGACAGCGTCGACGCCATGCGGCCCCTGGCGGCAAAACTGGCGGATGCCGGGCCGCAGGAAATCCTCCAGGACGACACGTTTTTTGCCTGCCAACGCGGCCGCCTCAAACTGCGGGCTTTCCCGGACGGAACCGGCGAGCTGATCTTCTACCAGCGCCCGGACAGCCAAGGCCCCAAGACGTCCGACTACACCATCTCCCCGACCCACTCGCCGGAGACCCTGCGCCAGGCCCTGACAGCGGCCTACGGACAGGTCGGGCGCGTGCGCAAAAAACGCACCCTCTTTCTGATCGGACGCACCCGCCTGCACCTGGACCAGGTGGAAGGACTCGGCGACTTCCTGGAACTGGAAGTCGTCCTGGCCCCCACGGAACCCGCCGACTCCGGCGAAGCGACCGCCCAAGCCCTGCTCGCACAACTCGGTATCCGCCAGGAACAACTCGTGGCCAAGGCCTATGTCGATCTGCTGGAAGCGGCTGGTCGGTAGCACGGGAGTGGGTGTGGGGCGCTGCCCCACACCCCGGCAGGGGCTCCGCCCCTGCACCCCGGCGGGGGGCTTGATGCCCCCCGCGCCCCCCTGCTCGCTCTGCCGGGTGGAGGTGAGGTTGGTTGGCGCGGAGACGGAGAGTGGAAGATGGCGGCGGAATTTGTCGGGACGATGCCGCCGCTACGCGGCAGGCTCGTCCCAATCAAATTCCGCCACCACCACGCCGGTCGCCCCAAGGGGGCGACATCCGGAAAACAGCTTTTCTTAAATGCGGCGCTTCGCCGCTGGCGTGGTTGCCGCCGCAATCGTGTCCGGCGTCGAGGCGCAAAGCGCCTCGTGTCGCCGGGCCGATTGCGACGGCAAGATCAATCCCCCCCGCCGTCACCCCACCGTTGTCCCACCCGGCAAAGCGGAAAGGGGGGACCGGGGGGCATCAAGCCCCCCGGCGAAGGGGTCCAGGGGAGGCAGCGCCTCCCCTGGCCGCCGGAGGCACCTCATCACTACTTATGGCTGGCGTAGTAGGCATCGGCGAACAGCTTGCCGGAAGCGGCGATGAGCGGCCCGAGGTCGTTTTCCTCGAGGACGTCCCAGCCGATGAAGCGCACGGAAGCGCCGTCGGGAAGCGGCGAGGAAGCGGCCGGGCTTGTCGGCGGGATGAGGGCCCCGGAGGCGATGGCGGCGGTTTCCGGGCCGAGGAAGAAGTCGACCAGGGGGGCCAGGGTCTTGGCGGCCGTTTGCTTGACCATGACGAACAGCGGCGAGACGAGGCCGCCGTCATCGGGCCAGATGATTTCCACGTCGTCCTGGCGCGGGGCGGCGTTGGCGAAGAAGTAGGGCATGACGCCGATGGGCGGCGGGTTGGCCCCGGGTGCGGGGCGAAAGATCTGGGACGGGTGGGTGTCGCAGATCATGGCCCGGCCCAGGGCGGCCAGGGCGTCGGGGCCGTGCTTGAGGCGGATGTTTAAGAGCAGGGTCGAGTCGCCGGCGGTTTCCGGCGGGCCGCACAGGCCGATCCTGCCGACGTAGGCGGGGTCGAGCAGGTCGTCGAAGGAGCGCGGCACCGGAAGGTCGCCGAGGCGCGAGCGCACGGCCACGATGACCAGCGGATTGACGCCATAGATGCGGCAGATGCCGCGCGGGTCGGCCAGTTTGGCGTCGGCCAGGGCCGGGTGCATGTCCTGGGCAAGGGGCGCAAGCAGGTCGCCTGCGGCGAAGCGGTCGCGAAAGCTCTTGGACAGGAAGCCGTTGAGCCCGGAGGAGACGATCAGGTCCGGGACCTCGGCCGGGTCGGTCAGGGAGCTGGCGAGATCGTTCAGCGTATGCTTGCCGCAGCTGTCCATGAAGATGCGCGGCCAGGGGGCGTCCGGGCCGAGGCGTTCCTTGAGGTTTTCCAGCGCGATGCCCATGGGGGCCTTGAGCGGACAGGGCAGGCTCAAAAACATGCGCAGGCCCGGTCCGGCGGCGCTGTAGCCGTCGCAGAAAAGGGGCTGCATGCCGCCCGGGACGGCGCTGCCCGGCCCGGCCAGGGCTTCGAGGAAGAGCTTTCCGGACAGGCCGTGCAGGGCGAGCAGGGTCCGCATGCTCAGAAACGGCGCGGCCGAGGCCAGAAATTCGGCATCGGCCACGGCGGCCACGCCCTGGGCGGCCAGGACGTCGCGACCGGCGGGATGATGGGCCAGAAACCGGGTGACGGGCAGATCGAGGGAGGTTTCCTCCAAAACGGGCATACGGCGATCACTCCTTGGAAAAATACACGGGCCGGCCACGGCGCAGGTCCTCCCGGGCGGCGGTGAGTTTTGCGTCCATGGCGGTCAGGGCGGCCAGGGTTTCGCGCTCGGCCGGCGAGGTTTCGATCACGGCGGCCACGGCCCCGGCGGCAAAGACCAGCCGGCGCGTGGCCAGCAGGGCCAAAAGCGGATCGTGGGTGGCCACGAGCACGATCTTGCCGCTGCCGGTCAAAAGGGAAATGGCCTTGCAGCGGTCGATGCCGGCGTTTTCGATCTCGTCGACAAGCACGATGGGCGAGGCGCAAAGCCGGGCCACGTCGGCGATCATGAGCGCCCGGCTCTGGCCGCCGGAAAGCGCGGTCAGGGGCGTTTCGGCGCAGAGCGGTTCGCCGGCGAGGTCGTTGGCCAGGGCGACCACCTCGGTCACCACGGAAGGGACGTCAGCGGCAAGGCGGCTTTCGGCGTGGGCGGTCAAAAATTCGCCCACGGCCAAGTCCATGACGAAATGCATGTTCTGGGACAGCTGGGCCACGAGCCGGCCAGAAAAGGACAACCGGGCCGTGGCGTCGGCCACCGCGCCATTTAAGAGCACCCGCCGGCGGGTGGGGGTGTCGGCGTCGGCCAGCCATTCCACGTCGGCCAAAAATCGGCTTTTGCCTGAGCCCGTGGGGCCGACCAGGGCCACGACGTCGCCCGGGGTGAGCGTCAGGTCCAGGGCTTCGGGCCGGCCACGCTTGTCCGTGCCGCCGCGAATGGTCAGGGAGGCGACCCTGGGACCGGAGACGTCCAGATGGGTCAGCGCCTCGGCGAACCGGGCGAAGCGTTCGGCCAGCTCGTCGCGGGAAAGCCCCACCTCGGCCAGGGCGGTTTCGGTGAGATGGGCGAAATAGGCCTCGGGCGTGACGGCGTCGGCGGGCGCGGGCAGGCCCTGGACGCCGAAAAAGTCGCGCCCGGCCGGCATCTCGCGCCAGATGTCCCCGAACGTGCGGCCGCTCATGACGCCGCCTCGCCGAAATCCATCTTGCGCACGTTGCCCATTTGGTGGTCCGCGCCCACCCGGCGCTGGCCCAGGCAGTAGGAGCACACGGCCGCCGGCATGGTGAAGCGCAGGCTCGCGCCGTCAAGGGTCGGGGTGTCCGGGGCGGCGGCGATGACATGGGCCAGGGCGTCGGCCCCCTGGCCGGTCAGACCGCTGACGAAAAGGACCGTGGCCCTGGGATTGACCCGACGCACCCGGAAGGCGAACACCTCGCGCTCGGCCTGGGACACCACGTCGCCCTTGGTCACGGCCACCACGTCGGCCAGACGCAGCATGGGGCCGATCTTGGCCGGGGTGTCGATACCGGACAGGGCGTCGACCACGCACACGGCCAAAACGCCCTCGAGGTGGGGAGCGCAGCGGTTGCACAGCCCGGCGCTCTCGATGGCCAGGATCGCTATTTTCTGGCGCACGCCCCAGGCATGGGCGTCGGCGGCATTGCAGACGTAGAAATGGTCCGGGCAGAGCGCCCCGGACAGGCCCTGCACGGCGGGCACCCCGGCCCTGGCGTAGGCCTCGCGGTCGCGGCTGGCCAGACAGTCGAACTTGACCACCCCGAGGGAAAGGTCCCGGCCGGCCAGGATGGACGCGGCCTTGAGCAATACGGACGTCTTGCCGGAAGCGGGCGGTCCGGCCACGGTGACGCATTTCATGATGTGCGGGGCTCTCCTTGAGGCAGTTACGGGCCAGGGTAGGCCAGGGCCACCGTCAGGGCAACCCGACCGGGACGAAGCCGAAATCGCGAAAAACCTTCTGGGCGTCCTCGGAAACCAGGAACAGGGCGAAGAGCCTCGCGTCGGCGCCGGCATCCTTGCGCACGGCCATGCCGTAGGACGCGGCCACGGCGAGGTCGGCCGGCAGGGGGACCTGCACCAGCCCGGGCACGCTTTTGGGAAGATTGCCGCTGCAATAGCCCAGGAAGACGTCGATCTTTCCGTCCTCGAATGCGGCGGCCACCGGATGCTTGCCCCGTACAGGCGCGGAATTGTGCGCCCCGCCGACGATCTTGTCGGCCTTGGCCTCCAGGGCCTGACGGCTGCCGGGCTTCACGGCCTCGGCCTTGGCGAACATGGCCCAGGCATAGTCCCCGGCCGGATCGGCCTTGGGCGTGGAAGTGCCCAGGCGCACGGCCGGATCGAGCAGCGTCTTAAGCAGGTTTTCCGTGGTCAGGCCAAGCTTCTCCCGACCGGTGGCGCACAGGGCGTTGCGGGCATAGAGGATCGTCGGCAGGGCCAGGCCTTCCCGGGCCAGGGCCTCGGGGCTCGCCATATCGGCCGAGGTCAGGATGTCGGGGCGTTCCCCGCCCTGGATGCGCTTGCGCAAGAGCCCGGACGGCCCAAACGTGACGTTGACCGGAATGCCGTGGGCTTCCTGAAACTGTTTGGCCAGGGCGGTCATGACGCCGCGCAGGCTGCCGGCGGCATAGACGGTGACGCCCGGTGAGGCCGCACCGGCCGGCACGGCGGACAAAAGCAGCAGCAAGGCGGAGAGCAGGATACGTCGCATGAATTCCCCTTTGTTGGCGCTATGGCAGTGAAGAAAAAACAGCCGCCGGGCCGTTCCCGTTCGCAGGCCGCGAAGACGGCGCGGCAGGGACCACCGGTTGCGGGCTATCAGCGGAAGCGGTCGTCGGAAATATAGGCGTCGGCCTTGCGGGCCTTGGTGGCGAACCAGCCGACCTTGCCCGCCTCCCAGACGTCGAAGTGTGGCACGTAGGGTTTGATGTCGAGCACCGGCGTGCCGTCGAGGACGTCGACGTTGCGAAGGCGCACCGTCAGGCCCGCGACCTCATCGAGTTCCAGCACGGACAGGCCGATGGGGTTGGGCCGCTTGGGCGAACGAGTGGCGAAGATGCCGTGGTCGGCGTTGTCCAGAAACGGCCGCACGGTCAGGTCGTACCCGCGCACCCGGTGCAGATGGTACAGCAGGAAAACGTGGGAAAAGCCTTCCAGATCGGCCAGGCCCTCGGCGAAGTCGGGGTGCACCTCGATATGCCCCGTCACGCCCAGGGCCCCCACGGGCTGGACGGGCATGCCCTGAATGTCGGTGTAGGGGGAATGCAAAATGCCGATGGGACGGTAGGCGATGTCTTCCGGGAGTATGTTCATGTGTTTCCTCGGGGGCGTTTGCCGGGCACAAGGTATCAAGATCCGGGCCACATTTTCCGCCCCGTGATTGCGGGATGTTACGCATGGACGTCCGGCGGTCGGGACAAAACCGTAGTGTAGCGATACAAACTTGTCGCGAGGAAGGCAACCGCCTTAAATGACACGAAAATAATGAAAGGAGTGACTCTTACGGCAGGGAGGCGTCAGGTCCGGACCGCGGCCGCAGGGCCGGTGAGCTGGTCGGCGTGCAGAACCATGTCCCGGGCCATGTCCTTGGCGGTGAGCAGGGCCATGTCGGCCAGGCGCATGAAGTCCTCGCCGTCGTCGGTTTCGCCGCCCTTGTGGCTGGACAGGCCGATGGTCACGGTCAGGCCCTGGGTCAGGCCAAGCGAGGTCCAGTCGTGGCCGGCCACGGCCCGGCGCAGACGCTCGGCCACGGAGCCGGCGCGAAGCGGCGGCGTGCGGGAAAGCAGCACGCAGAACTCGTCCCCGCCGATGCGGGCCACCAGGTCCCCGCCCCGAAGCTCCCGGGAGATGATGCGGGCCAGGGTGCGCAGCGCCTTGTCGCCCAGGGCATGGCCATGGCGGTCATTGACGGTCTTGAAATGGTCGATATCGACCAGGGCCAGGCTGGTCCAACTGTCGCAATCGGCGGCATCGCGCAGTTCCTTGGCAAAGGCCGTCTCGAAGCCCCGCCGATTTTGCAGGCCGGTCAGGGGGTCGATATCGGCCAGCAGGCGCACCTCGTTTTCCACGCGTTCCCGGTGCAGCAGGACAAAACCGAAAGTGCAGGCGACCAGACTCGGCACGGAAAGCACCATGGCGATGTTCTGGGGCATGCCCGGGGCAAAGGGATCGGGATTGGCCGACGGGGCGAAAAACACCGACAGGCCGCGCACCATAAACGACAGGGCGGCCAGGACATAGCCCGAAGCGAGGATGCCGATCACCCGCAGCCGGAATTCGCGGCGTCTGGCCACGATGGTGCCGGCTATGGCCAGGCTTTGGAGGCTGAAGAGCAGACACAGCGACAACGTGCGCGGCTTGGCTGCATCGAGCAGCCCGCCGGCAAGGACCATCGCCAGAAAAATCGGCAACACCCGTTGCCAGGACGGACGGCGGTTGCCGTAGAACGCGTCGAAGGACGCCTGGAAAAGCACCCAGGCCAGGGCGAACAGGCCGTTGCCAAGCACAATGGCCACGTCGGGGGGAATGACGTCCCGCAGGGTGAAAAACGGGGTCGAAACGATCAGCGTGAAAAGCCCGGCGATCCACAGCCGCGCCCCCCTGGCCCGACTGTCGGCAAAGGCCACGGCAAGCAAACTGGCAATGCAAAAATTGCTGATGACATAAATGACGGAGGCCGTCTTGAAATCGAAATTCTGCATTGCCGGCTTGGATATCGCGTTTTCAGAACCGGAGCAAACATTTCTTCGATCATTGCATGCCGTAACATAAAAAAGCTCCCTTGGACAAAACGACACTCCGTGACAGATGTGTGTAATTCTGTCTCTCCAACCGCAGTAGGCGGCCGCAACGACCGGCAACACGACGTACAACCGAAAGGCAACAGTCCGTATCGCACCCGACCTATCCTTATTTCCACAATAGAGCCGGCATATTGCCGCGACACGCACCGGCCAGCGACATCGTCGGCGCACTCCCCCGCGCCCCAAAAGATGCCGCGCTTGCGGTCACACCCCCCAAAAAAAGAAGCCGGAAGCCATCCGTATCTTGCAAACGGCTGGCCTCCGACCTCTTCTCAAAAAGGAAGCGCGCGAGAGGGGCTACCACCCTTTTTTCAGGGTCTCCCCACTCGCGTCTTCCCCCCGACATTGCCTAATAGCGGTAATGCTCCGGCTTGAAGGGGCCGGTGACGCTGATGCCGAGATAGTCGGCCTGGGTCTTGGTCAGGGTTTCGAGCTTGGCGCCGAGGCGGGCCAGATGGAGCCGGGCCACTTCCTCGTCCAGAAGCTTGGGCAGGGTGTAGACGCCGGTCTTGTATTCCTTGGTCGCCAGTTCGATCTGGGCCAGGGCCTGGTTGGTGAACGAGTTGGACATGACGAAGCTCGGATGGCCGGTGGCGCAGCCGAGATTGACGAGCCGCCCCTCGGCCAGCATGAGAATGGCATTGCCCGAGGCCATGGTCCACTTGTCCACCAGGGGCTTGATCTGATTCTTTTTGCAGGTCGGGGTGCTCTCCAGGTAGGCCACGCTGATCTCGGAATCGAAGTGGCCGATGTTGCACACGATGGCCCCGTCCTTCATCTTTTCCATGTGCGCGCCGGTGATGACGTCGCAGCAGCCGGTGGCCGTGACGAAGACATCGCCCTGGGAGCAGGCCGCTTCCATGGTGGTGACCTCGTAGCCTTCCATGGCCGCCTGCAAGGCGCAGATGGGGTCGATTTCGGTAATGAGCACCCGGGCCCCGAAACCGCGCATGGACTGGGCGCAGCCCTTGCCCACGTCGCCGTAGCCGGCCACGACCACGACCTTGCCCGCCACCATCACGTCGGTCGCCCGCTTGATGCCGTCGGCCAGGGACTCGCGGCAGCCGTAGAGGTTGTCGAACTTGGACTTGGTGACCGAGTCGTTGACGTTGATGGCCGGGAAAAGCAGCTCGCCGGCCTGCATCATCTGGTAGAGCCGGTGCACGCCGGTGGTGGTCTCCTCGGAGACGCCGCGGATCTTTTTGGCCAGGCGCTCGAAACGACCGGCATCGGCGGCCACGGCGGCCCGGATGCGGTCCATGATGATGCCCATTTCCTTGTTGGCGGCCGGGGCATTGAGGACCTTGGCGTCCTTGGCGCACTTGTAGCCGTGATGGATGAACAACGTGGCGTCGCCGCCGTCGTCGACGATGAGGTCCGGGCCGGTCCCGTCGGGCCAGGTCAGCGCCATCTCGGTGCACCACCAGTAGTCTTCCAGGGTCTCGCCCTTCCAGGCGAACACGGCGGCCAGGCCGTCGGCGGCGATGGCGGCCGCGGCATGATCCTGGGTCGAGTAGATGTTGCAGGAAGCCCAGCGCAGGTCCGCGCCAAGGGCCTGCAGGCATTTGATCAGCATGGCCGTCTGGATGGTCATGTGCAGCGAGCCGGTGACGCGCAGGCCGGCCAGGGGCTTTTGCGGGCCGTATTTCTTGATGACGGCCATAAGGCCCGGCATCTCGCCCTCGGAAAGCTGCATTTCCTTGCGGCCCCAATCGGCCTGGGACAGATCGGCGACTTTGTAGGGAAGGGTCAAATCAAGCGGTTTCACGCTCATGTTCGTCTCCTTTGGCTGACGTGTTTTTTTTACCGGGGCCGGGCGAGCAGGCGCGCCACGACAAGCCCCTTGTTGGCAGGATGCTCGGAATACCGTTCCAGGTCGAAACCGGCCCGAGTAAGCCACGCGACAAATTTTTCCCGGGAAAAGCCCAGCCAGCGGTCGCCAAAGCGGCGACGCATGGCTTCGTCCCCGTGGGGGGTGAAATCGATGACCGCCAGCCGACCGTGGGGGGCCAGCACGCGCCGAGCCTCGGCCAGGGCGGCGGCCGGATCGGGCAGATGGTGCAAGGTCAGGCAGATGACGGCGAAATCGGCCTCGCCGTCGGCCATGGGCAGATGTTCGAGCTCGCCCATGCGCACCCCGACCGACAGCCCGACGGTGCGGCGCTCGGCCAGGGACAGCATGGACGGGGAACTGTCCACGCCGATGACCGCCGTCGCCCGCTCGGCCAGAACGGGCAGCATCTCCCCCGGCCCGCAGCCGAGATCGGCGGCCAGGGAAACCTGTTCGGGCATGACCTCGCGCACAAGCGCCGCCGGGTCCACCGGCCCCAGCACCTCGCGGCGAAGCCTGGCCCAATCCGGGGCGATGGCGTTAAAAAAGCGCCGGGTCTCCTGGCGGCGCTCGCCAAGCACCGCGTCCACGGCGGCAAGGTCGGCCTCGGGCCCGGCCATGGCCAGCCACGGAGCCAGGGCGGCCAGGAAATCCTTTTGCGGCGCGTCTCCGGCCAGACTGTAAAAGGTCCAGGCTCCCTCCCGACGGCTGGCGAGCAGCCCGCAGCCGACCAGGATGCCGAGATGGCGCGAGATGCGCGACTGGCCCATGCCGAGCGCGGCCACGATCTCGCCCACGGACAACTCGTGGCGGGCCAGGATGCGGACCAGCCGCAGGCGCGTCTCGTCGGCCAGGGCCTTGAACCAGGGAAGCGGCGTTTCTGCGTCTTTCAACATATCAAGATATCCTGATATGCTCATCTACTGATTTCGCCTCGCCCCGTCAAGCCCCATTCCCCCGCGCGGCCAAGAGGTTCAAAATCCCTTGACCGACGGGCGGGTTCCGGCTCCTCTGCTTCCAGCCCACACCGCAACCGGGAATCCCGCCCTCCTTCCCAGAGCGGAACAGGAAACACGCGGGCATACCGTCCCGGCAAACGGGCCCATCCCCTGCCACGCCACAAAATACGGAGAATCCCATGAGCGAAAATACGTCGGCACAAACAGGCAGCCCCCATGTCTGTTCGGCGAGCCACGCCGGCTGGCTGGCCAGCTCCCTGCGCAGGCTGGTGCATCATCCCGAGGCAATGTTGCGCGGTCTGGTCCGGGAGGGTGATACGGCCGTGGATATCGGCTGCGGCCCGGGCTTTTTCACGCTTCCCCTGGCCAGGTTGGTTGGCCGCGACGGCCGCGTGATCGCGGTGGATCTTCAGGAGGAAATGCTGGGAATGATGCGCCGCCGGGCCGAACGCGCCGGGCTCGCCTCGCGCATCATCAGTCACCGCTGCGAGGCCGCGGCCATCGGCCTGGACACGCCGGCGGATTTCGCCCTGGCCTTCTACATGGTCCACGAAACGCCGGACATCGCCGCCTTCCTGGCCGAGCTCCACGGCATCCTCAAGCCCGGCGGCAAGCTGCTCTTGGCCGAGCCGCGCTTCCACGTCGCCAAGGCGGATTTCAAGCGCACACTCGAACTCGCCTCTGGCGCTGGGTTCCGGTTCGTTGCCGCGCCCCGCATTTGGCTCAGCCTGGCGGCGCTTTTCGCGCGGGATTAACCGGCCCGGTCGCCGGACGCGGCGTCCCGGCTTCTGGCGTAGTACCGGGCCGCCCGGTGGGGCACCCCGCTTTCCCGGGCGTCGAGGGGCCGCACCATGCCCGTGGCCAGAAGCCGCTTGCGGAAATTGCGCACATCGAACGGCGCGCCGGCCACGGCCTCGTACACGGCCCGGGCCTCGGCCAAGGTGAAGCGCTCCCCCAAAAGCTCCAGAGCCAGGGGACGTTCCCACATGGCCGCGCGCACATGCTCCAACGCGGCCGTCACGATCGCCTCGTGGTCGAAGGCCAAAGCCGGCCGGTCCGACAGGTCCCACCAGCGGGCCTCCCCGGCGTCGGTCGTGGCCCGAAGCGTCAAATGCTCGCGCCGCACAAGCCCGGCAAAGGCCACGGACACCACCCGGCCGCGCGGGTCCCGGTCCAGGGCGTCGAAACAGCCGACCTCAACCAGCCGCGCCGCCGCCACACCCGTTTCCTCCGCCAATTCCCGCCGCGCCGCCGCAAGCAGCGTCTCCCCCGCCTCGACGAAGCCGCCGGGCAGCGCCCAGCTCCCGGCAAAAGGCGGCACGCCCCGCTTGATGGCCAAGACACGCAGGCCCTCCCCGGCAAAGCCGAACACCGCGCAGTCCACGGCCAGACTCACCCGTCCCCGATCAAAAACCACATTGCCTCCGCATTGACGCCCTCCCGTCGCCACTGTTATTGTACTTTATACAATAAGTCAAAAAACAGCCAGGAGTCCCCATGTCCAATTCCCTTTTCAGGCGCATCCGCGACGAGACGGCCCGGGTTTGCCGCACGGCCCGCTTCGTGACCATAAACGACGACGCGATCCCCGCCTATGCCGCCGGGCTGGACCTGGCCGCCCTGGCCGCACCCCGGCACGACCCGAAAAGCCATTACCTCGGCCACGGCGCGGACACGGCCCTTTTTTTCCTCATCCTCGACGCCGTCAATTTCGGCTCAGGCTACTTTCCCCACCTGTGCAAGGTGCCGGGGCGCTCGGGCTACTTCACCGTGGCCACCCGGTTGACCGAACGCTTTGCCGCCAAAGGCCCGCTTCACGCGGATGCGCTTTTGGCCATGACGCCGCATGCGGCGGCGGAGCTGTTCCAGCAGGATGCCACGGACCCGGTAGTCATGGAACTCATGGGGCTTTTCGCCCGGGCTCTTCACGACCTGGGGCGGCTCTTGGATCAGGAGTACGGCGGCAGCGCGCCGCGCCTCATCGAGGCGGCTTCGGGCAGCGCCGAACGCCTGTGCCGCATCCTGGCGCAAATGGAACTTTTCCGGGACGAGCAGCCGTATATGGGGCACGCCACGGCCTTTTACAAGCGGGCCCAGCTCACGGCGGCGGATCTCGCCGTGGCCTTCGACGGCCAGGGACCGGGACGCTTTGACGATCTGGGGGAACTGACCGTTTTCGCGGACAACCTGGTGCCCCATGTACTGCGCCTGGACGGCATCCTGCGCTTCGAGGCCGGGTTCACGGCGCGCATCGCCGCCGGAGAGTTGCTGGAAAAGGATTCGCCGCAGGAGGTGGAAATGCGGGCAGCCACGGTCCAGGCCGTGGAGCGCATGGCGGCGGTCCTGCGGGAGCGCGGCCAGAAAGCGAGCCCGTTGCAGCTCGATTTCCTGCTCTGGAACAAAGGCCAACGGCCCGCTTCCAAAGCCGTGCCCCGCCCCCGCTGCCGTACGTGGTATTATTAGAGGAGGGGGAGAAAAAGGAACCGGGGGGGAACCTTTCTTGCAGAAAGGTTCTCCCCCCGGGCCCCCTTTCCAAAGACTTTCAATAAATAAATTAAGGTGATTCACCGTTATTTATTAGAAATTTTAGGAAGGGGAGAGCGCGAGAGGGGAGAACCCTTTTTAAAGGGTTTCCCCTCTCGCATTCTCTTCTCTATCCCCTCCTCTACTCCCGCATATCTTCAATCAAGCGCATGAGTTCACCGGCCTGGCCGGCCAGGTCGGTGACGGAGCCGGCCGCCTCGTCCATGCCCATGGCCGTTTCCTCGGCCACCTCGCCGATGGCGGACACGGCCCGGTTGATCTCGTCGTGGGCGCTGGCCTGGGCCTTGGCCGAAGCGGCGATGGCCCGCACGGCCTGGGCCGCGTCCTCGCAGCGCGAAACGATCAGGGCCAACGTCTCGCCCGAGCGGGCCACCAGTCCGTCGGCTTCGGCCACGGCCTGGGTGGCGGAGGTCGCCTTGCCGGCGCTGTCGTCCACGGCCGAAAGCACGGCATGGACCGAGGAAGAGACCTCCTTGGTCGCGGTCATGGTCTTTTCGGCCAGCTTTCGCACCTCGTCGGCCACCACGGCGAAGCCGCGTCCGGCCTCGCCGGCCCGGGCGGCCTCGATGGCGGCATTTAAGGCCAGCAGGTTGGTCTGGTCGGCGATGTCGGAAATGACGGCGATGATGCCGCCGATGGAGGCGGCCCGGCTGCCCAGGGCGTCCATGCTCTGGCGCAGGGCGTCGGAAATGCCGTTGACCTGGGCGATGGCCCTGGCCGTGCGCTCCACGGCCTCCCGACCGGCCCTGGCCTCGGACATGGCCGATTCGGCCCCCGAGGCCGCGCCCTCGGCTCCTGAGGCCACGGCATCAAGGGCCTGGTTCAGACTCTCGAAGGCGGCGGCGGTCTCCTGCAACTGGGCGGTCTGGGACATGGCCCCGTCGGTCACGGCGGCCACGCGCCCGGAGAGCTCCTCGGCATTGGCGGCCACGTGGCGGGCGATCTCCTCGGCCTCTCCGGCCACCCGGCGCAACACCTCGTTGCGCGAGACGATCATGGCTTCCTTGGACTTGACGTCGGACAGGTCGACCACCAGGGCAAAGGCCCCGATGAGCCCCTCGTCGAGGTCGTAGAGCGGCGCGGTGTCCATGCGCACATGGCGCGTGGCCCCCAGGCCGTCGTCCAGCAGGAATTCCACGCCCAGCCGGCAGTTGTTGTCGTCGAGGCAGGCGGTCATCTGGCCGGCGGCAGCGGCGTTGGGCCCGAAAATCATGGCCACCGGCCGGCCGAGCACGGCCTTGTAGTCGGCGTCCAGGCCGAGCAGGCGTAAAAGCGGCGGATTGACGAAGGTGACCTTGCCCGCCGTATCCACCACCAGACAGGGAATGGTGACGGCCTTGAGAATGCTCGAGGCAAAGCCCAGCTTGTTTTTGATCTCGCCGACCATCTGGAGCAGGCCCGAGCGCAGGGACTCCAGCTCGCCCTTGCATTTCGCCGGCGGCGCGGCGGCGAAATCCCCGCGCGTCACGGCGGCCAGGTAGGTGAGAATGCCGGCCAGGGGTTTGAGGATCTCCCGGCGCAGGAAGATGGTGACGGCGAGCAGCACCAACGCGGCCGTTATGCCGGCCACGGCCAGGGACACGTTTCGCAGGCCATGGGCGGCGGCGAAGGCCTCGGAGGCCGGAGTGCGGGCCAAAAGCGCGAAGGTGACGTCGCCGAAGCGGACCGGCGCGAACGCCGTCAGGGCTTCGTGGCCCGAGGCGTCCTTGTCGGTCAGATTGCCGGTCTGGCCGGCCAGGGCCCGGGCCACGGCATCGCCTGATGGCACGGCGGCATCGGTCTCGGAGGCGGCGGCTTCCACCCGCACACCGCCGTCGCCGCCGACCAGCAGAAAGTCGCGGGTCACGCCCGTGCCCTCGCCCTGGCGCATGATGCGCGCCAATTCGGATTTGGGCACGCGCAGGATGGCGGCGGCCTCGATCATGGTGCCGGTGTGGTTTTTCACCGGCGCAGCCACAAAGGCCGTGGGTTCGCCGCCAAGGGGCGGATACGGGGTGAAATCGGCGAACACGATGTGGCCCTGCATGGCCCCGCGCCAGGCGGCGGCCAGACTCGTATTTTTAAGCGGCCCCTCCTTGACGTCCTCGCCCACCTCCTTGCCCTTGGCCGCGCCGAAAAGCACCCGGCCGTCGTCGGCCACGAGCAGCGCGTCGGCAAAGCCCAGCACCTTGGTAAAAGGACCGAAGGCCGGCCCCACGTATTCGTGGAGATCCTTGTAGTCCGGGGTGTCCACGGGAGCCCGCTGGCCGGGCTTGGTGCCCATGAAATAATCGCGGGTCATGCCCACGGCGTTGTAGACTTCCTTGACCGAGGCCATGATGGCGGCCTCGCGCAGCCAGGTGGCGGCGGCGGCTTCCAGGGCCTCCTTGCGGCTGTCCCTGGCGGCGGCCAGACCGCCGAAGGCCTGTTCGCCAAGGATGCCGGAGGCTTGGCGCACGCTGACGACACCGGTGACGGCAAGGGGCAGGATGCTGATGGCCAGACAGAAACAGATGAGCTTGTACTTCAGGGTCATGTTACTTCTCGGGGGATTAAGCGGTGCTCGCCGGCTGGCGGCATTTGCGCCCTGGTATAACCCGCTGAGGCACAGGACAGTGAAATCCATGTGTCGTTTTGGCGACGACCCTTTTCCTTTGTTACAAGAGACGCACAAAACCCCATGTGGGCGCAAAACCAATACCGCGCAGCCGTTTATTGTTTCGTAATAGCCCCGACCAGCCTATACTCCATCGTCTTCCCCGGTTTTCCCGGATGTAACCGAACAGACACGCCCGACGCCTGATTCCGCGACGCTCCCCGTTTGCGCCGACGCCAGGAGAGCGGCTTGGGATATCTCCCCTCGGGACCAGACATGATCGTTTTTACGCGCGCGTCCGCTTCGTCGCGGCTTTTTTTCCCCGCCACGCCGCACCGCCGAACGTCGGCAGCCATCCTCGCCTGCGTCCTCATCTTCGCCGCGGTACGGGCCGTTGGCGTGGGCATGGCCCAGATGCCTTTTAACGGCTGGGACGAGCTGCCCCATATCGCCGTGGCCTATTATGCCGGCGTCAAGGGCCGCCTGCCAACGGCCCGCACCCCCATGCCGCGCGAGCTGATTCCCTTCATCGTCGCCCATTCGCATCCCACGGCCTCGCTGTGCATGCTGCGCGGCATCGCCGCCAAGCCCTACCCCGGCACCGATCCGTCCTGCACCGTCGAGCCGGAAAAACGCTTCGACATGTTTTTATACGAAGCCCAGCAGGGGCCACTCTTCTACCGCCTGGCCGGACTGTTCTGTCCCGGGGCCGATCCCGGGAAGATGCTCGCCTGGGTGGACGGGGTCCGGGCCGCCAACGCATTGCTGTTGCTCGGCACGCTTATCCTGTGGCGGGTGGTGCTCGGACGCTGGCTGCCGTCAAAGGGCGCGCTCTCCTGGCTGCCCGACGGCGTGCTGCTGCTTTTGGCCAGCTTTTCCTATGTCACCTACAACTTCGTGCGCTTCGCCAACGACGGGCTGGCGCTTTTTTGCGGCAGCGCGGCCTTGGCCGTCTATGTCGTGTGGATCAAACCACGCCGGCCGGGCGGGGTCGGCATGCTCTGGCGGACGGCGCTTCTTGGGGGATTGGCCGGACTGGCGGTTTTGGCCAAGGCCACGATCTTGCCGTTGGCCCTGACCCTGGGGCTGGTGCTGTGCCTGCCGGCCGTGGCCCGCCGGATCGGCTGGCGGAAAAGGCTTGCCGCCCTGGCCGGACCGGCAGGCTTTTTGTGCGGCTACGTCGCCCTGGCCGGGACCTACCACCTGCACTATCTCCTGCGTTACGGGCGGCTGACCGGCATGCAGGAAGCCATTATGGCCTACAAGCACAGCTATGGATTCGTGAAGCTTTTGCTGGCGATCCCGAAGCTGGATTACGGCTTTTTCCGCAATCCGCTGCTCTACAATTCCACCGTGCATCTGGCGGGCTGGTCGGGGGTCGACTCCCCGGACTGGTTGAATCTGGGATTCAAAACTGCGGTATCGGGCTGCGTCCTGGCGTTTCTTGCGGCCCTGGTCCGGCGGGAAAACAGGATGCGGGTGGCCGGGGCGCTTCGGGCGGCCCCGGAGATGCCCCTTTTATGGCTGCTGTGCGCCCTGGCCCTGCTCTACCATGCCCTGAGCGCAACCCTCGTCTGGGGCTTTCCCACCAGCGGCGGCTGGTACGCCATGGCCGGGCTGCCGGTCCTTTTCGCGGCGCTTGTCGGCGGCGCTTCCCTGCTCGGCCCGCGCGTCGGGCTTGGCGCGCTGCTCTTTCTGACGTTTCTTTTCAACGCCGGCGCCATGGGCGGCACCTACGACAGCCTGCTCACCCAGGAAACGGGCCTTGGCGACTTCTACAAGGCTGCCCGCATCGCGGCCGGGCATCATGCCTTGCCGGGACTCGATCTGAAATACGTCGTGATCGCGGAATGTGTGCTGCTGGCCGCGGCCCTGAGCCTGACCATGGGGCGGGTACTGGACGCGGCCGTGGCGCCTGTCGATTCGGATCATGCGGCACGCCATGACCTCGACTGCTACTGCTCTCAAGGCGTTATCCTTCTCCCGACAGCCCGGCCAATACCCAAACAGGCTCAGGCGGGCGGCGCCAGCTTGGCCTCCAGCTCGGCCCAGCGCGCATAAAGCCCTTCCACGGTCGCCTCGGCCGCCTGGGCCACCGCCAACCGACGTGAGAGCTCGGCCCCGTCCGAGGCCACGCCCGGGTCCTCGAGCGCCGCCCTGGCCGCCTCCAGGGCCGCCTCGGCCTCGCCTATGGCCGCTTCCATGCCGTCGTATTCGCGCTGATCCTTGTACGAGAGCTTCTTGGCCGACGCGGCCTGGGGCCTGGGCTTGGCCTTGGGCTCCCGTTTGGCCTTGGCCTCCCGGGCGCGTTCGCGCAGCCCAGCGTCGAACTCGCCCTCCCACTGGGCATAGTCGGCGTAGACCTCCGAGCCGCCCGCGCCGTCAAGGCCCAGAAGCACCGTGGACACGCGGTCGAGCAGCGACCGGTCATGGGTGATGAGCACCACTGCGCCGGGAAATTCCAGCAGGCTTTCCTCGAGCATCTCCAGGGTCGGGATGTCCAGGTCGTTGGTCGGTTCGTCAAGGAGCAGCACATCGGCCTGGCGCAGCATGAGCCGGGCGATGAGCACCCGGGCCTGTTCGCCGCCGGAGAGGAGCCCCACCGGCAAATCGAGCTGTTCCGGACGCAGGGCGAAACGCTTGGCCCAGGTCACCACATGCACGGGGCTGCCCCGGTAGATGACGCTGTCCGCGTCCGGGGTGAAGGCCTGGCGCAGGGTCTGTTCCTTGTCGAGCTGCTCGCGCTTCTGGTCGAAGACCACGACTTCGAGCCCCGGGGCGCATTTGACCGAGCCCGCGTCCGGGCGCTCCTCGCCGGCCAGCACGCGCAACAGCGTGGACTTGCCCGAACCGTTGGGCCCGGTCAGCCCCAGCCGCACGCCGGGTGAAAGCACGATATCGACATCGTCAAAAAGCGGCCGCCCGGCATAGGCCTTGGCCAGATGTTCGGCCACGAGCAATCGCTTGGTCTGGCGGCCGGTGCCGGAAAAATCGATGCCCGCCCTGGTGATTTCCCGATTGCGGGTCCGAGTCGCGGCCAGCTCGCCAAAGAGCTCCCCCGCCGCCTCGATGCGGGCCTTGGCCTTGGTGGCCCGGGCCTTGGGACCGCGCCGTAGCCATTCGATCTCACGCCGGGCCTTGTTGGCCAGCGTCTGCTCCAGCGCGCCCTGGTTCTCCAAAAACGCCTCCCGGGCCTCGAGCAACGCGCTGTAGGGGCCGTCCACGCTGAGGTATCCCTGGGGATAGGCGGCGGAGAGTTCGATGGTGCGCTTGGACACCTTTTCCAGAAAAAAACGGTCGTGGCTGACCACCACGAAAGCAAAGGGCGCGGCGGCCAAAAACCGCTCGAGCCAGAGGATGGAAGCCAGATCCAGATGGTTGGTCGGTTCGTCGAGGAGCAGCACATCGGGCTCGGTCACCAGGGAACAGGCCATGGACAACCGTTTGCGCCAGCCGCCGGAGAGTTCCGCCACGGCCACGGACGGGTCCTCGAAGCCCAGCCGCCCCAGCGTCACGGACACCCGGGCCAACTGTTCCGGATCGTCTTCCGGCCGGTCAAAGGCGGCCAACGCCGCCTGGGACACGGCCTTTTGCGCGGTCAGGCCGTCGGCGAAGCTGTCCTGCTGGGCGACATAGGACAGCCGCACCCCCTGTCGCAGGGTGCGCTCGCCCGCATCCGCGGGCTCCAGACCGGCCATGATTTTTAAAAGCGTGGATTTTCCCGAACCGTTGGGGCCGATCAGCCCGATGCGTTCCTTTTCGGAAACGGCCAGGGAGATATCGGAAAAAAGGCGACGGACGCCAAAGGCTTTGGCGATGTTTCGCAGTGTAACGCATGTGCTCATAGCCGCTTGCAGTAGTGCATGGGCCACCCCGGCGTCAAACGCCGCCGCCCCGCGCACGGCGACGACGCAGGAACCCGCGGCCGGTGACGTTTGTTTATTTACGAAAGGGTAAATAAGTTGTAATGAATTGTCCGACGATTGTACTGGACGATGGCGTCGACGCTTTCCGGTCGCGCCGGCCCGCCTTGCGGGCGCCCGTCCAGGGAAGAGCCGGTCCGTCTGCCGCGGACCAGGCGGCAGCACGGTCTCGGGCCGCGCCGCCCGGTTTTTCGGTTTGCCGGATAATCGACAACGCACTGAAAAAGGCAAACCCTTCGAAAGAAGGGGACGCAAAGCCACGGGCCTACGTCCCTACCCGGGATACGGCAGCCGGGCCGCCAATGCGCCGCATCCTCCGATACAGCGCTTTGGCCAGCGTGAAAGGAGGTATGGGCATGCCACGCGAACCCTGATCCATCCCCTGCCTTCCCCTCAGTTGCCCTGGATTGTCCCCGCTCGGGAGAGGAGCGCGGACTCTCCGTTTTTGCCGCATCACGGTCCGACGCGCCTGTCACCTCGGCGGGAGAAAAGGCGAATCGGCCCGGGAAGGAGCTTGCTCGAGATGAAGGAGAAGTACGGTCATGAGCAATGTATCGGGGATCGGACTTTGCGGCAGCGACGCCACGGCGTCCGTTCTGTCCAACAAGGAGATGCAGTACTTTAAGCGCGTGTTTGCCGCTTCGGCGGACAACACGCAGCCATCCGCCCAGCCGGCGCCGGTGCAAAACGCCAAGCCTGGGGTGGGCACCCGCCTGGACGTGAAGGTCTGATCACGCCGGCATATCGGGACGTCCCCGCGTCATGGGAGATGACGCGGGGACGTCCTTTTCTATTTTTTCTTACGCGTCGTTTTTTTTGCAGCCATACAACTTATTTCCAGATATCCGTTCCCTTGTGACGCAAGTTGCGCTAGTCCGGGGCAAAGCCAAGTCTTCACGCGGCGCCACGCACCACGGACGGCCGGCCGCACTGTGGCCATGGCTTGCGCGGCTTCTCGCGCCGTCCGCCAACCTTCCCGGAGGTAGGTATGGCCCCTCATGGATCCTGGCAAATCGACGGCGATGCAACGCAAGGCAATGTCCGCTTCAGTCTTTTCTTTCCCGGAGCCGACGCCGCGCCTGCTCAATTCGAAACAGCCGGCAAAGGCGCGACCTACGGCGACCCGCAGATCAAATCCCTCCAGGTCGTCGGCGACTTCATGCACCATCTCGGGCTTCACGACTGGGACATCGGCAGCGCGCCCCAATTGACCGCGTCGCAGGCCGGAAACGGGCACGTCTGGAGCTACGACACCACGACGCCGATTCCGGCGGGATTTTACGAATACAAGTACTTCGTTACCTTCAATAACGGCCGCAGCCGCTATGTCGGCGATCCCTACGCCCGGTACGGCGGCAAGGAGCAGGAGAATTCCGCCTTTGTCGTCGGCGGCAGCTCGCCCGAGGCCAATGCCGTTTCACCTGTCTTCGGCGGGCGCAAGCCGCTTCGCGATCTCGTGGTCTACGAACTGATGCTCGATGATTTTACCGACGAATACCGTGGGCACCGCGCGCCCCTTGATGCCGCCATGGACAAACTCGATTACCTGGTCAGGCTCGGGATAAACGCCATCTTGTTCATGCCCTGGACCGCCTGGCCCGGCACGGGCTACAGCTGGGGCTACACGCCCTACCAGTACTTTTCCGTGGAATACCGCTATGCCAATGCCTTAAATGCTCCGGCGGAAAAGCTCTCATGGCTCAAAAAGCTCATCAGCGCCTGCCACGACCGGGGTATTCACGTCATCATGGACGGCGTGTTCAACCATGTGGGCGACACGGGCCTGACCGGAAATGCGGCCTACGGCTTTCCCTACCGCTGGCTGTATCAAAACGAATACGATTGCCCCTATATCGGCCCGTTCGGCGACAGGTTCGAAAGCCTGCTCGAACTCGACTACAACAACCACTGCACCCAGGAATTCATACGGGACGTCTGCTTCTACTGGATCGACACCTGTGGCTTGGACGGCATCCGTTTCGACTGCACCAAGGGGTTTTACGTGCCCGGTTCGTCCAAGGGCCTGCCTGAGCTCATTGCGTCCATCACCAGCCATGTCGGCGACCCGAACTTCTCCACCATCATCGAGCACATCGATATCAGCGCCTGCCAGGTGGCCAACACCGTGGGCGCGACCAGCTATTGGAACAACGCCCTTTACGACTGCGCCTTCGACGGCCTGTGGCAGGGAAAGCCCGCCTCGCGCCTGATGACCGTCCTCGATTCCCATGGCGGCCTTGCCCCGGACCGTGTGGCCACGACGTACTTAAGCAACCACGACCACTCCCATATCGCCTGGCGGGCCGGCGCAAGGGACAATTGCGGCGCGCGCAACTGGTTCCGGGTGCAACCCTATGCCATCGCCCTTTTCACCATGCCCGGCTGTCCGCTCTTTTTTAACGGAACGGAATTCGCCGAGGATTATTGGCTGATGGAAGACGACCAGGGCACGGGCCGCCGGGTCCAGGCCCGGCCTCTTCGCTGGAATCACATCAACGATGCGTACGGCCAGGGTACATTCGCTCTCTTCGCCAAGCTCATCGCCATACGCAAAAGCCACCCGGGTCTGCGCTCGGACAACATCTACCCGGCTGGCTGGCAAACCTGGCAGGAACGCTTCGATCCAAACGGCTACGGCATCGACACGGCGCGTGGCCTCGTCATATTCCACCGCTGGGGAAATGACGGGATAAAGCTTCAACGCATCATGGTGGCGATCAATTTTTCCTGTGAGAATCAAGAGGTCGACATCCCGTTTGCGGCGGGCGGCACCTGGCATGACGCGCTCAACGGGGACACGGTGCAGGTATCCGGGGGCT
Source organism: Desulfovibrio sp. JY (assembly GCA_021730285.1). Classification (NCBI taxonomy): domain Bacteria; kingdom Pseudomonadati; phylum Thermodesulfobacteriota; class Desulfovibrionia; order Desulfovibrionales; family Desulfovibrionaceae; genus Desulfovibrio; species Desulfovibrio sp. JY. The sequence continues at coordinate 917,894 of CP082962.1, forward strand.
TCTTGCGCGGGGTGACGGTCAATTCCCACTGGGGTCGCATCTACGTGCAGCGGGATGCCGCGGTGTAAGGGACGGCTTCTGGGAACTACCGGCTTCGATCGGGTCTTGGTCATAAAAAAAGCCCCGAAGATTCGATTTGAATCTTCGGGGCTTTTGAAAAGAGCCCTGGCGGCGACCTACTTTCCCACGCAAGAGTACGCAGTATCATCGGCGAAGGAGGGCTTAACTTCCGAGTTCGGAATGGGGTCGGGTGTACCCCCTCCTCTATGACCACCAGGACAAATATATAAGTTAAAATAAGGGATGGGATTGTTTGGATGGCAAAAATCAAGTCGAACGGACTATTAGTACCGGTTTGCTGAGCACATTGCTGTACTTGCACATCCGGCCTATCAACCAGGTAGTCTACCTGGGTCCTTCGGGGAGAACTCGTCTTGAGGCGGGCTTCCCGCTTAGATGCTTTCAGCGGTTATCCCTTCCGAACGTGGCTACCCTGCGATGCCGTTGGCACGACAACAGGAACACCAGGGGTTCGTTCATCCCGGTCCTCTCGTACTAGGGACAAACCCTCTCAATTCTCCAACGCCCACGGAAGATAGGGACCAAACTGTCTCACGACGTTTTAAACCCAGCTCGCGTACCACTTTAATCGGCGAACAGCCGAACCCTTGGGACCTGCTCCAGCCCCAGGATGTGATGAGCCGACATCGAGGTGCCAAACCGCATCGTCGATATGAACTCTTGGATGCGATCAGCCTGTTATCCCCGGCGTACCTTTTATCCATTGAGCGATGGCCCTTCCATGCGGGACCACCGGATCACTAAGGCCCACTTTCGTGCCTGCTCGAGATGTCTCTCTCACAGTCAAGCTCCCTTATGCCTTTGCACTCGACGGCTGGTTTCCAATCAGCCTGAGGGAACCTTTGCATGCCTCCGTTACTTTTTGGGAGGCGACCGCCCCAGTCAAACTACCCGCCAGACAATGTCCCCGAGCCGGATAACGGCGTCAGGTTAGAAGCTTAGACAATCGAGGGTGGTATTTCAAGGTTGGCTCCGCCGACGCTAGCGCGCCGGTTTCACAGCCTCCCACCTATCCTACACACGAGTGCCCAAGCTCCAATGTCAAGCTGTAGTAAAGGTGCACAGGGTCTTTCCGTCTTTCCGCGGGTAGACGGCATTTTCACCGCCACATCAATTTCACTGAGTCTCTGGTTGAGACAGCGTGGAGATCGTTACACCATTCGTGCAGGTCGGAACTTACCCGACAAGGAATTTCGCTACCTTAGGACCGTTATAGTTACGGCCGCCGTTTACCGGGGCTTCGGTTTAGAGCTTCGCTTGCGCTGACTCCACCCCTTAACCTTCCGGCACCGGGCAGGTGTCAGTCCGTATACGTCGTCTTACGACTTCGCACAGACCTGTGTTTTTAGTAAACAGTCGCCACCACCATTTCTCTGCGGCCCCCTCAGGCTTACGCAGCAAGTACTTCACCAAAGGGGGCACCCCTTATCCCGAAGTTACGGGGTCATTTTGCCGAGTTCCTTAACCAGAGTTCTCTCAAGCGCCTTGGGATACTCTCCCCGCCCACCTGAGTTGGTTTACGGTACGGTCTGCTTGTGCTAAACTTAGAAGCTTTTCTCGGCAGCATAGGATTAGTCACTTCAGCCTTACGACACGGCATCACGTCTCGGCCTTGAAGGAGAACGGATTTGCCTATTCTCCAAGCCTACACGCTTGCACCGGCACATCCAACGGCCGGCTGACCTACCTTCCTGCGTCCCTCCGTCGCACACACAAACAGGTACAGGAATATTAACCTGTTTTCCATCAGCTACGCTTTTCAGCCTCGCCTTAGGGACCGACTCACCCTGGGAAGATTAACTTTACCCAGGAAACCTTGGGCTTACGGCGAACGGGTTTCACACCCGTTTTATCGTTACTTATGCCAGCATTATCACTTCCCATTAGTCCAGCAAGCTTTACAACTTGCCTTCATCCCGTCTGGGAACGCTCCCCTACCGTCCATCCGAAGATGGACTCGAGGCTTCGGTACCATGCTTAGCTCCGTTACATTTTCGGCGCAGGACCACTAGACCAGTGAGCTATT